>CAYJBO010000049.1:0-20380 GCA_964368295.1 uncultured Bacteroides sp.
GTGTCGTAAAGTTTTTGTGTTAAATCGCCCGTCTTGTCGCTTACAAAGGCGCTGGTGCCTTTATAAACAAGCTCTTTAACAGGGCTTATTACCGCTGCGGTGCCGGTGCCAAACACCTCTTCAAGCGTGCCGTCAACGGCCGCGTTCATTATATCTGCAATGTCGAGCCTGCCCTCAATAACCTCGTAGCCCCAGTCTTTGCAAAGCTCTATACAGCTGCGGCGTGTAACGCCCGGCAAAACAGTGTCAGAGCATGCGGCTGTATAAATTTTACCGCCGATTTTAAACATTATATTCATGCTGCCAACTTCTTCTACGTAGCGTTTTTCAATGCCGTCAAGCCATAAAACCTGCGCAAAACCGCCGTGTTTTGCCTTTTCGCCCGCCTTTATGGACATTGCGTAGTTTGCGCCGCATTTAATAGAGCCCGTCATGCCCGGTGCGGTGCGCACGTATTCGTCCTCAACAAGTATGCGCACGGGGTTTAGGCCCTCTGCATAATAAGCACCGGACGGCGCACATATAACAATAAAGTAGTATTTATCCGCGGCCCTTACGCCTAAGGCGGCCTCTGTTGCAAATATAAACGGCCTTATATAAAGGCTTGTGTCCGGGGCGTGCGGCACCCAGTCTATGTCAACTTTTACAAGCGTTTTTACGGCGTTTACAAAGTCTTCTACAGGTATTTGGGGCATGCACATGCGCTCACAGGTGTCAATCATGCGCTGTGCGTTGCACTCCGGCCTAAATAAAAGCACTTCACCATTCTCTGCCCTGTACGCTTTTAACCCCTCAAAAGCCTCTTGCGCATAGTGAAATACAGCGCACGCAGGGTCCAGTGATAAATTTTGGTACGGCACAACTTTAGCGTCGTGCCAGCCGATGCCCGTGTCGTACTCCATTATAAACATATGGTCTGTATAATGCTTTGCAAACCCCAAATTATTTTCGTCGGGTTTAATTTTGGGGGTGGTTGTCTTTTCGATAGTTATGTTAAGCATATTATTCCCTCTTTTAAAAATGATATATACTATTTTAAACATATTTTATCATTCTTGCAATACTTGAAATTGATAAATTTGTGATTTATAGTGTTATGTGTTAAAAAAACTGAATTTTTGCCGATATAATATTATAGAGGTGATTAAATTTATGGAAATAAAGGCCGTTTTATTGGATATGGACGGGTTAATGTTTGATACAGAGAGGCTCTCGGACGAGGTTTGGCCGGGTATAGCAAAAAAACACGGCATAGAAGTTGTGATGGACGATTTAAACCTTTTGCGTGGCAAGAGCAGGCAGACGGGTAAAATTGACTTTTTGAGGCTTTTTGGCGAGGATGCGCCGTACGATGCAATAGTAGATGAGGTAGAGGAGCTGTTTGAGGTAAAGCTGTCAAAGCAAGTGCCTGTAAAAAAAGGCCTTGTAGAGCTTTTGGAAATTGCACGCAAAAAAAACCTGCCGGTTGCGGTTGCGTCCAGCTCTAAAAAGCAGTTGGTGCAAAGCAATATTAAAGTTGCAGGCCTTGAAGAATACATAAGCGTTATTGCCGCAGGGGACGAGGTGCAAAACTCAAAACCGGCGCCCGACATTTTTTTGTTAGCGGCAAAGCGCCTTGGGGTAGAACCTGAAAAATGCCTTGTTTTTGAGGACAGCCACAACGGTGTGCGTGCGGCCTCTGCCGCGGGGTGTTTTGCGGTAATGGTGCCCGACCGACAGGTGCCAAATGATGAAATGCGCGGCCTTACGTATAAAATAGTAGATGACCTCTTGCAGGGCTCACTTTTGCTGTAAAAAGTTGTATCTTTCATGTTAAAATTTTTTTGCGAGTTTACTTTATTTTATGGACTTTGACAAAATTTTAGTGTAATATATAATTAAGATGGTGTAAAATAATTTATTAAATTAACTTGCTGTATAAAAAGCAATTAAAGAGGTTTATATCAAATGAACAATGAATCGCTGAAAAGATACCGTTTGGGCGACTTACTTGTGCTTAAAAAAGTAATAACAGAAGAGCAGTTGCAACAGGCACTTACTCTGCAAAAAAAGATGCATCGCTGGCTTGGCGATTGCCTAATTGAGCTTGGTTATGTTACAGATGATGACATTGCAAACATGTTGCAATTACAGCTTAACATACCGAGGATAAACTTGCGCGGTGTTAACATTGACCCGGACATTATAGGCATGATAAGCGGTACAATTTTGCGCAAACACAACGTGCTACCTATTAAATATAGCGAGACTAACAGCAACGTGCTTATACTTGCTATGTCAAACCCTATAGACATGGCCGCACAAGACGATATTGCCATTATTACAAACAGGATGGTAGAGCCCAGAATTGCGACAATAGGCGAGATAAACGCCGTGCTGGATAAGTATTTTGGCACGGGCGAGGCAATGTCCGCCGCCGAGCAATATGCAAAGGGTAGAGAAGAACAGCTATTACAGGCGGAGGCGGACGAAGAGGCGGCGGAGGCAGACCTTGAGACTGCGCCGATTGTACAGCTGGTGCGCTCTATTATTGAGCAGGCCGTTAGGCAGCGCGCAAGTGATATCCACTTTGATGCGCTTGAAAAACAAGTGCGCATACGCTACAGGGTAGACGGTGTTTTGTCAGAAAAAATGCTTTACGACATAAACCTTTTGCCGGCGCTTGTAACACGTGTTAAAATTATGAGCGGAATGGATATTTCAGAGCGCCGCCGCCCGCAAGACGGACGCTTTACAATGACTATTGACCGCGCGGATTACGATGTGCGTGTGGCTGTAATACCCACAAAATACGGCGAAAAAATTGTTATGCGTATATCTATGGCGTCTGGTTTTATCCGCAATAAAACAGAGCTTGGCCTGCAGGAGTGGGAGCTTAAAACTTTTGACAGAATACTTTCAAACCCAAATGGAATTATACTTGTAACAGGCCCTACAGGTAGCGGTAAATCTACAACTTTATACGCCGCAATCTCTGAGCTTAACAAAGAGGACTGCAACATTATTACCATTGAGGACCCGATAGAGGCCACAATAGCCGGCGTTAATCAGGTGCAGGTAAACAATAAGGCAAACCTAACTTTTGCAAATTCTCTGCGCTCTATTTTGCGCCTTGACCCGGACATTATAATGGTTGGTGAAATCCGTGACGAGGAGACTGCGGCCATAGCTGTGCAGGCCTCTATAACGGGCCACCTTGTTGTTAGCACATTGCATACAAACAGCTCTGCGGCCACTATTACTAGGCTTTTAGAGATGAATATTGAGCCGTATTTGCTTGCAGACTCTATTGTTGGCATTGTTGCACAGCGCCTTGTGCGCCGCCTTTGCACAACTTGCAGAAGGCAGAGAGATGCCACTGCGCAAGAGCGAGAGCTGTTAAAAGTGCCTGCGGATAAAGTGCTTAGAGTATATGACGCTGTAGGCTGTCCGCTTTGCAACGACACAGGCTTTTTTGACAGGATAGGCGTTTACGAAATCATGGAGATGACGCCGGACATACGCCGTGCCGTACTTGCAAACATGTCTACCGAGCAGATAAGGGACATTGCAGTATCCAAAGGCATGCGCACGCTGTTTATAAGCGTTGCAAACCTTGTTGTGCGCGGTGTAACAACATTTGATGAAATGTATAAAATCACATCTAAGGCCTAAGTTTAAGGCCGACACTTAATGGCTTATTAAAGGACTGAATTTTTATGATACTTTTTGATGAATATATAGCACTGGCCGCGCAGATGCGAGCGTCGGACTTGCACGTTACCGTTGGGCTTGCGCCCGTTGGGCGTGTGGACGGCAAGCTTGTTGCGCTTACAAATACACCAGTTACGCCGAGCGTTTCGCAACAGGTTGTGCAAGAGCTTTTAACGCCGGCACAGCTTGGGGAGTTAAAAGAAAAGGGTGAGGTCGACTTTGCCTATGCTGTCGAGAGGCTTGGCAGATACCGTATCAATGTGTTCTCGCAAAAAAATACCTATGCGCTTGCGGCCCGTCTTTTAAACACGCGCATACCCTCGCCGTCGGAGCTTAGGCTGCCCAGCGCCGTTGTTAATATGTGCGATAAAAAGCGTGGCCTTGTGCTTGTAACAGGCGCAACAGGTAGCGGTAAATCAACCACGCTCGCAAGCCTTATAAACGAGATTAATCAGCGCTATAGCAAGCATATTATAACGCTTGAGGACCCTATCGAGTACGTGCATACTCACAGTAGGAGCATAGTAAACCAGCGCGAGCTAGGCGGAGACACACTAAGCTTTCCCAATGCTTTAAGGGCTGCGCTTAGGCAGGACCCGGACGTAATACTTGTGGGCGAGATGCGTGACCTTGAGACAATTTCAATAGCCGTAACTGCGGCAGAGACGGGCCACCTTGTGCTGTCCACACTGCATACAGTTGGTGCGGCAAACACAATTGACCGTATTATTGACGTATTTCCGCCACATGGGCAGCAGCAAATACGTACACAGCTTGCAGATGTTTTAGAATGTGTTGTGTCGCAGCAACTTTTGCCGCTTGCAAGCGGTAAAGGGCGTGTTGCAGCTTTTGAGGTTATGCTTGCAAACGGTGCAATACGCAATAATATACGCGAGGGAAAGACGTATCAAATACCTTCTGCCATGCTGACAAATGCAAAAATGGGCATGCGCACTATGGACGACTCGCTTGTTGAACTTTACCAAATGGGTGAAATAACACAGGACAACGCAATAACTTTTGCACAGGACAGAGCGGCCGTTGTAAAAAGGTTAATGGGCTAAAAGGCTACTAAATAAAAATTGGGTATGAAATTGCATTTTGTGCCATATTTATGGTATAATATTATACACAATTTAACTTCGGTTAAATGGGTATAGTAATTTATTCGGCTTAAATGTACGACAAAATTTACAAATAATCGATAAACACCGATCAGGAGTGTGATATATTGCCAAGTTTTTCATATGTGGCGGTAGATAAAGACGGAAAGAACACCAGAGGCGCCATAGAGGCAGTTGACATAAAGCAAGTGCAAGAAATTATTAAGGCAGAGGGCAAAATACCCGTATCTGTTACAGCGGCAGGGCTCGCGGATAAAAATTTAAACATTACACTGTTTGAAAAAAAACCAAAGCCGCGCGACATGGCTGTTTTTTGCAGACAATTTGCCAATATTTCGGCGGCGGGCGTGCCCGTTGTGTCGGCGTTTGACATGCTTGCAAAGCAGACGGAAAATAAAATGCTTGCAAGCGCCATTGCAGATTGCTGTACAAGCATAAGGCAAGGCACGTCACTGTCTGAGGCGATGGGTGATAATCCTAAAATCTTCCCCGACCTTTTTATTACAATGGTTGCGGCAGGTGAGGCGAGCGGTAATTTAGAGCTGTCTTTTGACAGAATGGCAACCCAGTTTGAAAAGGACGCAAAATTAAAAGCGATAGTAAAGCGTGCCTCGGCGTACCCTATAGTTGTTTTATGCATAGCAGTTATTGTTATAATTGTTATGCTTGGTGCCGTTGTGCCCCAGTTTGAGAAAGTACTTGCAGACCTAAATACAGACATGCCTGCATTTTCGCTCGTGGTAATAAACGCCGGTAAGTTTATGCAGCAGAGCTGGTATTTTGTGCTGGCGGGTATTATAGGCGCTGTGTATTTAATATCGCTTTTTGCAAAAACAGAGCAGGGCAAAGAGTTTTTTAGCATTTTGCAGTTAAAAATACCAATGGTAGGCAAACTCGCAAAAAAAACGGCGTCCGCAAGGATGTGCCGAACACTAGCAACACTTATTTCGGCGGGTATACCGCTTATTGAAGCTATTGAAATAGTGGCGCAGACAATGACCAATGTTGAATTTAAAAGAGCAATGTTGGTAGCGAGGGACGAAGTAGCTATGGGTACACCGCTTTCGGAACCGCTTGAAAACAGCAAATTGTTTCCACCGCTGGTCTGTCATATGACAAAAATTGGCGAGGAATCGGGAGATTTTGAGAGCATGCTCACAAAGCTTGCAGATTATTTTGACGAGGATGTAGAGCAGACAACAGCGACGGTGCTTGCGGCGGTAGAACCACTTTTGATAGTGCTTTTGGCAGCCATAATTATTACAATAGTTGCGGCCGTTATGCTGCCGATGACGTCTATTTACGACGGGTTAAATTCAATATAAGTTGTGGTTTAAACACAAAATTGCGCATAAAGCAAAAAGCAAGGCGCATAAGGATTAGGTAATTTTGTTTTTTTTTAAAAACATAAATAATAATAAAAAGTAGATAATAGCATAGAAAGAGTGGTATAAAATTTGAAAAACGCAAAGAAAATCAAAAAAAGTAGCAACAATAAAGGTTTTACCCTTGTAGAGCTTATTATAGTGGTTGCAATTATAGCAGTTTTGGCGGCAGTTTTGGCGCCGCAGTACTTGCAGTATGTTGAGCGTGCTCGCCAGTCTAACGACTTGCAAGTGGCAACAAGCATTATGCGTGCATCAACTGTTGCAGTGTCAGACCCAAGGAACAATGTATCGCCAAACGCCGTATTTACAATTACTTGGCAAACAACAGGCACACCTGTTGAGGGCCTTTTAGTTGAGGCAAACCCGGCAAATGCAGCGGCGTCTGAGAGCGTTGCAGACGCAATAGCCGATGTAATGGGCTGGGAGGAAAATGCCGCAGGCAATTATTTGGTAGACGATGCACAGTCTGCCAACGGAAACAATACCAATTTTACATTTACGCTAAATGCTTCAACAGGTGCAATAGTATTGACTAATGAGGCTGACTGGGGAACTGCAGGCGTGGGTGTAAAACCATAAACGAAGGTTAGAAGTAACATTTATAAACATTAATTTAAAAAAGAGGTATTAATTATGAAACAATTTTTAAGCAAAGTAAAAAAAGGCAACAATAATAAGGGTTTTACACTTGTAGAGCTTATTATAGTAGTTGCAATTATAGCAGTTTTGGCGGCAGTTTTGGCGCCGCAGTACTTGCAGTATGTTGAGCGTGCTCGCCAGTCTAACGACTTGCAAGTGGCAACAAGCATTATGCGTGCTTCCACAGTAGCACTTGCAGACCCACGCAACGAGGTTCCGGCAAATACTACATTTACAGTTACTTGGACAACAGAATCCACCGCGACTCCGACTTTAACGGTTGATGGCTCAACTGATGCAGTAGATGCAAGAATTCTAAACGATGTAGCCGAAGTTATGGGCTGGGCAGCACTAAATACCACGACTAATGTGATGGAATACGACGCCAGCGCTGTTGATGGCGGACAATCTGCAAATGCAGGAATAGCTGATTTGGAGTTTACTGTAAATGCGGCTACAGGTAGCGTTGAATTAACAACTGCCTCTGCTGCACAATGGGGCCCAACAGGCATAGGTATTGACGACTAATTATAGCTAAACAATTATTATAAATTATGTTATATTTTACACAGCAATTTCAATTACTGGCGATATATCAAAATATTTATCAAAAGCCACACAAGCGACAGTTGTCGCTTGTGTGCTTGGTTTTGTAAAAAATTAAAACGCAAAAATCACCAATCATCTCAAAAAAGGGGGCGCATAATTTGCATTTAATTGAAATACTAATGTACGCTTATATTGCGCTTTTTGGCCTTGTGGTTGGCAGTTTTTGCAATGTGTGCATACTGCGCATACCAAACGGTGAGAGTATTATTACAACGCCGTCTCACTGCCCTAAGTGTAACAGGCGCCTGCGTCCGTGGGAGCTTGTGCCGCTTTTTAGCTACATTTTTTTGCGCGGCAAATGCTCGGGGTGCAAGGCGAAAATATCTGCACAATACCCTATTATTGAGGCTGCAAACGCAGTTTTATGGGTGATTGTCTTTCATTATTTCGATTTATCTTTCGACATGCTACTGGGATGTCTTTTGAGCTCGGCACTTTTGGTGCTTAGCATAATAGATGCGAGAACGCAAGAGATACCGCCGCAAACTACAATATTTATAGGCGTGCTGGCGTGTGCGCGCGTGGCACTTAATTACACCGATTGGTTAAACCATCTTTTGGGGTTTGCATCAATAACATTGCTGCTATTACTTTTGCTGTTTTTATCGGGCGGCAGGGCAATAGGCGGCGGTGATGTAAAATTAATGGCAGGGTGCGGCTTGTTTTTAGGCCTAGCACCAACCGTTGCTGCCTTTGTTATAGCGTGTGTTGTTGGCTCTTTGGTACACGTTGTACGCATGCGCTTTTTTGGCGCGTCACGCACGCTTGCAATGGGCGGGTACTTAGCGTTTGGCGTTTTTGTCTCCTTTGTATGGGGACAGCAATTTATATCGTGGTATCTAGGTTTTTTTAACTTTTAATATATGTAAAGCCGTGGCTTAATGTTTACTGCAAGCGTTTTTGCACATAGTATTAAATATACTTTAAATATTAGTCAATTTGCTTTTTGTGGAATGGAGCGTATAAATTTTATGGATAAACAAGTTTTAAGCATCCAAATAGGTGAGAGACTTACCAAAGTTTGCGTTGTTACAAAGCGTGGGCACTCAGGCTCTGTGGGCAATAGCGTTATTTTCCCAACACCGGACCAATCAGTTATAGACGGGCAAATTTCAAATTCAGAGCTGATTGGTGATGTTTTAAAAGAAAACTTACTACAAAGTGGAATGGGCGACATTAAAGGCACTGTATTTGTTATGTCATCGCCTAAAATTGTAACGCGTAAAATTACGCTACCACCTGTAAAGCCAAAGCAAATCAAGGCAATTATTGCAGCAAATGCGTCAGACTACTTCCCGATAGACTTGACTAATTATCATTTGTCGCACACTATTTTAGACAGTAAAATCAGCTCTAAAGCTGATGTAAATATACTTGTAACAGCGGTGCCAAAGCAAATTTTAAGAGGGTACGAAAAAATAGCAGAGGTTGCAAAATTAAACATACAAGCGTTTGATTACACATTAAACAGCCAGTATCAAGCCTTTAGCCGCATAGCGAGTGAGGGCGTTACAATGTACCTTGATGTTGACACAAGGCAAAGCTATGCCACATTTATGCAAGACGGAAACATGCTTTTACAGCGTGCGGTGCCGTTTGGTGGCGACGAAGTGTTAAACAACATTATGCACATTGCAAATATTGACGAGTCTCAAATTATCAGTGCGCTAAAACTGTGCTCTAACGTGGATTGGATACGCCAAAACGTGCCGCAAGAAAGGTACGAGGGCTCTATAATGCGCATTTTGGGCGCTATAGAAAGGGCTATAGACTTTTTTAAATCGTCCAATAAAAACATTGAGGTTTCGCGCATTGTGCTATTTAACTCCTGCAGTGCAATAGCAGGGCTTAAAGACGCAATTGCCCGCACCACGTCTGTGCCAACAATGTATTTGCAAGATTTGCCGGGTGTTGAAAAAGTCCTTGGTGGCGAGAACATTAACATTTTTGCCGCTTGCGGCGCCGGAGTAATTGAGCCGCTAGACATCACTTTAGATGCACTTTCATCTTCGTCATCCAAGGGCAAAAATAAGGGGAGTAGCCCTGTTGTGGGCAACAACTTAGGCGTTATTGTGCTAGTTGGGCTTATAGCTATTGGCGCGGTACTGTCGGCCACTACTATAATAAGTTACACCACCGCACGGGCCGAAAACGCAAGGCTTACCGCGCGCCTTGAGGAGCTACAAGTTGCAAAACAAAAGTACGACACATATGTTAGCTATAATGCAATGCAAGACAACTTTGTCATACTTGAGGGGCAAGCTGTAAATAAAAACGCAGAGTTGCGCGCATTTTTAGAAGAGCTAGAGGCTAAAATGCCCACAAACATAGTTGTTTTATCTGCTACTTGTGACAGCTTTGGCGTAACTATTAACGTAGAGACGTCCACAATGGAAGAGGCGGCCGTCACAATGTCACAGCTGCGCACTTTTGAGAGTATTGTAGAGATATCCACAAGCGGCGTGTCACAGTCACAGACAGACGAGGGGCTTGGAACTGTGTCGTTTTCTATAGTGTGCTCTTACGCACAAGCGCAAGAGGAAACACTGCCGACAGAGACGATGCCGGAATCTTATACCGAAGATGAGATGCTGTCTCCACCGTAGGAAAATGCATGTAAATTACGATATAATACGTTTTAAAGTACAAGTGTAAAATTTACAAAGGACGGGGCAAAGTATGAGAAAAACTACAAAAAAGAACAACAGCTTAATACTAGTTTGCGTAGGCGTTATGGTGTTTGTGGCGCTTTATATGATAGTGATTTCACCGCTTCAACTTGCGAGCACACAGCTACAGGATGAAAACACATTTTTAGCTGCCGATGTTATGACATACGAGGAGTACGAGCGCAATGGCGACGAGTACGACAAGCAAATTGCTATTAGCAAGCAATATGTCCAAGAGCAACTTCTTCGCTACCCTGCAGACGTTACGCCCGAGGATGTTATCATGTGGACGCTAAGCCTTCAAAACACAACAAACTCACAGGTTACTTCGATATCGTTTTCGCCTGCAACACAAATTTTGCAGTTTGTTGCAAGCACCGAGGTTGGCGGCCAAGATGTTAGCACAAATATGTCCGCATACTCTACATCGTCAAGCTTTAATAGCACGTATTCTTACGGCGATTTAAAAAATGCGCTCGATTTTATATACGATTCTCAGCACAGGACATCGGCAGAATCTGTTAATATTGCTTACGACCCATCGTCGTCGCTTTTAAATGTTACCATGAATGTTAACAAGTATTTTGTAACTTACCCAGAGGCTGTTTACACGCCATTGCCGCTGCCAAATGTGGCAATAGGCACACCTAATCCGTTTGGCTCGTCTGCCGGCGCAACAGAGTAATAGTATTTTAATTTAAATTTATAAAAGGGGGCTTTTAAATGCACAAAAATAGAATATCGCGCGCAAATAAAGGCTTTACCCTTGTGGAGCTTATAATTAGTGTTGCAGTGCTTGCAATAATTGCCGTGCCAATCGCAAGCGTTTTCATGTCGTCGTCCAGAATTACATCGGACACCGTACAGCTTGGCGGTGCAAATTTAACCGCCAGAAATGTGCTAGAGCAGCTGGACACGGCAGATTTTAGCGATTGGTTTGAGCGTAAAACCGTACCGCAAATTATAGACAGCGGCACAGCAGGTGCGGTCAATGGCTATTTTGTACAGCCAAATGAGTCAACTACAATTTTAGATTATCACGCAATAACAGCGCCGGGTGATACTCCGCCGTACTACATTGCCTTTGACAATGTGTCGTTTGGGTACAGCGCTTACAATGTGGTAGTAACGTTTAGCACGGGCGCAGAGGGCAGCGATTTAGCTGTATTAAACGACACGCTTATTAACCAAAATACAGCGATAGAATATGCGAGTGCCCAGACGAGGATGCCATCGCAAGACCCTGATAATTTATCATGGGAGGAATTTTTGCAGTCTGCCGCAAATTTAGGCTACGACATTTCAAACGAGCAGGCATTTTACTCAAGGGTGGCCATGTCTCGTGAGATTGTTATGGATATATCACAGCAAAACGACAAAGTTTTTGCAACGGTGACATACAAATATGTTTACACCTACCCTACAAAATACACCACAGAAAGCGTAGATGGCGCTATTATGGGCACGAATTTTGTGTTTGACTCACCCGAGATAAGCCTTACACCACAGGGAGGGGCAAGCGTGCCGCAGGCATCACAGGAGTATCCTACGCTTCATCTTTTATACTTCCCATGGTACAAGGGTACAGACAATATAACCGTTAACAACCTGCAAGATTTACCTATAACAGTTGCGCTTGCAAAACAGGTGGATGCACAGTACACCGTAGCTGATTTAACCGTTAAAGAGGCAAACTATGCCGCAAGGGTAGAAGTTATTGAGACGGATAAATCAAGCATGACGACAAAAATTATATCTAACATTGGCAATAACCTTACAAACGGCGCGCAGTCGGCAAATGTACAGCACATATTTAACGGCACTGCATTTTTGCCAACGGGCCTTGTAGAAATGGGCGCACAGGACAGAGTTTTTGACGTTACAGTTGAACTTTTTAGGATAGATGAAAACGGAAACAGCATATACGGCGACAAGGCAGAACTTGCAATGTATGCAACATTAACGCAGTAAAAAGCGTTTTACTATTAATTTATAGCCATATACTTGGCAAAAGGGGGATTAAATGAAAAACAGAATAAAAAATACATTTAATGCCCTAAAGGGCAATAATGGTGCAACACTTATAACGGTGCTTGTAACAATGTTTTTCTTGGTAACTATTGGCTCGGCACTGTTGTACATGGCTTATACAGCGCTATTAATAAAGGCGACAGAACAGCGTGGCATGCAAAATTTTTACGATGCAACGTCTGTTACAGAGCAGATGAAGGCCGGCTTTCAACAGCTTGCATCGGACTCTGTTGCGCAGGCTTACGAGACAACAATGCAAAACTTTACAAACGGCACAACCACGTTTGAAGACGAGATGCAAGAGGCGGTATTAACATGGCAAACAGAGGCCGTAGCGCCGGAAATGCCGCTTACAATAGCGTATAAAAGTGGTATTGCGGCAGACGGCAAACAGGAGTATGTTTACGACACAAGGGTGCTTTTATACTTTTTAGAAAAAGCAGGCATAGCGCCGGAAAATGTTTATATACAGGGCGTGACGGACGAGGCGGAAGAGAGCTTGCGCGACATACACCTAAGCGGTAATATACTGTCGCCCACAGGCGTGCTAAGTGGCTTGCTTGGCAACGCCGGTACAATTTCTTATACGGATGAAAAAATTGTATTTGAGGGCATTAGCATTTCTTACACAAACCCAACTACAAGCATGCGCACGTCTATTGTAACGGACATTGCCATTGAATATCCTAACTATTTTAACGACATAAGTGGCGATGTTACGCTTGATTTTTCGTCCTTGCCAAATTTTGCCGTAATAGCTGTAGGAGACTTAAGCACTAACGGCACAAGTGTTGACGGCTCGCTTTACGCAGGGGAGATTGTACTCTCCGGTGCGGGTAATACCGTAATAAGCGACACTGTAATAACCAGCAGTGAAATAAATGTGCCGGTGGGGCATACGCTAACTACCGCCACAGGGTCAGACCTTTGGGCAGACGGCATTGTGCTCAGCAACAGCGCACAGCTTATAGCGCAAAAAGATAGCAATATTTATGTGCAAAATGACCTGTCGCTTTTAGGCGCTTCTTCACTGGCCGACATAGAGGGCGAGTTTTACGGGTTTGGCAACAGCATACAAAATTCAGACGAGAGTAGCTCTATAGTTGTAAACGGCATAGGGGCAAGGCTCGACTTGTCAGATGCACAGATGTTGATGCTTGCAGGACACAGTTTTATAAAGGATTCTGGCGATTCATCAAACGGAGTTTTGATGGGCGAGTCGGTGTCTGTAAGGCCTAACCAGCTTGCATATTTAGTGCCGTATCAAGCTTTGTCAACGACTATTACAAGCAACCCATTTATGATAGCAACAGGCACCAGCGCACCCAATGCCTATGCAAATATGACAGCGCCGGTAATAAACGGCAAATCGTTAAACGATTACGGCGCAACTGTAAAGCAGATGACATATCCGCTTGTAGGCACAGGCCTCAGCGCGGTTTATTACTTTGTTGCGTTTGACACGGCAGAAAAGGCAAACGTATACTTTGCCGACTATTTTTCGGCGAACCCAACCGCAATTACAGATTATCTAAGCACCTATACAACGCTGTCAACGCTTGGCAGCTCGTCGCAGACGGGCGGCAACGTAATTGAGCAAAACCCAGACGGCTCGTATAGCATGCCTGTTATTAACCCTGTTAACGAGAGCTCGGCACTGTTTATGCAGGACGCATACGCAAACTTGTGCAAGACGCTTTTAAACACAAGCAGCAGTGTCTCTAACCCGTATGAGTATATAATAGACATGGCCGCAACAAGAAAATTTATGCTTGAAAATAGCAGAACAAGCAATGTTTGGGAGTTTAAAGATGGTGCAAATAATACGGTGGGACTGCTTGTTAACAATGAATCGAGCGGTGCGATAACATTAACGGCCGGCTCGGAGTACAGCGACACAGACATTATTGTTGCAACGGGTGACGTTGTGGTAAATACAGCGTACACAGGCATTATAATTGCACAGGGCGATGTTACGGTGTCTGGGCTGGGCTCGCTAAATGCACAGGCAGACGACGTGCGTGCCGCAATGCAGGCGACAGTTGGCACAACGCAAATGAGCGTACTTTTTACAAATGAGGGCGAGAGCGCAATAAGCGATGACTCAAACACAATACAAAAAGACAGCGTTACAGACTATGTGACGTATGAAAACTGGACTAAAGATTAGTTTATTACTGATATGTTGTTGTTTTTTGTAAAAAACGACACCGAGCATTATTATATTAAAAAGGGGGCGCATGTTTTGAAAAAGCAAAATAAAGGCTTTACAATGGTGGAGCTGCTTATTATTATAGCTGTAATTGCAATACTTGCGCCTATGTTTGTAACAAGCATGGCAGATGTATTTACGTCCTCCGCAAGTGAGGCCGCAGAGGATGCATCATCACTTTTATCTTTTACACGTGTGGCAACATTAAGCGGCGAAATTGACCCGTATGTAGAGATATATTACGATTCTACGGAAAATAATTATTATGGCATATTTGTTGCAAATGGCGAGCAAGAGCAAATTGAAATAATAGGCTCGTCGTCTGTAGAGATACATTATACAACTACTGACGAAACGAGGGTGAAGATTGAGAGCGGTGCGCCGTTGCGCCTTGAGTACGACAACACAGGCGCGCTACTTTCGCCTAAAGATATAAAGAGCATTGATTTTTCTTCGGGCTCTGCATTGTATGTGCTAGATATTACACCTGCAACGGGATACCATACGGTTATAAAATATTAGGCGTGTTTACGTGTGATAAATATAAAAAGAGAGGAGATTTAAAGTGGGCGGCAAAAAGAAAACAAAAAGAGCAAGCAATAATAAAGGCTTTACCCTTGTAGAGCTAATTATAACAATAGCAGTGTCTAGCTTTGTAATTTTAAGCATAACAGTGCTGTTAACTACAAGTGTGCGCACGTATGGCTCGCTACATTCTACAATTAATCTCCAATACAACTCTCAAATAGTAACAACACAAATACAAGAGCGTGTTTTAGACTGCAACGGCGGCATAGCCTTTGACGATGCCGAAAACGTGCTTTATGTTGTTAATATAAACGACGATGGCACGAAGGTTTTGTATGTTTATAGGCTTGCTGATGGCGATATGATGTACGGCGAGAAGACGAGTGCTACAACAGGCACAGACGATGATATTATTGTGTTTGCGCAGGATTTAAGCACAAACGCTACCGATTTAATGTCAAGAGATATCTTAGACTTTGATGTAGAGGCGCAAGTTGAGAATGGCGAGGTAATATCTGCCGTAATAATTTTAGATTATCTGGACGAGGGCAACGAGTACAGCGTAAAGCAGACGATATCGCTTAGAAACAGCCCACTTTTTAAAGATAATTTGCCCGATTTAATAACAGGGCTAAACGAAGATTAAATGCTGATTGTAAATTTAAACTGTGTAGTAGTTATAGTTTTTTGCACAGTGGGCAACATAACAGTAAATAACATATAAGTATTCAAAGAGGTATAAAATATAAAAATGCACAACAAAAACAAGAAATTTAAATTTAATATTATGCGAATTATCGCGATAATTTGCACTATTGCACTGTTTTCTAACAGTGTGTTTGCGCTGTCGTTAAACGGTGTAGAAAGCGCTAAAGCCGACGGCAATTTTACCGTGCTTGAAATTGTGCCGCAGGCGGGCAGCGGAAGTATTGGCTATTACGTAAGCGGGGCAGAGCCACCATCGGCAGACGTTGACACACAGGCAGAGCTTGAGGCAAGGACGTCTCAGCTGAGCAGTGCCTCGCTCTTGTCGTCGGATTTATCCACACCGCTGGGTGAAGTGGCACAGACACTGCCTTGGCAAGCTGTTGGCACAGGCATGTTTAGCATTACAGTGCCGGAGCAAAGCACAGTTGTAACAGGGCAGTTTACGCCTGCCACTGCCGCCGGCACAGGTTCTTTTAACCTACGTGCAGGCAGTGCGGACGAGTATGAATACATTGGCCAAACAGGCGCAGACTATGTGTTTGCGCAGAGCGCAACAGGCACGAGCCACACTGTTTATTACACTACGGTTCTTGTGCAAAGCGGCAAGGGCTTCACTAACAACAGCTGGTTTAATCGGTATGTTTTAGACGAGGCTGTGTCCGTCACAAATGTTAGCGTAACTAGCGTTACACCGTCAGATATAACGGACATTGCAGCGCTTACTACGCTTTTAAATAATGTGGATTTGCTTGTGATATCTGCCGGGTATAACTATGCATCTAACACGTCTTTGCAAAATAGCTATGCGTCAAACGACTTAAATGCGGCGCAGGTAAACGCCATACTAGCCGCTGCAACCTCGGCGCAACAGCCGCTTGCAGTGGCGTTTGACTCAAGGCTTCAAGGCGTACAAGTTGCCGCAACGTCCACCGACACAGCCATTGCAGGCCTTGCGAAGGCGCTTGTAGGTTCTAGCGATGCCACAAATGGATTTGTGAGGGGCAATGTATATTGCTTTACACCCGATGCAAGCCGTGCACAATTTGCGACTAACAATTTTAACACAGCTTACGGTGAGGCTCTTTACAACACACAGGGAACTGCTTATTTTGAGGTTTACAACGAGATAGTAACTGAAAACAGCTTTCGAAGTGAGGCGCTAAACGGTGCGGCGGCACCTGCCGACTATTACCTGCCTTTAAATGTTTCTATGGCGACAGCATTAAGGCATATAATAAATTACACAAACCAAAGCGGCGCAAAGCCGCAAATCTCTTTTGTAAACGGCGCGGGCTCGTCGCTGTCGTACTTGTTTTTTCCGGCTATTTATAACAGCGGCAATTTAACTGCTACCGTGTTAGACAGTGGTGCCGGAGATGAGCTGTCGTTAAAATTATCCGATGCAAACACGGCGAGGAGCGACATTGCGCTAGCGCTGTATAGTGAGAGTCCAAGTGGCGCTTACTATTTAGACACAAGTGATCCTGACGAGAAGAAAATGCTTGCATATGTGGCAGGGGTTGCGCCTGCGGACGCCGTTAGATTTGACAAAACATTGCTGTCCGCCGCAATACACAGCGACATAAAGACAAAGTATATAGACACTAAAACTGCAATAGTAGACGCTGTTTATGCTTTTGACGTGCCGAGCAGCGCAATAAGTTTGCTGGGCAGCTCGGCGGCAAATGACATAGATATTTACCTCGAGGCCACAACGACAATAGGCTTTAGGGCACAGAGCGCACTGTCTGAAAAACTTGAAATGCGAAAACTTGGGCTGTTGCTTTTGGGCTAGTGCTTTATTGCATTAATGTTAAATTGTACACAGAACTGTTTAATATTATAGCTTTTAATATGTATGCCAAATGAAAATTTTGCATATATATTAAAAGCTTTTTTTGTTTTGTTAAGCGAAGCTAGGAGGTGTGCATTTTGGCGTTTGCTATATGTATAACAGTTATTGCAGGGCTGTCTACAGGGCTAGGCGGGCTATTTGTGTTAGGGCCAAAGCCCAAAGAGCGCACAATGGCGCTTGCACTTGGGTTTGCGGCAGGCGTAATGGTTACTGTGTCCTTAATGGAGATGGTGCCGCATGCAGTTGCAACTTATGCGCAAGTAATGACACAGCTTGCAGCTGTAATTGCAACGGCTAGCATGTGTGCAATTGGCATGGTAATAGCCGCACTTATGGCACAGTTTGTGCCGGATATATCACTGTCTGAGCGTTATACACAGCAGGGGGCCAGGGCGCTGCGCAGTGCAATTATAACAACAATTGCGCTTGTTGCGCATAATTTGCCCGAGGGGATTTTAACCCTTTTCGCATCTGTAAAAGACCCGGAATTTGGTGCATCTATGGCGCTTGCGGTGGCACTGCACAACGTGCCGGAGGGCATTGCAATAGCCGTGCCTATTTATTATGCCACAAAAAGTAGGCTCAAAGGCTTTATGTATGCGCTTTTTTCCGGCATAGCAGAGCCTATAGGTGCGCTGTTGGCGTTTGGCCTTTTTGCAAATTATCTGTCAGAGCTGTTTTTGAACGGCATGGTGGCAAGCGTAGCGGGTATAATGCTATATGTGTCCTTTAGTGAGCTCTTGCCACAGGCCTACTGCTATAATGAAAAGAAAAGCAGTGTTATAGGCGTATGCGCCGGTGTGTTTGTCATGTATTTTGGGCTGTTTTTTGACGTGGGAACACATTAAAATTATTGTTGTATCATTAAAAAAATATTGAGAAGCGGCGAGATAGAAATAATATAATTAGTGAAACGGAAAAATTAAAAAACTGTAAAACATGTAAATATTATGCAAATTTCAGGGTGGTAAAAAGCTATATAGCTTGCAAAAATGTTGCCGTTATAGTAAAATATAGTTACTTATAGCAGAAAGGGGCACTTGTAATGCACAAAGCGATTATGTGCGTGTTTTTGGTAGCGGCCCTTATGCTTACGGGCTGTATTTCCGGTACGGGTACAGGCAGTGTTGAAGAATTGTTGCGTGCGCCACAGCCCACAGAGCTTGTGCGTGATGTACAGGTGGCACTTAACGAGTACTTAAACGGGAGCGCACAGTTGAAATATCCGCGTGGCAACAGGGAGTTGTCGCCAATATTGCTGTCGGACTTAGATGCGGACGGTGAAGAAGAGGCAATGGTACTTTACACGGCAGAGGCCACGGGACAAAACGTGTGCTTTGCCGTGCTTGAAAATATAGAAAACACCTGGGTGGTAGCGCATGAGGTAGTTGGCCTATCCTCTGAGGTAATGGACCTTGAGCTGGTTCAAATGAGCGAGAATTGCTCTCAAGTAGTGGTTGGGTACGCAAACGCAACGCTTGTGGACAAGTACCTTTGTGTGTACGATTACACCGGCGACGAAGTGTTAAGGCTGCTTGAATTACCATATTTAAACTATACTACCGCAGAGCTTAACAACGACGGGGTAAACAGCTTAATTGTTGTGTCTAGCGGCGAGGAAGAGGGCGCACTGACAGCACAGTTGATTGACGTAAACGACATGATTACTGGCATGGAGCTTTTACAGTCGTTTGATATTGACGATAGGTTTGTGTCTTGCAGTGCGTTGCATTATGTAAATTCTGGCGGCACACAGGGCTTTATTGTAGAGGGTAATTTTGCAAACGGATGGATTGCAAATGAGGTGTTTAAGTACATGCCCGAAACAGGCGAGTTTGAGGTGTGGCCAAAAGAAGAGGTGGATGTGCCCCTTGCGAGTTTGCGGTATCAAACAGAGCTAACGGCGACAATTGTGGATAACTCCGAGATACCGAGGGTGCCTGCTAATGTTACAAAAATAACAACTTTTAACAACCCAACTAGGTTTTATTACGTTATTTGGCAAGATTATTTAGGCGAGATGTTGGCGCCGTCGTTGAGCGGCAGCTTTAACGATGGATTTATGCATTTGCCACAAAATGAAAGCTCCATTAATGGTGGCAATGGACAGCAGCCGCAAGACGATGACGAGGCGACGACGCAGGAGCAAGACGGGACAGAAGGTGCAGATAGAGGTGTTATAGGGCCGCAAGAGGGCAGCGGCACAGCGCAAGAGCAAAATGGTGAAGACGAAGACGAAGATACGCAGACGCAGACGGTTGTGCATCCGCTTGATGAAATTGTCACAGAGGTGCTTTACCCTGTACAGCCCTATTTTGGCATTTACGATTCTCACTTTGGATATTTTGCGACACTGCCGCAGAGCTGGAGCGGTAAAGTTGTCATAGCAGAGGCCGACGGCGACGGCTGGACGGTTAAAAGGCGAGAGGACAACGCATTGCTTGCGGAGTTTCAAATAACACAAGAAGAAATACCAACAGGCGATTTTAAGTATGTTGAGACAGTTAGCCAAAACGATATATACGTTAGCTTTGGCGATGCGTGTGAACAGGAAGAAATGCTGATAATACGAGAGGGCGTAGTTGGTTTGCAGTAGAAAAGATATGTATAAATAATCCGTAGGATTATTTATTGGCATATTTGGCGGTTGCCGCACTGGCGGCGAGCCAAATGCTGTATTGGATAAAAATTATATAATGCAACGCATTATATAAATAATCCGTAGGATTATTTATTGGCATATTTGGCGGTTGCCGCACTGGCGGCGAGCCAAATGCTGTATTGGATAAAAATTATATAATGCAACGCATTATATAAATAATCCGCAGGATTATTTATTGGCATATTTGGCGGTTGCCGCACTGGCGGTGAGCCAAATGCTGTATTGGATAAAAATTATATAATGCAACGCATTATATAAATAA
>CAYJBO010000050.1:0-20369 GCA_964368295.1 uncultured Bacteroides sp.
AATTGCAATGAGCTACGGCTATGTATACGTTGCACAAATTGCAATGGGCGCAAACCAAAAACAAACTTTAGATGCTATCATCGAGGCAGAGAGCTACAAAGGCCCGTCTCTAATCATCGGCTACTCACCTTGTGAGATGCACGGCATTAAAGGCGGCATGGCAAATTGCCAAGTTGAGATGAAAAAAGCTGTTGAGGCTGGTTACTGGGATATGTTCCGCTTTGATCCACGCAAAAAGGCAGAGGGCAAAAACCCACTTACAATCGACAGCAAAGCACCTACAGCAGACTACAAAGAGTTTATCAAAAACGAGACACGTTACAGCCGTCTTGCACTTGCATTCCCAGAAAGAGCTGAAGAGCTATTTGAGAAAGCAGCTAACGAGGCAAACGACCGTTACGAGTACTTGACAAGACTTGTTGAGCTTTACAAATAATTATTAAACATAATAATTAAGCCTTGCCGCCACCGATGTTTTTTCGGTGGCGGCTTTTTGTGGTTTAGTTTATTCGCTAGCCTATGCATATTTTGCTCGGGGCGGCTTGCCGCTAAAAATTTGCTTGTTTAGCGCCTTGTATTATTGTGGGCTGTTTGCTTTGTGCGCTTGTGTTTGGCTGGCAAAGTTAAAAATTTTATTATACAAAGCGGCGGCATAATAACTTAAAAGCACACAATAAAAACGCCGGGCTGTTAAATTACAAAGCCCGACGTTTTTATTAATTGTTTATTGTGTGTTTAAAACCGTGCAAATTATACTGCAAAATATACGGCAAAAGGCTTGCGCAAAGCGCATGGCACGGTATGCCTTAAGCCCACGGTAAATTTTCTACCCTAACAGCGGTGCCGCTTGTAAGCGCCCTCTCCATTCCCTCGGCAATGGCTGCGTCTTGCAGTCCGTCACGCAAAGAGTAAAAATCTTTACCCGTTTTTACGTATTCGGCCATGCCGACAAGGCAAGAGGCAACGGCTATCTCATCATCGTTCATACTTTTATACAAAAATGGGTTTTTGTATAAAACCTTACCCCCTAGCGACATGTGCTGATGCGAGAGTGTTGGGTTGTCGTTTATGCCTCTGTCTACGCGGCAAAGCTGCTCGGTAATAACGTCTTCCTCGTCGTTTATGTAGCGTATTACGTCGTCGTTAATCTCGCCAAGCTCGCCTTGTATATTCCAATTGCGTGTGCGTATACCAGAGTGATACTGCGTGCCGGAAAAATCGAAAAAGGCCACTTTGCCGCTGTCAAATTCAAATTGCACAACGTCACGTGTAGCCGGTGCTACGTCGCCGCCTTTTATAATGCCGTAGCGGCCATCGGTTGCCTTTAAATCAAATTTATAGCGCTTGCCCGTTATATTTACAGGCTCGCACTCAACGTTTAAAAACTTGCGGAATATTGAAACAGCGTGGTAACCGTGCAGTGCAGATAGGCTCATATTTGACACAGTGCCAAGCATGCCCTTTTTAACTACGCTTAACCAAGAGCTGTAAAACGGCTGTAAAAAATACTGCTCTGCCACTTGTATTTTTGCGGCGTGCTTTTGTGTTAGCTCCCACAGCTCAAACAGCTCGTCAAAAACAGCGGGTGGGGTCTCGCACAAAATGGGTATATTAAGGGGTAAAAGCTGTTTAAAATAGTCCATTGTGTAGCCGCGCTTAACACATAATATTACAAAATCCGGCTTTTGTTGCAACACTTCGTCCAAAGTGTTTACTACAGATATGCCTAAATTTAATGCTATATCGTCGCCTTTTTCTTTGTTGCGGCACAACATGTTTGTAAGGGTAAATTGCGGCTCTAAGTTTTTTATGGCGCGCACAAAAAACTCCGCACGCCAACCCGTGCCGATTATGCCAACTTTTATATCGCTCATTAAAGCACCTCTTTGTTTTAGTTTTATAAGATATATTATAAAGCAATATCGAGTAAATTGCTATGCAAATTCTTGTGTTTTTTAGCTTTTTTTGTAGTAAAAATTGCTTTTTTTGTATAAATTATCAATTTTATGCCCATTAAATACTTGACTTTGCACATGTAATTTAGTTAAAATATTAGCATGTGTGATAAATGGTGATGATGTAATGTTGTTTTAATTAATAAAATTATAATTTGCGCCTGTAAAATGCAGAAATGAGGAATACAGTGAAAAAATTAATCGACAACATAATAAATAAATGTAAAAAAGAGCATGCGGATATACTGAACAGCAAACAGGACATAGACGCTAAAAATATACAAATAATGCTAATTGTTACCTTTTCGTGCGCTGCTATTATGAGCTTTAGTGTTATAAGCTCGTATTTTAACGATATAATGAAAATAGCAGGCTTTTTAGAGTTGCGGTATGCCTACATTGCCGTTGTGGCAATTGCAGTTGCTATACATATAAAATTAAGATTTTTTACCACTAAGCACGTAAATGTTATGGTTTACATTGTAAATTTTTTGGCGATTATATACGGCTTTCTCATAAGTGCGTTTGTAGCGCCGGATACAGTTACGGTAACTTTTATAACGGCTATTTTTATGGCTGCTACATTATATATAGTAGACAGCTGGAAAATAAACACATTTATAGTGTTAAGCACCGCTGCTTTTTTGGTTTTTATATATCAATTTAAACCTTTACAAAGCTTTAACGCCGAAGTGATGAACACCACTACAATAATGTTTTTGGCCATAGTAATTGGCACTATTGTGCGCTCTGCAAGGATTGAGATATTTACGGTTAAAAGGGCGCTGCAAAGCCAAGCACATACAGACCAGTTGACAAAGCTTTTTAATAGGCGCATGCTGTTTGAGGACATCAAGGCGTCTGAGCAGTTATACGGCAGCGATAAGATTGCGGCGTTTGGCATGGTAGACATTGACTATTTTAAAAAATACAACGACATGTACGGCCATCAGATGGGCGATGCATGCCTTGAGCAGGTTAGCGCAGTATTTTTAGATGCGCAGAAAAATGGCGGCGTGAAGTTTTATAGGTACGGCGGCGAGGAGTTTGTGGCGGCGTTTTACGGCGACGACAAACAGCAGATGGAAAATAAGCTTAAAAATGTAATGGCTGCAATTTCGGCCTTGCGCATTGAGCATAAGGACTCGGCATATAAACAAGTTACGGTTAGCATGGGCCTTGCCTTTGTGGATGAAAAAGCGAGCACACGTTACGAGGTTGTTTTGTCACATGCAGACATAGCGCTATATTCTTCTAAGGAAAAGGGCCGCAATATGATAACGGTATACGATGAGTCGTTAAAGGCCATGAGCGGCAGCGTAGAGGATAAAGCGAGGGCTATGAGCCGAGATGATTGAGCCCTGTGATTTGATTGATTATATGGCTTTGCTCTTTAAACTTTAGTTAAATATATTTGCAGCGCAACAGGGCGCGCCGGCACAATTTAATAAGCTTAAAACAGCCGGTTGCAATTAATTGCAACCGGCTGTTTTAGTATGTAATTATTTTAATATGCTTTTTGCCTTTGTGCTAAATTATATTTTCTTTAAAGGCTTAACATATTTGTCTTTGTACTCGGCGTACGCTACTTTAAACTCGGCAGTCTCGCTAAGTTTAATCTTGTACTCATGCCTGTCAACAAGCTTGTCGCTCTCGTAAGATAAAAGCGACTCAGATATGTTGCTGCAAAGGTCGCCAACGCGCTCAATGCTGCGCAGTATCTCGTTAAACGGGAAGGCTAGCTCCACAGAGCACTTGCCCTTTTTAAGCCTCTCAAGATGTTTTTCACGCAGGGTCTCTTCCATTACGTCTATAATTGCCTCAAGCGGCATAATTCTGCGTGCTGCGTCTGTGTCTATGTCCCTTAAAGATTTTATAGCGAGCTCTACAATTTCAAGGTTAGCATCGGTAAACAGCTTTAACTCCTCTTGAGCCTTCTTAGAGAAATTCATCTTAGACTCTCTTACGTTTTCAATGCTGCTCAAAATTTCTATCGAGTGGTCTGCAATGCGCTCAAACTCGCCGCCAATATGTACAAGCTTTGATATTTTACGGCTGTCGTTATCGCTTAGCTCATACTCCGAAAGCTCTATCAAGTAGTTCTCGGTCTTGTCTTGCATTCTGTCGGCAACGTCCTCTAGCTCTCGCATGTTTGCCGCTACCTTTTTATCGTAAGACACCATAATTTTGCCTATGTCTATTAGGTTGCTCTTTGCAATTTCTGCCATGTACAGTATAGACTCGCGGCTCTGGTCGATGGCAAGGGCGGGGGATTTATAAAGGAGCTTGTCGAGGATAACAGTGGTCTCGGTGCTGCTTTCTGCATCGTTGCCAACTTTAATAATAGCGTTTGCCGCCTTTTCCAGCAGGCCAACAAATGGTATAAACAACAGTGTAACACAGACGTTAAACACGGTGTGGAAGTTTGCTATTGTGCCCATTGTAACGGTATCGTTAAAAAATGCAAACGGGTATATAACGTAATGTATAAAGTAGAATGCAAGCAAAAATACAAAAGTGCCTAAAATGTTAAATATAACGTGCACCGCAGCAGAGCGCTTTGCATTTTTAGATGCGCCGATAGATGCAAGAACAGGTGTTATTGTAGTACCGATGTTTTGGCCCATGATAATAGGGAACGCCATTGCAAAAGATATTACACCCGTTGTTGAAAGTGCCTGTAGAATACCGACCGAGGCGGACGATGACTGTAGCACTGCAGTTACTATAGTACCTGTCAATATGCCAAGTGCGGGCATTTCTGCAAACATCTCAAACGCCTGTAAAAACAGCTCAGACTCTGCGAGTGGTTTAACAGCACCGCTCATAGTAAGCATACCTGTAAACAGTATGCCAAAACCTAAAAGAACAATTCCGATATCGCGCTTTTTGCCGCGGGAGTTTAAGAGAACAAAGGCCGCACCCACCATACATGCTAGCGGTGCCAGTGTAGATGTCTCTAAAAAGCTAAGAAGAATGTTTGCGGATTCGATGTCGGACAGGCGAAGGATGTGTGCAGTTATTGTAGTACCGATGTTGGCACCCATAACAACGCCTATTGCATTGCGCAATTTTAATATTTTTGAGTTTACAAGGCCAACAACAATAACTGTTGTGGCGCTGGATGACTGTATTGCAGCCGTTACAAGTGCGCCTAAAAGCACGCCTTTAAATACAGTGTTTGTCAAACGCTCAAGCGTTTTTTCAAGCTTTCCGCCCGATATGCGCTCAAGTCCTGAGCTTAATAAAACCATGCCGTATAAAAATAGGGCAAGGCCGCCAAAAAATTCTATTCCACCAAATATATCCACGATTTTTCACCTTTTCTAAATTTTACATATGTTAATAGTTTGTTAAATAATTATAACAAATTTAACATGTGTTGTATATTGTAAAAACATGTAAAAATATAAACTATTGTAACATTAATTTATGAGTTTTGGCTAAAGAAACTTGTTTTTAAGGCCGGAAATTGAAAATTTTTACAAAAACAGTATTATATTATATGGCTAAAACAATAAAAAATGCTGTTTTACAAAACTAACGCCATGCGTTTTATGCGCATGGCGTTAGCTTAAAAAGCGGCACTAATATAAAACAATTAGCGTTATATTAATGCCGCTATAATAATGTTGCTTTAAAGGCTAATAAATTTTTAAAAACTCCGCAAGTTCTTTTGTCTGCGGATTTTCAAGGCATTCAACACCGCCGTGCTCCCAGAGCTTGCTGCCCTTTAAAAACACAATGTAGTCTGCAAACTCTTTTAAAAAAGGTATCTCATGCGTCACAAAAATAAAGTTACGCCCGTCGTCCTTTAATTGTTTTACGGCCTTTAAAACCTCGTCTGTCAATAACGGGTCTAGCGCCGCCGTGGGTTCATCTAAAAAAATAAGCGAGGGGTCGGTGGCAAGCGCCCTGGCAATAGAGGCACGCTGCGCCTGTCCGCCTGATATCTCGTGCGGCTTTTTGTGCGCCTCGTTCTCGATAAAAAGCCTTTTTAAAAGCTCGTCGGCCTTGCTGCTCGCAAGCTCTTTGTCAAGTTTTTTTATCCGGTTTAAAATTAGCGTAATGTTTTGTTTTACAGTAAGGTGTGGGAACAAATTGTGCTTTTGGAACACGACACCGATGTTTTCTTTGTACTGTAAGGGGGTTTCTATTGGCGACAAACCGTCGATTGTTATCTGTCCGCTAGTGGGTGGCTCTATGCCGCATAGCAAACGCAAAAGCGTAGATTTACCACAGCCCGACTCGCCGATAATACCTATTGACTTGCGGCCTTGCACGTGCAAATTAATTGTGTCTAGCACGGTGGTGTCCGCATAGTTTTTTGATAAATTCTCAATGTAAATGTCCACTTACGCCACCTTCTTTCCTATGTATTTTGCAAGTAAAGACAGCGGTATAGTGACAATTAAGTACATTATCCACATTACGTAATACCCCTCAATAAACGCAAAACTACGAGAGGCTATAACGGTTGTAATGTATGTTATCTCTGTTATAGAAATTACATTTAAAAGCGAAGAGCTTTTTATAACGCTGGATAAATTGTTTATTAGCGATGGGATAAAAGGCTTTACCATCTGCGGTATTATGATGTATAAATACCTTTGATACCACTTAAAATTGTACAAATCCATTACGGTGTACTGGTCTGCGTCCACAACAGCGGCAGTTGTCTCGTATGCGTTTGCAACGTAAGGGCCGTTGTAAAGCACAAGTGCAAATATGCCTAAAACTAACTTGCTGTCGTAATTTATAACAGTGCCAAAAACGTACACTATTAAAAATATCATAACAAGCAAGGGCGTGCCCATTATTATTTCGTTAAATACTACAGAGACGGCCCTTAAAATTACTATTTTAGAGCGCATCATCATAAACAGCAAAAAACCTAAGATAAGCGCGCCCACAAGTGTAATTACGCTGACGTATATGGTGCCCCAAAACGCCTGCAAAAGAAGGCTTGTGTTCTCCAGTATTAAATCGTACCTTGGATTGTTTGAAGAAAAAAGGAGCGCCAAAATAATGGCAACGGCAAATGCAAATATAACTGCCGCATACTGCAAAACTGTGGTTTTTTTCATATAGACCTCAATTAATTAGGTGCGTTGACAATGTAGTCAAGGCCTAAATCTTCATTCTCTAAAAATTCTCCCACGATGATGTCAAACTCCGGCCTTATCTCGTCGTAAAGTCCGCCGTCCTCATACATTGTCTTAATAAATTCGTTAGATTTTTCAAGCAGATCTGTGTCGCCTTTAGGCACTACAAAGCAAGATCTAGACACATCGCCTATGCCGCTGTACACAATAGTTGTGTCTTTGTTTGCGGCGTGGTAGCTGTGTATTTCGCTAGAGGCAACAAGCGCCGTAGACTGCCCGTTTGAAACCTCTAATATGCCGTTGCCAATCTCTGTAACCTCGGTTACCTCTGCGCCAAAGCTCTGTGGCACAACTACGCCAAAAGTGCCGGCAAGGCCTATAAATTCGCTGCCCTCAAGGTGGAAAAACTCCTCCGGCGGCATGTCGTCGGTAATTGCGTTTGCGGTTGCAAAATCTTTATTTACCAGCGCAAGAGATTGAGAATAGCGGTAAGGGTCAGAGAAATCTGCCTTTTGAAGGCGCTCGTCTGTAACAGACATATCCGCTATAAGTATGTCGACGTCGCCTGTCTCAAGTGCGCCCAAAAGCAGGCTAAAGTCTGTGTTTACTATCTCTACGTCCATGCCCAAATACTCGGCAAAGGCCTCTGCAATTATTGGCTCAAGTCCTGCCGGGTTGCCGTTTTCGTCCACATAGGAGTAAGGCGGAAATTTTAAATCCATGCCTACCCTGAGGGTGTTGTCACTTTGTGGCTCAGTGCTGCCACAACTTGTTAGTGTAATTAAAAATAACGATAATGCGATAATAATCGCGGTAAACTTTCTCATATTAACCCTCTTCTCGCCAATGTACTCGCATTGACATTTTATTTGATATGTATTATTATATCCCTATATCAACGTTTTTGTAAAGTATGCACATTTTTGTACCTTAGTTACCAAAAAGAAACTTTGGCTTTTGCCAGTATAATTATATGTAAAAAGGAGCACTAATATTATGGAAAATAAATTGACAAAACAAGAGGCGCGCAGCATATTTTTAAAATACAACAAAGAGCCGTTTCATATTAAGCACAGCGAGACAGTTGGCAGTGTTATGGGATACTTTGCAAAAGAGCACGGAGAAGACGAGGAGTACTGGAGCGTAGTGGGCATTTTGCACGATGTTGATTTTGGCATGTACCCACAAGAGCACTGCAAAAAATGTTACGAGCTATTAAAAAACGAAAACGTTAGCGAGCAGATGATACACTCTATTGCAAGCCATGGCTACGGCCTTTGCAGTGACGTAGAGCCAACGCACGTAATGGAAAAAATACTTTTTGCAACGGACGAGCTTACAGGCCTAATAGGCGCAGCGGCACTTATGCGCCCGTCAAAAAGCGTGGCGGACATGGAGCTTAAATCGGTTAAAAAGAAGTTTAAGGATAAGGCTTTTGCCGCCGGTTGCGACAGAGAAGTTATAAAAAGAGGCGCAGAGTACCTTGGCTGGCCCGTTGAAGAGCTGCTACAAAAGACGCTTGAGGCGATGAAGGCGACTGAAAGTAAAGATTAATTTAAACTGAATAATTAAAACAGCACCCAAAACATACAACTTTACCGGTTGCGTGTTTTGGGTGCTGTTTATTGTAGCTGCAGACAAAGGCTCGCTTACAAAAAGCGTGGGCAAAATTTTTTTATTTTTTTACAAAATGCTCGCAATTACACACAGTATTGCCTGTGCTTTTAGTCTCATCCGCAAGTAATTTGCTACGGGTTTTGCAGCGCCTTTGTTTTATACACCTTAGTATTATGCCTTGCTAATTGCGTATATTTTGCATACGGCATAAAGGTTACATAAGTTGCAGGTGTTTTTTTACGGCATCTTTGCAGTTTGTTTTGCTTAAAAGGCGAACAGAGCGCTTAAATGCCGCCACATTTTTAGGCATTGTGCAAACTTCGTCAACCCGAAGCCCGGCAAAAAAGCCTGCAAGTGTCACGTCAGATGCGCTGTGCCCATATACTGTAAACGGCACATGCATGCTTTTTGACATGCGTGCAATTTGTGCTAGCGTGCGCATTACAGATGGGTGATACTCTGGCGAGTCATCCGGTGATTCGCCTTGATTTGTGCGGTTTATTAAGATGTTTTTTGCTAGTATGTCCAAGTCTGCGCCAATAAAATCGCACTCGGCACATATCAAATCGGCAATGGCTGCGCCTACGGGCGTCAGTATCAATGCGCCAAACGACATCCTGTCGTTAACAATTTTGTTCTCTCGCTTTAACCTTGAAGAGAGGCGTTTAATTTTGTCTTTATAGCGCACCATGTCCTGTGGGTCGTCAACGTCACACAGTAAAATGCGCAAATTGCCGTAGGCCGATGCCCTTATTAAGGCTCTCAGGCTCCTGTCTTGCCATGTGTCATCACTAAAAACAATCATCTCACTGCCCTTGTCGGCAATGCATTTTTCGCCCACTAAAAACGTAACGCTCTTTGAGCCCAGCATGAGCATCATGTCCCTAAATATAGCATACAGCTCGTCTTCACTCTGTGGGAAGATATCGAGATATCTCAAACTATTTATGTCAATTTTACCTATCGAGTGCGCATCGTACTGCGCTGCGTATTTTGCCTGCTCTTTTGTAACTACCTCGGCCGAAATATCGATGACGACCCCATTCTCGGTCTTAGCCTCAAGGCCTTGCATCATTTGCGAGCTGCGCAGATATTTAATGGCAGAAAGCCTTTTTTGTGCAAGGCGTGACATGACAGTTGGGTCAGGGTTTTGCCAAACTTGCCCCGTGTGGCCGTCAACTGCAGTGCGCTCGCCCTCTTTAAGTTTTTCGTAGTCCTTGGGGCTAATAACAGCAACAGGTATGTCAAGCGCACGTGCAATTTTTGATACAATTTGCGTCTTAGCGCTATTTTTAACTATCACCGCCGTAAGCATATCTTTAAACAGATTTAGTGTAAAAGCAGCAATGTCGTCTTCTATTGCAAAAATAAGCCTCTCGGAACTTTTGGCGCAGTGCTCTTCAACATGGCAAACCCTTATAAAGTAAAGCAACAACTCGCCTATTGTGCCCGCCGTGCCGCCGGTGCTTTTTTGTGCATCTAATACACGCAGCACCGCTTCTTTAGCGCTTACATTGCCCTTTTCTATAACTTCTTTTACGTCGCTCTCAAACTTGTCGCAAAGCAATAAAAGCTCGTTTTGAATTTGTGTTTTTTCCTCTTCACTTGCGATGCCAAGCCTTTTTTCGCAGAGCTGTTTTGTGCGCTCCACAGACTTGACAAAATACTGCAACTCGGCGGCTGTATTATGCTTTGCGGTGCCGCTTGCAGAATAGTTTCTAAAATCGCACAGGTATAAAATGCCGTCGCCTACCCCGTAAGAGTGGCCGACACCCTGAAAAGTGAGCATGAAAATACACATCCTTCCGACAATATAGTAAAATATTAGCACAAAAAAGTATTTTTTGGAATTGTTTTTTAAAAAAAAGATAAATTATATTATAATTATATCATATTGTACACAATGTGTGGTTATTTTGCCTAAAAAAGGTATGATAATACATAAAAGTTACACACTAAATTAAGGAAGGTGTTATTATGACTATAATTACAAACGCAAAAATATTTGATGAAAATGGCAAATTTAAAGATGCCGACTTAATTTTACAGGATGGAAAAATAGCGCAGATTGCGCCTATTGGGAGCCTTGGCGAAAAGGCAACGCTTGATGCACAGGGCAAATACGTGTTGCCCGGGTTTATTGACATACACATACACGGGTGCGCCGGCAGCGATTTTTGCGATGCCGAAGAGCAGGCTGTAGAGACTATGGCGGCTTATTTGTGCAGTGTAGGCGTCACTTCTTTTTGCGGCACTACAATGTCGTACGACGAGGACACGTTGGCAAAAGTTATGGATAACTCCAACAAGTTTGTAAACGTGCACACGGGCAAGGCCGTGCACCGTGGCGTAAACATGGAGGGTCCGTTTATAAATAAGGCGAAAAAGGGTGCGCAGTCGGAAAAAAATATATATAGCCCCGATATAGGCATGTTTGAGCGCCTTTACGAGCGCTCCGGCAAGACAATAAAACTTGTTGACATTGCACCGGAGGAAGAAAATGCAATTGAGTTTATAAGCGCTGCGTCAAAAAAATGCAGGGTGTCAATTGCGCACACGGGCGCAAATTATGACGAGAGCTCGGCGGCATTTGAGCACGGTGCATCCCACGTTACGCACCTTTACAATGCAATGCCGCCACATTCGCACCGTGAGCCGGGCGTTATAGGCGCGGCGTTTGACAATGCGAGCTATGTTGAGATTATAAGCGACGGCATACATTTGCACCCAAGCATTGTGCGCAGCACGTTTGCCATGTTTGGCAAAGACAGGGTGTGCCTGATTAGCGACTCGATGCGCGCATGCGGCATGCCCAATGGCGAGTATACACTTGGCGGCTTAAAAGTAATTATGAAAGACGGCAAGGCGACACTGGTAGACGGGACTATAGCCGGCAGCGCCACTAATTTGTTTGAGTGCACAAGGCGAGCGGTAAAGTTTGGTGTGCCGCTTGAGAGTGCCGTTTGCGCTGCTACAATAAACCCGGCCAAAGCGGTAGGCATTTTTGATAAGGTTGGCAGCATTACACAGGGAAAAGAAGCAGACATTGTTATTGTAGATGAGCAGTTAAATTTATACAATGTGTTTGTGGGCGGTAAATGTATAAAATAGGATAATTTTATTAAGGTAATTTTAAAATTTGTACAAAATTTTAAAATTACCTTAAATTGTACATACGATTTTCACAATTTTATGTTATAATAGCAGTGTATATGTATTAGTTTGTGTTTTTTCGTTATTTTGTACAAAATTATGATGAAATACAAGTTTTTGCTGTGCTAATATGTGTGTGCGGCTAAGTGTCATAGTAAAGCGGTGTATTGCTTTGAGTTGACAGTGCGCATTTTACAGTATTTGCATTTGCGTTTTACATAAATTGGCTATACATGCAAGATTGGAGAATCATACTATGATACGATTTGAGAATGTGCGAAAAGTTTACTCCGGCACAGACGGCAAGAAAATAGTTGCGCTTCAAAATTTTAATTTAAACATTGATAAAGGTGAATTTGTGTTTGTCTTGGGCCACTCCGGTGCGGGTAAAAGCACATTTTTAAAACTAATATTGCGCGAGGAAAAGGCATCTTCGGGCAAGGTGTTTGTAAACGGTAAAGATTTGTCTAAAATGCGAAACTGGCAAATACCAAATTTGCGCCGCAGCCTTGGGGTTGTGTTTCAAGACTTTAGGCTTATACCCACAATGACAGCCTACGAGAACGTAGCATTTGCGATGCGTGTTACAAATATATCAGAAAAACTTATAAAAAACCGTGTGCCGTATGCACTAAAGCTTGTAGGGCTTGAAAAGCGCCTTAACAACTACCCCTCAGAGCTCTCCGGTGGCGAGCAGCAGCGCGTTGCACTCGCTCGTGCACTTGTACACGCTCCATCTATTATTATTGCAGACGAGCCCACAGGAAACATAGACCCCGAGCTATCTATGGAGATAATGGAGCTTTTGCAAACAATAAACAGCATAGGCACAACAATTGTTGTTGTTACGCACGAAAAAGACCTGGCGCTACAGTTTAATAAGCGCATTATAACGCTGGACCACGGCACTGTTGTTGGCGATGCCGTCCCTGAGGAGGTAGCTTACGAATGAGAATTTCCGGAATAGGGTACTTAATTAAACAGGGCTGGCGCAGCATGGGTGCAAATAAGCTCATGACTTTTGCATCGATAGGCGTGCTTACGGCCTGCCTTTTTATAACAGGCATAGCGGCGCTGCTGAGCGTTAATGTCAATAACTACGTAAATTATTTAAGCTCGCAAAATCATGTAGAAATTTATTTAAACGACGGCGTTACCGATGAGATGATTACAAGCTTGCAATCACAGGTGCAAAATATCGAAAATGTTTCCGAGTGCGAGTATGTGTCAAAAGCGCAAGCCGTAGAGGAAATGAAGCTTTTGATGGGCGAGGACGCCGACCTTTTAGCGCCTTATGAGGGCGAGGGGAACGAGCAAAATCCACTGCCCGCCTCATTTAGGGCAAAAATACACGACCTTGAATTTTTAGGCGAGACTGTTGCCGAGATAGAAGAGATTACAAGCGGATATGTGTACAGAATAAGTGTGCCTGAGGATTTATCGCAAATACTTTTATCGATACAAGACATTGTTTTATATGTTGGCTGGGGACTTGTTGCGGTGCTTGGCGTTGTGTCGGTTGTAATAATAAGCAACACTATAAGGCTTACCGTTTTTGCACGCCGCAAAGAGATTAATATCATGAAATTTGTGGGCGCTACAAATACATTTATCCGCTTGCCGTTTTTTATAGAGGGCATGACGGTTGGCGCAATTGCCGGCGTTATTTCTACCGGTATTGTGTGCGGTGGCTACTATGCGCTTTTAAACTCGGCTGTTACAAAGGACACAGTGTTGCTGTCTGCAATAGCAGAGCATTTGCTGCCGCTCGAAGAGGTGTTTCCCTATATTTCAATTGGATTTTTAGCCTTTGGCGTGCTAATTGGCAGCATAGGCTGTACCGCAAGCATTAAAAAACATCTAAAAGTTTAAACTTTACGGAGTGTAAATAACATGAATAAAACTACCTTGCGTATTATGTGTATGGCGCTTGTTGCCATAATGATTATTAGCATAATTGTGCCGCTTGGCATTACTGCGTTCGCCGGCGATTTTGTGGTTGGGTCTGGCGATACGGCCGCATCTTTTGACGATGACTACGAGGCTCCGGCAAGCAGTTCTGCGGCATCGCAGACCACGAGCACAAGCACCAGTACCTCGTCGAGCGAATCAAAGCTTACACAGAGCGAAGTGCTTGAGCAAATGCAAGATCTAGAAGACCAAATGGATGATGTGGAAGACTCTATAGACAAATTAGAGGGCGACATATCACAGACAGAGCAAACGGCGGCTTACTATCAACAGCAAGCGGATATTTACAAAAAGCAAGTAGAACTTTTAAATATAGATATTGAAAATAAAGAGACGCTTATACGCCAAAAAGAGGCTGAACTTGAGAGTAAGCTCTTACAGCTGCAAGACACAAGGGCGCTGTTTGAAGAGCGAATAACGGCCATGTATTTGATGAGAAATGAGAGCGACCTATCTATACTTCTCGGGGCGGAAGATTTGGCAGCCTCGCTAAGGTACTCGGAAAATTTACAGCAAATTTCGCAAAATGATACCGACCTCATAGATCAATTGCGCATCGAGGGCGAAGAGGTAGAACTTCAAATAACAGAAAACAACTACGCGCTTGTTGAGCTTCACCTAGCGCGCTCGGAGCTTGATAAAACAATAGCAGATTACTCCGCTGCACTGCAAAAGGCCAATAGCGAGCTGACACAGGCACAGGCAGATTTACAAGCGCAAGAGATGGCGTATGGGGATTTATCTGAACAGTACGAGAAGGCACAAGAGGAGTATTTAAGCTTTATAGCACCGGGCAATTACGATTTTGTTTACGACGGCGGCCTTATGTCATGGCCACTTCCTGGGTATTTTGGCGTGTCGTCCGACTATAACGAGTACAGGGTGATTTTTGGCGTGGCAAATATCCACCGCGGCATAGACTTGCCCGCACCTGCAGGCGCCGCTATATATGCACCTGCCTCAGGGCTTGTGTCTACAATAGCACACTGGTCTTACGGCACTGTTGTTAAAATTGACCATGGCTCGGGACTTGTATCAATTTGTGCTCATATGTCTGCAAAATATGTTAATAACGGGGACTGGGTTGAAAAAGGCGATTTAATAGGCGCAGTAGGTAGCACTGGCAACTCCACAGGCAACCACTTGCACTTTGAGGTAAACCTAAACGGTGGAATTGTAGACCCGAGAAATTATTTATCTCATGATGTTGTAAGTAGTCTTTTTGACTACTATGCTTAATGCGCTGGCGTGTTTTAAAGGGCTTTTACCTTTTTAAGTGTCAATTTTCGCTTGATTTTTGAGTGGGAATGTGCAATAATTAACCCCTGTGTTAATAATATTTAAACCTCGAAAGGAATGGTCACAGAGTTTGAATAAGAAAATATCGGTAAACTTGGCGCTTGCCTTTGCTATATTGGCTATGACTGTTACTTTTTCAGTAACTATGATATTGTCGCAAAATATGTTTAACAGCACCGTTGCCAGCGTGCAGCAAAAAGAAATGCAGTACGATAAACTCTCGGAGATAGACGTTGCCGTAAGAGACGATGCATATTACCCCATAGACGATGCGTTTTTATCTAACATGCTCGGGGCCGGCTATATTGCGGGTATATCTGATGAAAATGCTAGATATTACACTGCGGCGCAGTATGTAACGTATTTAAATGAGGAGTCCGGCGTAAACGTGGGCATTGGTGTCGACTTTGTAAAAGAAGATGCCGAATACCCTGTTGTCGTGCGTGCATATCAAAACTCTCCGGCAGCAGCGCTTGGCATTACAACGGGTTTTACGCTGATAGAAATTGATGGAAACGATTTAAAAAATCTGTCGCAAAGTGCAATTAATGCACTTTTAAGGGGCACCGACGGCAGCTCTATGGTGCTGGTTTACAGTGATTTGCAGGGTAAAGACTCGGCAGAGACAACTATACAGCGCAACCAATACAATAAGCCCACAATTGAGGTGCTACAAAACGCAAATGAAGTTATTGGATATATAAACATATTGACTTTTAATGCAAACACAAAAAATGAAGTTGACGTAGCGATAGAAGGCATGATGCAGTCTCCACAAGGGCTTTTAGGCCTTGTAATAGACCTGCGTGAAAACGAGGGCGGCTCGCTGGATTATGCACTGGATACGCTTGATGCGCTATGCCCAGCAGGGCCTTTGGGCTACAGCCTTTCAAAAGACGGCACTGTAGAAGTGCTGGAGACCTCTGACAATGCAAACACAAGCGAAGTGCCCATTGCTGTAATTGTAAACGAGACAACAGCCGCCGGTGCAGAACTTTTTGCGGCGGGTATAAGAGACCTTGGGGTAGGCCAAATTGTAGGCACAGTCACCGCCGGAAAAGGTAGCATACAGTGCGCACCTATACGTCTGTCGGACGGCTCTGCAATTAGCTATACGGTAGGCTTGTTGCTAACAGGCAAAAGCGAGCAGTTTGACGCAGTGGGCATAGTGCCCGACGTAACCGCCGTACTGCGCGACGATGAAATTGAAGATTTTTACACGTTGCCGCCAATGTTTGACACGCAGGCCGCAACAGGTAAAGAGGTTGTTATGCGCCTTGCAAACATAACAAGCTCAACGGTAGAGCAGACAGACACAGCGCAGGAAAATGTAGAACTTACCGAGGTAGATCAGGAGAATACAGCCGCAACCGATGGTGAGCAATCTGCCGAGGCAACCGAATAACAGATAAAAATATATTAAGTGGGCTGTCCAAAGAGTTTTGCTAATTAATAACTTTTTGAACAGCCCTTTAAATTTTAGCGACAAAAAAGGGGAGAGCTATGCAGCTTACAGATATAAGCGTAATAAAAGATATTTGTGAAAAATACGGTTTTTCGCTGTCTAAAGGGCTTGGGCAAAATTTTATAGTAAATGCAGGCGTATGCCCTAAAATAGCATATGGCGCAGAGATAGACGAGACGTACGGAGTGCTTGAAGTTGGCCCGGGAATAGGCGTTTTGACAAAGGAGCTTAGCAAGTGTGCAAAAAAAGTTGTAGCGGTAGAGCTTGACGACAGGTTGCCCGCAGTGCTTGAAAACACACTAGCCGAGTGCGACAATGTAAAAATAGTGTCGGGCGATATACTAAAAGTGGACTTAAAAGAGCTAATAGAACAAGAGTTTGACGGGCTAAAAGTAGCGGTGTGTGCCAACTTGCCCTACTATATAACAAGCCCGGTTATTATGAAACTGCTAGAGAGCAAACTGCCCATTGAGAGCATTACTGTAATGGTGCAAAAAGAGGCGGCAGAGCGCATAACGGCGCCGATTGCAACACGCAAGGCTGGCGCTATTACATATGCCGTGCACTACCATGCAACCCCGGAGATTTTATTTGATGTAAAACCGGGCAGTTTTTACCCGCCGCCAAAGGTTACAAGCAGTGTTATACGCCTTGTTCCACACAGGGAGCCGCCTGTAAAAACCAACGACGAAGCGCATTATTTTAGGACAATACGCGCGGCGTTCAACCAGCGCAGAAAAACAGCGGTTAACGCAATAAGCGCAGGACTTAGCCTGCCGAAAGCCACAGTTATAACAGCGTTTGAAACCACACAAGTTAAGCTTACAGCACGTGCAGAGCAGATAACACAAGAGCAATATGCGGCACTGTCAAACGAGCTTTGTAAGTGAGGCAAGGGCTAAAACCCACTGCTGAAACATTAAATTAAAATAATTTTGCACATGCAAGACTATGCTCATTGCCGATGAAATTAATATGTTAAAATAAAAAATCTTACCTTAAAGCAATGTTTAGGGTAAGATTTTTTTCGCCGAATAGGCGCGACAAAACCCCGGCCGCACCGAGGGTTAAAGCTATAGGCAAAAATGATAGAAAGCTGTTTTTGATTTGTAAATAAAGTGCGCCAAGAGGGCAGCACAAATAAATATAAAAGGATAAAACTAAAATAAATAAGGGCGATAAAACACCGCCCGCTGCAAAAATTAAAGGGTTTAAACATGTGGGCTAAAACCTTGTAGCCTTTGCAATAATAGCTAGGTGCAAATGAATTGCAAAGGCGCATATCACCCTGTAATTGCACGAAATGCCGCAGAAAATAGACGATTTATAGACGGTCTTGCGTGCAGGTGTAAAAAACTAAGTCGCAGTTTTCTTTTACTTTAAAGTGTTCAAAGTACAGGTTTTCAAGCGGTATCCATCGGTCTTTAAACATCAAGGACATCTCCTCGCCGTTGCGCATAATAATTCTGCGCATTTGCTCTTCAAAATCTACCGTTAAAAATACTTTTATGTCGTAAACATCTGCAAATAGTGGGTGCATGCTGTAAGAGCCCTCCACCACATTTATGGGAGATTGCGCAATATTTATGGCGTCTGTAAACTCGCCTGTCTCACAGCTGTAGGGGCGGTAACTAAACGCCTCGCCCTTATTTAGTGGCGTTGCAACCTCTTTTGCAAATCTATCGTAGTCAATATTGCCGCCCGGCTGCGACAGCCTATCTTTTGAGCGCATTTCAAACGGCAAGAAAAAGTGGTCCATATGTATTGTGTGACAGCCGTAAACTTGGTTTAAAATAAAGCCAAGCGTGGTTTTTCCGCCGGCGCAGTTGCCGTCAATTGCCACATTGACAGTGCTTTTTGCACAAAAAAGGCCGTAAAAATCGGTGTACTGGCGCTCTACTACTCTGTATGCCGGCTTGTAGTGCGCTTTGTATTCTGCGCTGTGGCTAAATACGCCGCCGCCTGCTTTTTGCCAGCTCTCTGCCGCATGTAAAATGTCGGCCTTGCTAGGCGCATTCTCTAAAGCGGCACACAGCCCTGCCGCACTTTCGCATTTATGCAAAAATGCATCACTACTGCCGCGCAGTTTAGAGGCCGTTAAAATAAAAAGCTTGTTTAGCGTTTCTATATTAAGACCGTCTTGCAATACACTTTTTAAATGCAACCTGCATAAATCGGCACTTATGTTCTCAACACAGGGCGATGAGTCTAAATTTGCGATCTCAAGCTCTCTGTTAAGCATGTCCAGGCTTTTTTTCTCATCAGACATGAGGTGCCCCGCGCCAAACTCGCCCTGATGCAGTAGCTTTAGCACATCGACAGCTTGCATGTGGGGGTAATTGCTCAGATGGTTTTTAATTGTTGGATGTATATCGTTCATGTAAGTATCACCTAAAAATTTTATGTTAATATGCATATTAAATTATAAAGGAAAGTGGCAAAAAGCGTTTTAACAAACGTCTTTTGCCACATATAATTAGCTAGCTGTTATAAAGCTAAATTTTAGCACAGCGCTTTTAGCTCTTCTGTTTTGTCTGTTTTTTCCCAGGCTACGTTTAAATCTTCGCGTCCCATATGGCCGTAAGCTGCAAGCTGGCGATAGATGGGCGACCTAAGATTGAGCGACTCAATTATAGAGTTAGGACGAAGGTCAAACACTTTGGAAACTGCGGCTTCTATTGTGCTCTCATCAACGGTAGATGTGCCAAAAGTATCTACACGCACGCTAACAGGCTCTGCAACACCGATTGCATATGCAAGTTGAACCTCGCATTTTTTTGCAAGTTTTGCAGCTACAATATTTTTTGCGACCCAGCGCGCGGCATAGGCAGCGCTTCTGTCAACCTTAGTGGGATCTTTGCCGCTAAACGCACCGCCACCGTGTCGGCCTGTGCCGCCATATGTGTCTACGATAATTTTTCTGCCTGTAAGGCCTGTGTCACCCTGCGGGCCGCCAACCACAAACCTGCCTGTTGGATTGATGAAAAACTTAGTGTTTTCGTCGACTAGTTCTTTGGGCAAAACGGGTAGAATAATCTTATCTGTAACATCTTTTCGTATTTGCTCTAGCGTTACATCGGGAGAGTGCTGGCTGGATATAACTACTGCATCAATCCTAACGGGAACGTCGCCGTCGTACTCAACTGTAACTTGGCTTTTGCCGTCGGGACGAAGGTAGCTAAGCTCTTCGCTCTTGCGCACATCTGTTAATTTTTTAGCCAGTTTATGTGCTAAACTGATGGGCAAAGGCATTAATTCGGCTGTCTCGTCGCACGCATAGCCGAACATCATGCCCTGATCTCCTGCGCCGCCGGTATTTACACCCATTGCGATGTCGGCGCTCTGCTCGTTTATATTTGAAAGAACGGCGCAAGTCTCGGCATCGAAACCGTATTTTGCGCGCACATAACCTATATCTGTGACAACATCACGCACTATTTTTTGAAAATCAATATAGCAATTTGTTGTTATTTCGCCCATTAGGTGTATAAGACCTGTGCTAGCGGTTGTCTCGCAGGCAACACGGCTCATGGGGTCTTTTTCAAGCAGTGCATCGAGTATTGCGTCTGAAATTTGGTCGCAAATTTTGTCGGGATGGCCCTCGGTCACGGATTCGGATGTAAATAATTTTTTTGTAGACATTAATAGATACCTCTTTTGTTAATTGTGTTTTGTTAATAATAAAAAAATGGGCACGATGTTTAACACCGAGCCCTAATAAAACTTATCTGTCGGCGTTTACCGCAGGATTTAGCACCTTACAAAATGTAGGTTGCCGGACTTCACAGGGCCTGTACCCTCAGT
>CAYJBO010000051.1:0-6028 GCA_964368295.1 uncultured Bacteroides sp.
ACCCTTTATGGTTTGCATTTGGCGGGCTACTGCTTTACAGCCTGTTATATGTCGTCCCTGCCTTATACGGCTTTGTTTTGTCTTTTACTAACTGGGGCAGGGGCATAAGCACATCTGAGGTAACATTTGTTGGGCTTAAAAATTTTATAGAAGTGCTTGACCCTGAAAACGACTATTTTAAATATATAGGCAATACTTTTTGGTTTTCTATAGTAACCTCTGCGTTTAAATCTGTTTTGGCGCTTGCTGTAGCACTTTTATTAAACAAAGGTTTGTTTTTTAAGCGCTTTCACAGAATGGCACTATTTTTCCCCTCTATTATCTCCGTTGTTGTAACGGGTCTTGTGTTCCGCTCTATTTTGCGCCCTAAAACAGGCCTTTTAAACGTATTTTTAAACCTGTTTGGCTTCCCTATTAACACCGACTGGCTCAACGGGGTAGACACAGCATTTAACTCTGTAATGGCTGTGGATATTTGGCGTGGAATAGGCTACATCATGGTAATTTTTTTAGCGGGTTTGCAGTCAATTTCCCCGACTTATTACGAGGCGGCGGACATAGACGGGGCCAGCGGTGTGTCTAAATTTTTTAGGATTACCCTTCCGCTTTTAAAGCAAACAATTTTAGTAAATGTAATGTTAAACGTAATTTACGGTTTACGTGTTTTTGACATGATTTACGTTTTAACTCAAGGTGGCCCCGGCGATTTAACAGACGTGCTTTACACAAGTGTTTTCCAAGAGTTTGGCCTTGGGCGATACGCTGTCGGCTCTGCTCTTTCAAGCGTTATGCTAATTTTTCTATTGATATTCGGTGTTATTTTCGTAAAAATTATTACAAAGCAGGAGGTTGAGCAATAGTGACCAAGGTAAAAAAAGCAATAGTTCTCAGCATTAAAAATATAATTGCGGCGCTTATAAGCATTATAATGCTCACCCCCATAGCACTTATATTAATAAACTCTTTTAAGTCCGAGGGCGAAGCCACAAGCATGAACTTTTCTTTGCCGGAAGAATTTATTTGGGAAAACTATCTTATTGCAATTCAAGAGGGCGACTTAATACGTTCTTTCTTTAACAGCCTTTTATACGCTAGCGTGTCAGTATTTGTAATTATTATTTTCTCATCTATGACAGCGTTTGTCTTTTCAAGAAATAAAACAAAGCTAAACAAAGCGCTATACATTTATATAGTTATGGGGCTTACGCTTACAATAAACCATATAGCCTTAATTAATATTATGCAAACAATAGGACTTATGGGCACAAGGACAGGTATTATTGTTTTGTATATTGCACTGCAACTGCCCTTTGCTATCTTCCTAATGTACAGCTTTATTTCGTCAATTCCACGAGAAGTTGACGAGGCCGCTGTAGTTGATGGTTGCGGCCCACTTAGGCTGTTCTTTTTAATAGTATTCCCTAACCTTAAGCCAGCTTTAATGTCTATTGGTGTGCTTAACTTTTTAAATATTTGGAACGAGTTTGTTCTGCCTCTTTACTATTTGAGCGAATCCTCAAAGTGGCCTATGACAAACAGCATTTACACTTTTTACGGGCAGTACTCCGCCAGCTGGAACCTTGTTTCTGCAGATATAATCTTGACATCTCTGCCGGTTATAATAATATATCTACTGGCACAAAAATATATTGTAGACGGAATGACTGTAGGTGCCGTCAAAGGATAAAACCGCACCAGCTAATAAACACATGTAAAAATTATGGCGATATATCAATTTGTTGATATATCGCCAATTTAAATTATTATTATTTACAGTAAAAAATCAAGCTCTGCAAGGGTTAGCAATGCGGAAGTTTCAGCCCAAGTAGAGCCGTAAAACACGCCCCCTACAAAGTTTTCGCCCTCCCAATCGGATGTATTTACACGCTCGTTTATATAGCCCTGCGGCAATTTTCTTTTTGGCTCTTCACGGGAGTATATCGGCCGCTCATCAAGCGAAATGTATTGGAAAATATTTTTTGCAATGTCACACACAAACTCTTTATATAAATTATCGTTTGTATATTTGTAAAGCTTATAAAGGCTGTCGCCCGACAACGTACATATACCCGGTGCGGAGTGCTTATTTTGCACATTTGCAAAAACACTGCCCACCGTTTTAATGTCAAGGCGGCCAAACTCTGAATTTTGCGGAAATTTATAATTATACGCCATTGTCCAGCTTGCACATATGTGCGCTTGCTGTTTTGCCGCATCAAGCCAAAATTCTTGCGCAGTATACTCGTACAGCACAACATAGCTCTCAAGCAGCAAAAATGCACTCTCGCTATCGGGCGAGGATAAAATCTCTCCCGGTCCCCCGGTTGTATAGCCCTTAGCTGTGAAATTATCGTAATATTTTTTTGCGATGTCACATGCTATTTGTAATATTTCTTCGTTTTTACCAAAGTACTGCAAATATTTTACAAGCCCTGCCGGCACAAGCGCACCCGCAGTGGAGCCACCTACAATTATGTCGCCTGTAATGTGCGACACAAACTGCCCAAGCTGCCCATACTTTTTATATGTATTTATAAAAGCTCGCGCAAGTTTATCTGTCATATCAATATATTTTTGCGGCACTTCTATGCCCTTTTTCTCCATAACACAAAAGTGCTTAAACAAAAAGTAAAGTATATCGGCAGATTTTCGCACCATGTGCCAGTCATCTGTTTTTTCTATTGAAAATCCGTCATCAAAATAATTGCCGTGCATGTCTACAAGTCCAATAAAATATCCTGATTTCTGCTGAGTGGACAATAAAAAGTCCATTGTTTTTATAGCCCTTTTAACTGATAGCTCTCCACCTAGTTTCATAAGAGGGTAAGTTGTAAGGGCACCGCCAACCCAGCCCGGCTGCCAAACTTGGTACTTACCCCAAAATGTGTCCTCATACTCTGCACCTACTGTATAAGTTTGCAGTTTTTCGTTATAATTATACTTGTTCCATTTATCTTCTAATATTTTAAATGCGCTCTCTTTAGTTAAACTATCGCTGTATTCGCACGGCAATTCCATACACTTGCGGTTTTTAAAAAACATATCGTAAAACTCTTTTATACTTTCACACTCAAAGCTAAAGCTCTTATATAAAAGCTCTACCCTCTCCCCTTTTTCAAAGCAAAGCCCTCTGTCGGCATGTGCTTTATTGGGCGAATTCATACACCTATCCCTTGGTATGTGCACGGTTATACTGCCCACTGTATACTCAAACCCAATGTTTGTGCCTTTTACCTGTTGTGGTGTAAAAAGTAATAATGCACGGCTATTTTTTTGCGAGAATACACCCACGCACGGCACTGATAAATCTCCGACATCTATGCTTATACAGCCTGTTGCATCCTCATTCAGCCGTGGCACATCGGTTATTGTAGTGGGTACATCAAGCCCAGTTTCACTAAGCGAAAACATAGGAGGATAACTCATTAACTTTGCTTTAAATTTGTTTGCGTTATAGCAACAAGCCGGAAACAGCACAAAGTCGTCTTTGTCGCTAAAAGGCAGTTTCATCTCAAACGATAAAAAAGCATTCTCAACTTTTTCTTCCATTGTTGTTGAAATTACAGAATTACTAACGCTATGATTAACTATTTTTCCGTTTACTGTTGCTACTAATTCAAAATTATTCATCTACTCACCCATTATTACTGTTTATTTTTAGTTTCTAACACTCTATCGCGCTTATTAATATAGTATCAAATTAAATTTAACCAACTAATAATAATTTTAGTTTTATATCGCAAAAAAACAATACACTTTTCATACAATAAATTGTCTTTTTTAGTGAAGTTTTATAAAAATACATTTACAATCGCTATTATATTAGTATAATTAATATTGAGGTTAAAATAATGGTTAAAAATATAAAAAGTACAAAGCGTTCTATAAGGTTTAAAGTATTTTCGTTTTACGCAATTATAATTATTGTTATTTACGTTTGCTTTATGTCGTTTATAACCGTAAATTTTTACGACAACACCGTGACCGAGATGAACGAACTTGTAGAAAACGACGTCAGACTTTACAGCGAAAGCATAGACCAGGAAATACTTATTATGGACAACGTTGCTATGTCCGCAATGTTTTCTTATAAAACTGACGAATTTTTACAAAAGAACATCACTGCCAACACTTTAGAGACAAGTATTTCCAATCTTGACGAAATTGCATTCGATGTCACAGCAGAGCTTGCAAGCGCTGTTTCGCTCTCATACTCGGTGCACCAGGCTTCCATACATAATAATAACAATATATATTTAACTTCTCGCAGTAACTATTATATTATCGGGGACATATCTGCCTTGCAGTGGTACGATGACACAATTGCCTTAAACGGAGATAAGTACGTAACATCGCCATACTTATGCAGCGATACAAGCATGAGCATAGCTAACACCACAACACAGTATCTCATGTCTTTAAGCCGTGCCATTACAGACGAGTACGGAGTGCAAAAGGGCGTTGTCGAGGTTCGACAATACGCATCAAAAGTGTTTTTACAGCTAGAAAAACTATTAAACAGCAATATTTACGACACAATTTTAGTTTTAGATGAAAACAATAAAGTCATATTCCCATACTGGAAAGATAGCACTGTCGACCCGGCATATTACAACACATTAACATCGTTACAAGACGATGAGCCACTGCTCTACAGCGAAAACAACAGATTGCACAGTTTTTTTCGCTCGCGCGAGACGGGCTACACTCTAATTGCCGTTTCTAACCAAAACAACCTGCTAAACAGCTTTATAGACAAAATATTGCCGTACAGCCTAATGTCTCTTGTTGGCATAGTGTTAATAGTAATACTGTCTTACTTTGGCTCAAATCAATTAACAAAACCGCTTGCAAAATTAAAAAACCGCATAGAGCGCTATTCTGTCTCGGAAAACGATATATACAGCGATACACAGCCAATAAAGCACTTAGAGAGCGGCGTAGCAGAAATAGATGCTCTGAGCAATGCTTTTGACGACATGAACGAAAAATTAATTAAATCTATTTACGAGTTAATGGTAGAGCACCAGCAAAAATTGCAGTATAAAATGCTGGCGCTACAATCTCAAATGAACCCCCACTTTTTACACAATTCACTCGCAAATATCAGCGCCCTTGCAGATATAAATGAGACCGATAAAATATCGCACATGTGCAGTAAAATGTCATTGATGTTAAGGTATATAAGCTCCGGTAAAGACGGCAATGTTTCTGTTAAAGAGGAGTTGGACTTTGCCAAAAATTACGCAGAGATAATTAAAATCCGTTTTGACAATAATTTGGTGTGCAGCTTTAATATAGAGCCTGAAATGTATGATATTCTTTTGCCAAAGCTGTCGATACAGCCGCTGATTGAAAACAGTGCCAAGGCCTGCATGATAAAGAGTACCCATGGCAAAATAGATATTGACGGCACTATTACGGATAACGGCTGGCAAATAAGCGTTACAGACAACGGTAGCGGCTTTACACAGGAGGCCTATAATACAATTTTTAAGAGAATACAAGATGTTGAAAGCGCAAATATTATACCCGAAATTGAGCTTGATGGAATGGGCCTTTTAAACATATATTTAAGGCTGAAATTAATGTATATAGATAGCACAGTTTTTACAATCAGCAACCTAAACGGCGGTGGCTGCAAAATAATAATAGGTGTAAGCAACAATGAAAAATGAACAAAAAGAAAAGAAAATTACCATAATGATAGCTGAAGACGAGCCTCTTTTGCTTCAAAGCCTGTGCAAAAAAATTACAGAGGCCGACAAAGATTTTATAATAACTGGCACGGCCAACAACGGCAAAGATCTGTTAAATCTTATCAATAACAACCCTCCCGATGCAGTTATCTCCGACATAGAAATGCCCATTTGTAACGGCATAGAGCTTATACAAGCTCTAAAAGAGTTGCACCCAAACATAATAAGCATAATTGTAACAAGCTACGATAAGTTTGAATATGCTCAGGCGGCAGTAAAGTTGCAGGTTAAAGATTACTTATTAAAACCTGTGGTAAAAGAAGAGTTGA
>CAYJBO010000051.1:6038-20105 GCA_964368295.1 uncultured Bacteroides sp.
CATTGCTTTTAAGCAAAGTTAAAAGCGATATTAAAAAGACTGCACACGTCACTAAGCGCAGTATATTAGAGCTCTCTGAGTTTGGAAAAAACTCCATCTCCGAGGCAGTTGAGCTGATGCATAGCTATATACTTGAAAATTACACAAGCGACATAAATCTTGCAAAACTATCCGAGCAGTATCATTATAACGAGCTGCATCTCAGCCGCTCCTTTAAGCAAGTTAAGGGTTATACTCCGTCTAAATTGATAAACGAGTTGAGACTTGAAGATGCAAAAATGGTATTGCGCAAAAACAAAAAAATAACAGTTAGCGAATTGAGCGAAAAACTCGGATTTTCATCACCAATGTATTTTAGCCGAGTTTTTAAGTACCACACCGGAATGACACCTGTTGAGTATAGAGACCTGCCGTGATAATTGCGCATATATTTATATGTCAACACCCTGTTTTTACTAACAAATTACTCTTGCGCTTGGTTTAATTAAACACATTTTAGCACCATGCAGTTTTTTAAAAAACAGCTAAATTATTTTGCTCCAATATTTATTATATTCTGGTATAATTTATTAATATATATACTTAACTTAAAGGCTCCTTATCGGCCAATAATTTTAATAATTCTTGCGCTGTTTCGCCGGATGAATTTTGATTTTGCCCTGTGACAATGTTGCCGTCTACCACAACTAAAGTTTTAAACAGGTCGCTAAAACCACTTTTGTTTTTATAGTTTGCCCCTAGTTTTTTAAGCTCTGTCTCCGGGTGCTGTGGTGTTTTAGTAATGCTAAGCTCTTTTATTTGCTTGTTTGTAACCGCCGTTATGGTTTTGCCCTCAACTAGCGGTTTGCCATCTTTGTCTTTGGCCATTAAAAAACCCAATGCACCGTGACACACCGAGCCCAAAAGTACGCCTTGAGCATTTGCGCTTGTTATTTTCTGTCCAAGCAGTTCACTTTTGCCAAGGTCATATGCTGCGCCCCATCCGCCCGGCATATAAATTATGTCATATTTTGCAAAGTCTAAGTCTTCTATTTTAAGTGAATTTTGCGTTTTTGTTATTGCCGTTTTATCTTTTAAATATCGTCTGTCTGCATGCGAGGCTAGCGGATAAATTAAGCTTATTTTTTCAAAAGGTATTTTACCGCCTTTTATGCTTGCTATGTCAACTTGTAAGCCTGCATCTATAAATTCATAATACGCAATAGTTAGCTCAGACGCAAAAACCCCTGTTTGCTTTTTACTGTCGCCCATAGTGCTTTGGTTTGTAGCCACAATTAACGCTCTTTTATTTGGCATAGTATATTTTACTTTTTTGTAATTTGGGTGGTACCCCATAACCCTTAATATGTTGGGCAGCATTAAAACAACAACTATTAACAACAAGATAACCGATATAATTATAAATGCAGCTGTATTAGTAGGCATAATTACTCCTTAAAACGTTTATTTATTTTCTTTACTTAAGTTTAAGTATACACCATGTATGTATGTGTATGCAATGCATTTAAAGTATCTGCCTTACTTTTGACTGCGCCTTGCTATTGGCGAAAAGCGCAATTTATACCGCTATTTTTTTACAAACACAAAGCCACCCCACACAATAATCTTAACTTTATTGTGTGGGGTGGCTTTTAAAATTTATTTCATAATTTCTAGTACTTTTGCTTTAATTTGGTCTGCTGTAGGTACCCATGCATCCTCAAGTGCTGCCGAGAAAGGAATATGTGTATGTGGAGGCACTGCCCTCATTACAGGTTTTTTCAAGCAGTCAAAAGCTTGCTCTGTAATTTGTGCAGATATGTCTGCCGCCATGCCACAACGTGGGTATGATTCATCTGCAATGATAACCTTACCTGTTTTCTTTACAGATTTTAATATTGTGTCCATGTCAAGAGGTGAGATAGTTCTTGGGTCAATAACTTCTACAGAAATGCCCTCTTTTTCAAGCTCTTCTGCTGCTTCCAAGCTCTCCCAAACCATCCTGTGAATCGCAACTATTGTAACGTCTGTACCCTCTTTTACAACTTTTGCCTCGCCAAATGGAATGTAGTACTCGCCCTCAGGCACTTCGCAATCTCTCATGTATGTTTTTTTGTGCTCTAAAAATACAACAGGGTCGTTGTCTTTTATAGCCTGTAACATGAGGCCCTTAGCATCGTAAGCATTAGAAGGTGTTACAACTTTTAGGCCAGGTATTGATACGAACATGTTATAAAGTATTTGAGAATGCTCGCCGCCGGCCCTATAGCCTGCGCCGCAAGGCATGCGCAAAACCATAGGAATAGGTTTTTTGCCGCCATATAAATAGAATAATTTTGCAGCTTGATTAAACAGCTGATCGTAGCAAACACCAATAAAATCTACGTACATAATCTCTACAATAGGCCTTTTGCCGGCAAATGCAGCGCCAATGCCCATGCCTAAAAATGCGGTTTCAGATATTGGCATGTCTATAACACGCTCGCGCCCAAATTTTGTTGCAAGGCCTTTTGTTACGCCATATGCACCGCCAAGAGAATCTACCGAGCCCTCAAAATCGTTGCCTGCCGCACCGCAAATGTCCTCGCCCATTATAAAGACATTTTTGTCTTTTTCCATAGCAATAGAAATTGCCTCATTGATAGCATCTTTTGTTAAAAGTTTTCTGCTCATTTATTCAGCCTCTACTTTCTTAATACTTATCTGCGTATATGTTTACATACATATCGCTTAGTTGTGGCAACGGTGATTCCTCTGCAAACTTAATTGCATCGTCAACCTCTTTGCGCACTTTTGTCTCAATTTCAGCAAGCTCTTCTTTGCTTAACAGGCCCTTTTCCACAACTTCTTTTTCAAAGCGTGTAACGGGGTCTCTTGCAAACTCTGCGGCTTTTTGCTCTGCAGACTTATATGCAACAGCATCGCCAACCCACTGACCGCCATAGCGTGCATTATCAAACTCAATAAAGTAAGGGCCATTGCCTGCACGTATATGCTCAACAGCTTTTTTAACAGCCTCATAAGAAGCGAAAAAGTCCATTCCATCAACAGTGGCAGCCGGAATATTGTAGCCAGTCATATACTTTGCAATGTTAGTGTTGCAAAGGTTGTTTTTCGGGTCAGTACTCATAGCTATGTGGTTGTTGTCGTTACAAAATAGCACCGGCAACTTTTTAACGCCTGCCATGTTTAAAGATTCATGCACTGCACCTTGTGCCATTGCTCCGTCGCCAAAAAATACTGCAGAAACCTCATCTGTTCCGTCCATTTTTGAGGCAAGTGCTGTTCCACACGCACTTGGCAAACCTGCACCTATAATACCAAAGCCTGCAACCATGTTTAGGTTTTGATCTACTGCGTGCATGTTACCTGCCATACCGCGGCAAGTGCCTGTTATTTTACCGCTAATTTCAGCGGCAAATTCGCCCATGTTTATTCCCCTTGCAATGCTGTGCGCATGGTTTCTGTATGTCGAGAGAACATAATCTTTTGCCTCAAGGTTAAGCATAACAGCAGTAACCCAAGCCTCTGCACCTGAATGTGTGTGCAATAGACCCATTAAAGGGCCTGTGCCGTTAGCACTTGACTCCTCAACATAATCCTCAAAAACCCTAATAAGTTTAATTTTGTGATATGCTTCCATAAGTAACTTTTTGTCCATTTATTACACCTCATATCTTTATTTATGCCATCTTTATTGTTAATAATTTTTACATTATTACGTTATGTTTTTACTTGCCGGCGTTAGAGGAATACGACTCATCCTTCATTGCAAGGTGAACAGCGCCAAGTTTAAAAGCTTTAGGCAATGCAAGAATGTTTGGATTTTCGCCAACAAATTTCTTTTTAGCGTCTGCAAGGGCCTCCTCAAATGTAGCGCGTGTTTTTAGGCCCATTCCCCTAGCAATACCGGGCTCTTGTGCGCCAACAATGTAAATAGCCGCTGTATTTTCCTCGGCTATATGTCCGCAGGACATCATTGAAAAACCGTGGAAAGGATGGAACGCATTTTTGAAGCGATACTGACGGATGTACTCCTCGTTTGTTGCAAAATACTCGCCGTACATATTCATATCAGGCAGTGTTTGCATATAGTCTTTTTGGAACATTTCGTATAGCTCACGTGAGTACGGCCAGCGCTCGTCATGGAAGTAGCCGTTGCAAACTGTGCTACAAATGATAACGCATTTGTCGCTCATGATGCGTTTGTGCCTTATAACTTGTGCTGATAGTGCTTGCATCATTTGTATTGGGTTTGTGCCCATGCCGTTTCCGTAGTGGAAGTCTTGAGGCATACCAAATACAAGTACATCGTATTTTTTCTCTGCCCAGTTTACGTATGTGCGTGTGTCTGCAAGCGCCCAAGCCTCAGGCTGCATCTCTTTTGCATAGCCCGAAAAAATTCCAATTTGGCGTGAGAATGTATCTAATACTGCATCACAGCAGAAGAATTTTTTGCCCATTTTTTCTTCCATCAGCATGCCAATTTCATCAAATTTATTGCGCATAAGGCTGTGGCTTGAAACGGGTGTAAAATCTTTGCGGTGCATAACTTTTGGCACGTGGTGCTCTGCAATGCTGCGCCAGTGAGTAATACCTGTTGTGCAGTGTTTATAGCCGCCTGAGTAACCGCCGTAAGGGTTGCCCTGTGTGTGTCCAATTAAAATTGCAATGTCAGCATCAAAAACAAATTTGTTCATTATTACTCTGTCGCCGCGCTGTGTGTATCCAAGGTCAACTAAGTTGTCGTTATCCTCAGAGTCGTGGCTAGTAATTTGATTGCTGTGATAGAACATATCAAACAATTCATCGCCTAAAATTTGTTTTGCCTCTTTATCTGTTGTGCGTGGGTGCAAGCCATTAGAGAATAATAGTAAAATATCCTCATGTTTAACACCGGCTGCATATAATTCATCAAGAATTATTTTTATAGAGAGTTTTCTGTGTGATGTAGGCTGCATACCACCTTTTACGATGTCGGGTATAACAATTACTACTTTGTCGCCGGCTTTTGCAGTTTTAGATAGCGGCTCCATACCTATTGGGTTTTGCACAGACTTTTTAGTCTCTGCAACTAGGTAATCCATATCTTGCGGCATGCAAGGTGGGTCTTTTACTGTCTCGCCGGGTATAAAAACGTCCGTGCTATCGGGCAATTCTGCACCCATTAAGCCATAGCCGTATTCAAATTCTAATTTTTTCATTGTCTGCCTCCTTAGCTCTTTTATCTCAATCGGTTTTGTGAAATTTGTTGTTTATTCCTGTGTATTTTTGTAGTGCTGTGCAAATGTATGGTAAAGCGCGGCAGTATCCATGCCACCCATGCCCTGTGCATGGGCAATTTCGTTATACATTTGCGCCGTGCCTGCAATTACAGAAGGCGCATTCGATTCAGTAGCCATTTTTATTGCAAGCTTTGCGTCTTTTAGCAGTAGGTCAACAGTAAACGCAGGCTCTTTAAAGCTATCGTTTACTATGCACTTGCCAACCTCTTTAAAAAGTCCGCTAACTGTCGCCGCACTAGATGATGACACTACATCGTAAAACACTTCTTTTTCTATGCCAACATGCTCGCAAATAGCCATTGCTTCTGCACTTATTGCATTAATACAGCTAAACATTAATTGATTGATTAATTTTAGCGCATTACCAGCACCGGACTCACCCACATGTATTGCGTTTGAACTGAATGTTAAAAGTACAGGTTTAACTTTATTTAAAGCCTGCTCGTTTCCGCCGGTTGGCAAAAGCCACTTGCCGGCAGCAGAGGGTCTGCCCAAAATAGGACAATCTAAATACTCCGCGCCATTTTCTTTTGCGTGCTTTGCTAAATCTCTGCTTGTTTGTGGCTCTACCGTGCTTGTGTCAATAACAATGTGCTCACCGGTCAGGTAGCTTTTCATTCCATCCTCGCCAAGCATAACTTCATCAAGCTGTTTTGGTCCCGGCAATGACATCAATATTGTCTTTGCACCCTGTGCAACAGCAGCAGGCGTATCGGCTATTTTAGCCCCAAGTTTTGCTGCGGCTTCTCTCGCACCCTCAAATGGATCGTATACCAGTGCAGAATAGCCATTTTCTATCACGCATTTAAGCATACACATGCCCATTCTTCCGCAGCCAATAAATCCTATTGTTTCCATTAATATCTCCTTTTGCTTTAATTATTATTGCACTTAATTTTAAGCCGGCTCTATGTAAAAATACACATTATGAAAGCCCGATGTGCAACATGATACTTTAGTTGTCTCACGTGTTGCATCATAAGCAACAAGAGAAATTTCTCTTGCTAAGTCTGCAAAGGCCCATGCACAAAAGTTTGCGGGCAAATGGTTTGTGTTCTCACAGTAAAATGTATCGCCAATTTCAAATTGGTCGCAGTATTTTACATCGGGCTTATTATATGTTGCCATTAAATCTTCCTGTAATGTTTTTTTAATGCAAGTTATTTTTACTCTGTTAGCCATAATAATCTCCGTTCTATTATTAAACTCAACTATATTCTACTGACTCTCTGCTTTATAAAAGAAGAGAGTCGGTAAAACAAAAATATAATTTCGGTTTTATTTGTTAATGTCTTTAATATTAATCAAGGCGCGAAAGCATATCGTAGAACTCTTCGTTTAATGCTTTTAAGTTAGTGATTTTTGTAGGAATATCAACTAAATTTACTTCATCGTCCGAATATTTGCCGTCCTCATCTATCTGCATTAGGCCCTTTTTCATATTCTCCTCATTTTTTACAACACGCACTGTTTTTGGCTCAAACCAATCTTTGTGTATCATGTAAACAGCGGCACATAAGTCCCAGTTAATAAACACGGGTCTGTGGCCATACTGCGGTGTAATATGTTTAATCCATGCTCTAATTATAGGCATAGAATACTTAATAAAGTTATTATCGATGGCGAGCAGTTTGTCCATCTCATCCGCACCGTAAAATGCATCTTGAGTGCACTGTGATGAAAGAACTGACATTTTTTTACAGTTGTAAATAACTTTAGCCGCAGATTTATAATCAACTGTAAAGTTTAGCTCGTTTAAAAGCACACCGTTTAAATATAAATCCTCTGTAATACCGCCCATAATGTAAAGGTGCTTAATGTTGTCAAAAAACTCTGGGTCTTTTGTATAAGCGCCAGCAATGTTACAAAGCGAGCCAATAGCTATAACGTTAATTTCGCCTTTGTTTTCTCTTGCTGTCTTTACTAAAAAATCAACTGATTCTGAATCGTAATCTTCTGCATTGCGGCCACCTCTAAAAAATGGCACGTCTGTTATGCCTAGATCCTCAAACATTTGCTTTGTATTATAATAAACTACATGCTCGTGGTTATTTGCAAAAGTGCATGTCAAACCTAAAATTTCTACATCCGGGTGCGCTCTTAAATAACCAAAGGTCAAACCATCATCAATATCACTGCGTTTAACGCCCATTGTATTGTCGCAATCTAAAATAACTTTAAACATTTTGCTCTCCATCCAATCGTATTATTTTTAATTATTCTTACTCAAAAGTCTCATACAGGCACTTCATCATCCAAACTATAGACACGCTTCCGGCATCTATAAACCCACGGCTTGCCTCGCCCAAAAAGCGTGCGCGCCCTTTTGTTGCAACCATATCTTTTGTTGCATCGCTGCCTGCCTGTGCGCCCTTAACTGCAGCCGCCAAAACGTCTTTTAGGTTGTTGCTCTTTTCTGCTTCAACTGCTTCGTTTGCTTGATATAATGCATCAAACATTGTTTTTTCGCCGGCAACAGTACTCGATAAGTCTCCAACTTGCTCTACGCTCACTCTTAAAATTTCTCTAAAATTCTCTGCAGTTAGCTCTTTATCATTTTTAAGGCCGATTGCTGCTTGTATAAAGAACGAGCTGAATATTGGGCCCGATGCACCGCCCATTGCACCAAGCATTGCATAGCCTACTGTTTTAAAAATTTCAGACGGCAATGTGTCGTCGCTCAATTCTTTAACAGCTTTATTAGCGGCATCAAACCCGCGCGAAATTGTTAGCCCGTGGTCTCCGTCTCCCGCTTGAGAGTCAAGTTCGCACAATGGGTCACACTCACGCTTAAAGACTTCGTCCAGCTTATTAATGTACACTTTAAAAATATTCATAAGAACTCTCCTATTTTTTATCATTTTCCTATATCATCTTTTTTAAAAACTCTACGCCTTTAACTGCTTCTTCAATAGGGCTTGCACCTAAATTTCTCCACATAAACAAAGCGTCGCCAACCTGTGTGCCTGTCTCTACAAAGCACTCCATATCTAAATATCCTTTGTATTCTACTTGTTTAAGTGTTGCTATTATAATATCCCAGTCAATTTGTCCTGTGCCGGGCACGCCTCTATGGTTTTCACAAACATGAATACACCCAACATTGTTTATGTTTTCTATCAATGCTTTTGGTATATTGTTTTCCTCTATGTTCATGTGGAATACATCTGCCAATAGTTTTACATTTTTTCTGTCTACCATAGATAAAAATGCACTGCCCTCATCTAACGTATTTATAAAGTCAGATTCAAACCTATTTAAAACTTCACAGTTTAACGTTAGATTTTCGGCATTTGCATCGTCTGCAACAACTTGTAAACACTTTGCACTGCGCTGCCATCTATCCTGCCTTTTTTGGCCTGCGCCAAATGCTTGCCAAGGTGCATAAATAACACCGTTTAAACACTTTGCCTCGGCCTCACTAGCTAGCTCAACAGCACTGCGCAGGTAATCTATGCCGCATTGTCTCACTTTCTCATCCGGGCTGCTTATGTCGGTATCCGGCCCTATGCCTGTGCCGCAAATTATTTCAAGGCCCTCGTTTTTAGCAGCGGCAAACACCTTTTTTAACTGCTCTTTTTCAGCACCATAAAGCGAAATTTCAACACCGTCAAAACCTGCTTTTTTTAATTTGGGAAAATATTGCGAAACGTCATCCACCCATGTTTTGCACAACATAGACATATGTACTGCAACTTTCATACACAACTCCAATCTGCCGCAGTGCCAAAGTTAAGCACGTGCAAAACCATTAGCGGCAATAGCTGTTTTGCACATTAAAATTTAAACATACCACACATTTAAGTGCAAAATAAATTTGCACATTACTGCATGTTCACCATACCTGTAGGCAGAGATTTGCTAGATCTTTTTAAACCTTGCCTAAAGATTGTTTTTTCAAAAACAAGCGGATTGCCGTTATATCCATACACTAAAAACGATGTACGAATAATTGGCTGATTGCTTCTTATCTCCATTAACCTTGCGTCTTCGCCCTCTACAATGGCGGCTTCTTGCTGTTCCTCTCCGCCTGCAAAAAGCACTTTGTAGTTAAGTTCTAACACTCTAAATATAGACTGTGACACACCGCACACCGAGAAATAATCTGCGTTTAAATTAGGGGCTAAAGAGCACGCAAAATAACTTTCTGTAAGCCAAATTGGTTGATTATCAACACAGCGCACCCTTTTAAAATGGTAACATTCCTCGCCTATTTTAACAGACAAGCGCTCTGCCAATTCTTCGTCTGCCAAAATGGTTTTCATAAAGACAATTCGCGTGCTTGGCACATGCCCCGAAGCCCTAACTTCCTCTGAAAAGTGGCTCATCCATGTCCAATCGTTTGAATCTATATTATTTACGTATGTTCCCTTACCTTGTACAGTTCTTAGCACTCCTTGCTCAATAAGCTGCCTATATGCCTTGCGCACTGTAACACGACTAACGCCGTATTTGCGCTGCATTTCAGACTCGCTAATAAAAAGTGAACCTTTTTCAATTTCACCTTTTGCTATGCTTTGCAAGACATCGTTAGCAATTATTTTGTATAAAGGTTGTGCATTTTCTCTTGCTGTCACGTGCATTGCCTCCCCAAGTTAAGCATTACTTAAAATTTTAAGCCCCATAATTCTTTCTATTTTGAGTTATCTTTAACCACTTTTTTTGCGTTTTCAAAAAAGTTTATCATATTTGTCCATTTTTGCTCGCCTGAAATTTCCTCGCCACACACGCACTCGCCCCACAGGCTTCTGCCTATAGCAAAGCCACTGGCTCCACCAAGCATTGCATGCTTAAGCTGTTTTAAAAACACCTCACGGCTCGCTCCTGAGCTAAGCAAAATCCATGGCACTGAAAGCTCTTCTTTAGCTATCAAGCACGCTTTTGTATTCTCTTCATCGCAAAGCATCTCTACATCGCCAGGAAACTCTAATTTAAACACATCTACGTCATATTTGCTAAGACGCTTTAACATTTGTCTAAACACATCCGTGCGTGTTTGCTGTGTAGGTTTCTCGTCAAAATACATAATAGGCTCTAGTAAAAATGGCAACTGTGCCTCGTTACACTCTTTGGCAACTTGCTCTATCATTATTTCTTGCTTTGCTGCAATTGCAGAGTTTGGGTTGTAAAACACAAACAATTTTACCATGCTACCGCCGCAATCTTTAATTTTTTGCACAGTTATGTCCGGGTTTAAATAGTCATCTTTAAATGTAGTTGTGCTATAATCATCGCCCTCTATGCCAATCATGTAGCCTTTAGTGCCCATTTCTTTGCTGTCTATTAAAGCCGGCACACTGTACTGAGGGTCAATTAAATAGCCACTTGCAGTATTTTTAAACTCTTTTATAAGCGCTATTTTTGAATTTATAACATCTTGTGTAGTAGCTTCTTTGCCTGATATTTCAAGCATCAAATTTGTATAAACCATGCGGTGATCAATAGCCATTATTAAATAGTGACCTTGCTCATCAACAAGATTTTTTATGTGTTCAAGTTTACTGTTACTAAGGTTTTTCATGACACATTCCTCTCATAAGTGGTCTTTATATGGCGCTACTTTCATTATAGGTGTTGCGGTTAACGCCGCAAACTCTATAAATGCACTCTCGTTTGCACCTGCACTTAAAACAAGATGATGCTCTACACCCTCTTGCATCATAGAGTCAACAATATCAAACACTTTTACCTCTTCGCCGTCGTGCTTTAACTTGCCTATCCAACCACGGGTGCCATCGTAGCCATTGTCACCACTTTTAACTTTTCCGCCAAAACTCATAAGCATTTTACCGTCGTCTGTAAGCCTGCTTACAACCACTTCTTGCGGTGTAAACGTATAATCGTATGCTAATCCAAATTTTGGCGCATTATCATCTTTTCTATTCATCATTGGATGATGAATAATTTTTACATTACTCTTATTTGGAGCGAGTGAACAGCTGCCAATGCCACAGTGCCAAAGCAAAATTGCATTTTCATTTTCATCCACTGCTGCAACGTCCATTATTGTTGCCATGCTGCTACTAATTGCCGAGGCCATAAGCATGCTCACGGCAGCGCCAACATCCCCCTCGCAAGCAACGGGAATGTTGTCATAAGTGCCAAGCATTGTAAAAGGCACACATGGCACTATGCCAAACTCTTCTTGAAAATCCGGCCAGCATGTAGCTGCAAGTGCAGTTATTTTATTGTCAATACAGAACTTTTTAAGGCTTAGATATGCCTTTGCACCTTTTATCTGAATTTCCTCGTTAACCTCGCACTTTGCAGCTGTATCTCTCATTAAATTACATGCGGCTTCAATTTCCTGTTCCGTCAGCTCTTTGGCATAATTTAAAAGGTCTTTAACTGTTCCTTTTGTGTACTTAACTCCAAATCTTTCGGCATAAATTGCACCATCTGTCTCCAGGTTATAAAAACCGTATGCAGTGCTACCAATAACACCAATGTTTGCACTTTTTAATGCTTTTATACCTCTTAAAGCACCTAAAGTTGCACTAAAACGGTTCCTAAACATCTGTGTATCAGCCTCGCCGTAAAACCATTTGCACTTGTTATTGCCAAAGCATCTCTTTGAAACACTAGCGTAAAGGTTCATAGACACAAAACTATGCAATTTTATATCGCCTTTTTCGGTTGGCTCCGGTATAGCCCAAACGCCCATAGGACAATTTATATCCTCAAGCGCCTTGCTAATGTCGCCCATGGAAAACCCTGCGTGCAAGACAAGTAAATAATCAAAATTTTTCTGTTTAAAATTTTCTAATACGCTAACGGCCTCTTCGGTAGAAGTTACAGGCGGCGCTTGCAATACTTCAAATTTCGCCTCTTTAGCAAACTGTAAAAGTTTTTCAATGTTATTATTATACACATTATACTCTTTGGCGTAATATACCTCACTATGTATACCCAAAACAGCTATTTTTAACTCGTTCATCTGTGCGCTTCCCTTCGGTTTTCTTTTAAAAAAGTGGGCTGTCTGCCGGCTCATCGTAATATTTTAGCATCTCTTCGTCTGCCTTGCATATAGATAGTGCAAAGCCCGCAGCCTCTTGTGTAGTAACGTATGTGCCTACCCAGTTGCGCACTACTTTTATGCCTTTTGCGCTTAGTTTTTTCTCTACATCGCCAAATAAAATCATTAGCTCCATGCGTGTAGTAGCGCCTGCGTTGTTTATAAGCACCATTACCTCATCACCTGATACAAAGGGCTTATCTTCGCACAATTTATCAAGCAAGTAATCACATATTGCATCCGACGTAGGCATTTTCATGCGGCCACTGCCTTTTTCACCGTGCACGCCCATGCCAACTTCAATTTCGTCTTCCGGCAAAACTGCTGTGGGCAGGCCTGTTTCCGGGTGTGTGCCACCGTTAACGGCTACAGATAATGTGCGTGTGTTGTCCCTTACTTTTTCTGCAAGAGTTATTAAATCTTCAATGCCCATGCCTGCCTCTGCGGCGGCGCAAACAATTTTAAAGTTAAAGAACAAGCCTGCTGTACCTCTGCGGTCATGCTCTTTGCCTTTAGGCGCACTTGCAATGTCGTCCCAAAGAACAACCATCTGCACGTCAATATCCTCTGCCTTTGCCAAAACAATAGCCATTTTTGCATTAAAAATATCACCGGAATGTGACGATACAAGTAGTAAAATCGGCATACCGTTATGCACAGCCCTTATTCCCTCCATCATTGCAACGGGAGAAGGCGCTGTAAAAATGTGTCCGCAAACGTTGGCGTCAAAAAGACCTTTGCCAACAAGGTCTATCATTGCAGGCTCATGTCCGCTGCCGTTTGCAATAAGCACAGGCACTTTGCCTGCCTCTTTTGCCTGTTTGCGGCAAAGTACATTAGTGCCTTGTAGCTTAACACGATCCGGAAAAGCCGCAACATATCCTTTTAGCATATCTGTTACAAGATTTGCCTTATCATTCATAAATTTTTTCATAATTATGATTATTCCTTTCGCGAAACTTGGCATAAACAGCTGTTTATCAGCTATTTATATACTATTTGCAAGCCTAATTGTTTAGGCATTGCAAATAGCAGTTAAGTATTTTATAAAGCATCGTCTTGTGGTACTGTCCACAGGCTGTCGTGTAGCAAACGCAAGCTAATTGTCTCGCCCTCTTTATAAGGTGTTGATGGCTCTAACGACACATGGAATACGCTCTTTTCTGCATCTGCCATCTCCACGATGTAGCGCACGCTTGTGCCCATAAATATGCGAGATTTTATCACGCCTTTCATTGAGCCATCGCCCTCGGCAATTTCAAAACCTTCGTTGCGCACAACAATGTAAACGTCTTCGTTTCTCTCTTCTAAGTGCTCTAGTGAGAAAGTGCCATACTTGCTCTCAACTTTTTTGCCTTTTTGAGTGCCTTTAATAAAGTTATTACAGCCAAAAAACTCTGCAACACGTTTTGTTTTTGGTTTGCTGTAAAAAGCCTCAGGCACATCATATTGTTGCAAACAACCGTCAAACATAAGCGCTATTTTATCTGCAAGCATAACGGCTTCTTCTTGGTCATGTGTAACAAATATACTTGTAACTCCAAGGTTTCTTTGTATCGACAAAATCAACTCGCGCATTTCAATACGAAGTGCAGCATCAAGTGCGGATAGAGGCTCATCAAGAAGTAGTAAGCGAGGGTCAATAACCAGTCCGCGCGCAAGAGAGATACGTTGCTCTTGACCGCCCGATATTTGTGTTACACGGCGTTTTTCGTATCCGCCCAGACGTACAAAATCAAGCATTTTTGTAACGCGTGTTTTAATTTCATCTTTTGGCACCTTACGCAT
>CAYJBO010000052.1:0-19198 GCA_964368295.1 uncultured Bacteroides sp.
GCACAGACGGCACAGACGGCACTGACGGCACGGATGATGACGACGATGATAACGGCACAGACGGCACGGATGATGACGACGATGATAGCGGCACAGGTGACACAAGCGCCGCACAAACGGGCGCAGGCGCAAGTGGCTTTGCCATTACAGCACAGCCTGTAAGCACAAGCGTTGCAGTTGGCGCGCCGCTTACTTTAAGCGTTAGCGCAAGCGGCAGTGGCACGCTAACTTACCAGTGGTATACAAGCTTAACAAATAGCTACAACGGCATTGAAATGATAGGCAAAACAAGTAACACAGTTTCGCTTAGCACATCAAACCCATTTACACAGTACTATTACTGTGTTGTTACACAGGTAAGCACAGGCGCTACGCTTACAACCAATATAGCCATGGCAAGTGCGGTTGGCAGTGCGCCGACACCAACGCCAACACCAACTCCCGTACCTACAAGCTATGACATATGGGTTACAGGCATTGAAGTTACACCTGATAATGCGGATGATATTTTAGGCGATGAATCTGCATATTACGACGCAGCAACTAACACTCTTTATATACAAGCAAATATAGAACGATCTGCCGAGCAAGATTTAACAGGTGACCCTTATAAGGATGCAGCAATAGGCGCTAGCAGAGATTTAAAAATAGAATCTTTAGGTAGTTCAGACATATATATAATAAACAACAACCACACCGCTACTACAGGGCTTACACGTGGTATATATGTTACAGGCAATTTAACTATTGTATCAAATCAAACTATGCGCGTTCAATTGGAAACTAATAGTTCAGACGGCGTATATGTTACAGGAAATTTATCAACATCGGGCGATAAAAACATTTATGTAAACGGCGGTAATGGAAACGAAAGTTATATCCATGGCGGCAAAGGAATTTATTGCGGCGGCAAAATTGTGGTTGGAAATGGACTATATGGCTTCGGGGGTCACGGAGCATACGATTCTAGTGGTAATGGCGGTATAGGCATTGATGCTCGGATTTCTGTTGAAACAATTGCGAGTTACAATGCAATTAAAGGCGAAGGCGGCGATGGCGGCATTAAAAGCGGTACTAGGGGCATGGGTGGGGCAGGCATAAAAACACCTGAAGTAATTGTTAGTGGCCATATAAGTGGTATTGCCGGAAGTGACAACACTGGCGTCGATGATATAGTATATGAATAAATTATACTTTGGACTTCCAAATTGTAACTAAGACACAATCGTCGCAAACTAAGCGTAGTTTGCGACGATTTTTTTACAAATTTATAAAAGCCATCTAAAAGCGCGACGCACCGCAGTGCTAGTCCGAGTGAGCAATCGCCGTCAGGAGGCATTTAAGCGGACGACGAAGCGCCCTCACGACAAAAATTTGTCGCTACTCCCCACCTTTTTTTGGGGTTGCGGCTTTGGCGCTGTGCTTTTTTATGGGTATACATCATAAAGCAGCAAAAACTCCCTTTGCATTTTTAGCAAAGGGAGTTTTATTGTAACTTATAGCGTTAAAAGATGATAGCTCTAATAAAAGCTATGGGCTATAAAGTGTTATTTGCTATAGTTTAAAACCTCTTTGAGCAAGGGGATTGATGCCGATGCACCATGGCGTATTACACATATGCCGGCGGCCTTACTCGCTGTTGTAAGTGCTTGTTCAATGCTTTCGCCCTTAGATATGCAACCTATAAAATAACCTGTAAATGTGTCGCCGGCGGCAGTGGTATCTATGGGTTTGCCCGTGTCATAAATGGGCACAAAAGTAGTAAAATCTTTATCTTTGTAAAATGCGCCATTTTTGCCAAGCGTTAAAATCACATGGCAGTCGGGGTGAGACTCAATAAAGCTGTCTAATATTTTTTGAGGCTCGGTCTCGTTTGTAAAGCCACAGCCTTCAGTTTCGTTTACAATAAAATAATCAATAAGGTTTAGCGGCAACTTTAACACATCTTCGTCAAACGGCGCAGGGTTAAATGCAACCTGCATGCCCTGATTTTTTGCACAAACTATCATGTCCTCTAGCAAATTTGTCTCATTTTGTATCAGCAAAATATCGCCTTTGCTAAAGTTTGAAATTGTGGACAAAATGTGCTGTTTTGTTATAGCTTTATTACTGCCACCATGCAATAAAATGCAGTTTTCGCCCTTTTCGTCCACCTGTATAATTGCGTGCCCCGGCGCTATGTCTGTAGGCAAAATATAGCTCGTATCTACGTTGTTCTTTTGCAGTTCGGCCTGTAAAATATCTGCGCCGTTGCCTAAAAAGCCTGCGTGGTAAACACTGGCCCCACACTTTGCAACCGCAACTGATTGATTAAGGCCTTTTCCGCCGCAATTTATTTTGTAATCTATTGCGGAGATGGTCTCGCCCGGTTGCACAAAAGATTTAACTCTGTATACATGGTCTAGGTTTAAAGAGCCAAAGTTCAAAATTTTCATCGGATGCCCCCTTACATACTATCTATAATAAGCTTAATAAAAACTTTATGCTAATGAGAAAACGCCTGAGACAACACTAAAATCACTCGTCTAAAAGCGACATTATTTCTGACGGATTATCGGCAAATAAGCCTTTAACCGGCACTGTGTTTAGCAAATTTTCCTCCTGCAAAAGCTTGTTTAACTCTTGAATAAAAATGCCTTTTTCGCTTATCATTTCCACGGCGCTTAAAGTTTCTAAAACGCCCTCACGCTCGCCAAAACTGCCGTACCAATCGGCACTGCAAGTTAAGTTAACGCCGCAAGAGGGGCTGCCATCAATGCCCACAATTCCAAGCACTTTGTAGCGGTCGGGACACGATAAATACTCTTTTAACTCATTTATAAAAGGAGCTAACATCTCTTTGCAGCCGCTTCTAAAAAACGGGTTGTCAAATTGGTTCATAACGTGCCCCCATCTGCGAGCACCCAGCATTCTAAATTCCGGACATGGCAGTTGCACAAATTGCACACCCTGCTCTAGCGCTTTGGAAACAAATTTTAACCTTAAATTTTCTTCCTTTGCCATGTCTTCTTTTTCGTACATTACTACCTTTGAAGCTGTGTTTAAAACACAGTGACAAGCAAATATTATTTTAAGCATAATTAAGCACCTAACATTTTAAATATATACTCTTTATATTTGTCTACTTTTAGCTTGCTGCAAATTTGTGCATTGTGCTCTTTGCCGCTAAAGTGGTATTTGTCTACAAGCACGCCACCATAAGACGGCCCTTGCGAGACATCAACCTCACAGTAGTAGCTGTCACAAGTTTCTATGCACTCCGGGTACAATATAGCCGCCACGGCAGACGGGTCCGCCATGTCAAGGCAGCGGTGGCCAAAGCGCTCTACGTTCATCTCCATAAGTGTGCGGTTGCACTCTACGGCAAATTTGCCAAGTTTTCCGCTGTCTATTAATCTGTCAAGCTCGTCCGACATAAGCATTGCATCGTCTATACAAGCGTCCCAGCCCACATAGAGCAAAGGCACACCAAACTCCGTTACAATTTTGGCGGCTTCGGCGTCTTGCCATATGTTAAACTCTGCAACAGGCGAAACGTTGCCCGTGCCAAGCCCTGCTGTGCCCATCGCAGATATGCGCTTAACTTTACGCATAGTCTCCGGCTCAAGCATCATTGCAACGGCAATATTTGTAAGCGTACCAAGGGTTATTACCTCTATGCTTTGGTCTGGGTTTTCGCGCAGTGCCTCCAGCATTTTTAAAACACCGTTACCCTGTGCAACGGTAAGGCGCTCGGGCACTAGGCCAATGTCGCCCATGCCGTCCATACCGTGTGTTTCGTGCGCAAAATGCATAGGTTTTAAAAGCGCCCTGTTACAGCCTATATAAACGGGCGGCTCATAAGTGCCTGCGTACTCAATTGTTGTAAGGGTGTTTGTAGCGGCCTGAATGGCGTTTACGTTGCCCGCAACAGTAGAAAACATCAAAATTTCATAGTTTGGGTCTCTCAAAGCCATGGCTATAGCCATCGCGTCATCAGAGCCACAATCGGTATCAATAATTATTTTTTTCTTTTCCATAAAACTCCACTTCGTTTCGTATAAATATTTTGTTGTTTTTTAGTTAATAATTAACAATTTTAAAAGATAAGCTTTATTAGCATACTACAATTTGCATAAAAAGTAAACGGCTTTTTGTAAATAAAAAAATTTTTAACTATCTTATAAAAAAAACAAAAAATAATGTGCAAATAGTCAAAAAACACAAAAATGTGTTGCAATATTGTTGGTTTTTTATTAATATATTAATATTGAAATTAAGAAGGCGGTAGCCCCGCACAAAGGAGAATATCAAATGAACAAGAAAAAATATTCCATTAAAGAAGACTTTAGCATGTTGGCGATACTAATTATACCTATAGCAGTTGCAGTTAACTTTGTAGGCGGTCAGCTTGCATCTTTGCTAAAACTGCCGTTCTACCTAGATACAATCGGAACAATATTTGCAGCTATGCTTTGCGGCCCTTGGGTTGGCGCAGTTGCAGGTACATTGACAAACGTTGTTACAGGTTTTGCAAACCCTGTTAACTTTGCTTTTATTCCTGTTAACCTAATTTTAGGTTTGGTTGTTGGTTTCTTGGCACGTGGTAGAATGTTTAACACATGGTGGAAATGGATTATTTCGATGATAATAATGGCACTTACATCTATTATTACAGCGGCTCCGATAGTTGTTATGGTGTTTGGCGGTGTAACCGGCGGAGGAACCTCGATTATCACGGCGGCAGCAATGGCAGCAGGCACAAACATCTGGGCAGCTGTTATTGGCACAGAGGGTATCTTCACTGTTATTGACAGGATTATCTCCTACGCATTATCGTTCCTTGTTATAAAAGTTATACCTGCACGTACTCTTGTTAAATTTGGTTGCGGTATGAACTACATTAAACAAGAAAAAAAGACTGAACAGGAAACTAACGTATAATTAATTTAATTATTATAAGGTTAGACCGGCATCACTAAAACGGTGCCGGTTTATCTTTTTAATAGTGCATCTTGTTATAAGGGTATAGACAGACAAAAACTTTGCAAAAGCCAGCGTAAAATTATTATAGTGCGGCAAAAAGCCGGCGGCAATACTGTGCGTATTACCGGACATTTTTGTGATTTACAGTAAAATTTTTACAAAAGTTTTTGCGGCGTTGGCTTTGTCAATGACTTTGTTAATTAGGTGTACAAATTTAATTATAGGCAAAAAAGCATTCTACTTTAAAAGTAAGAAAGGTGTACAGCATGTGGAGAGAAAAAATTCAAATACATAAAACAAATAAAATAGCGGCACTGTATCCATCTTGCAAATTATTAATTGTTGCGCTTTATTCCCTTTGCACAATTATAATTGGCTCTATTGGTATTGGTGACGGAGAGTACCCGCTTTACCTTATAGCGTGGTTTTTGGTTGTGCCATTGATGGCAGCTGCTACAAAAATATTAAATAAGTTTTGGAAAGGTTATAAAAAAATACTTTTCATTTCTTCGTTAATTTTTATAGTGCAGTCCCTATTAATACCCGACGAGGTAATTGTTGCACAATTAGGCTTTGTAAAGGTGTATCAGGCCGGCTTAAACAGCGGCATAACTCTGGCTTTTTCAATATTGTGCATTGCAGGCATAATATTATGGTTTTTCCAGTGCACAGAGTCCAAAGAAATTGCAAGGGCGCTTGAGGATTCAGGCATGAACCATAAGGCCACTTATGTTTTTATATCTACTTTGCAAATGATAGACATACTTGGCATTAACAGCAAAACAATTATGAACGCACAAAGGGCGCGCGGCGTTGAAACCGAGGGCTCACTAAAAACAAGGATGAAGGCGTTTTTCCCGTCTTTAGTGCCGCTTATCTTGGGCGCAATTACAAGCAGCGAAGAGCGTGTTTTAACTTTAGAATCAAAAGGTTTTGACGTTAAAGGGCCAAAAACGCATTTGTTCGTTTTAGAAAAATCAGGCAACGAGATGATTTTTAATATAATTGCAATACTTATAACAGTTGCAATTTTGGTATGGAGGATATTGTTATGGGTGTTGTAATAGAGTTAAAAAATGTTAATTATGCCTACCCGCTTACAGATACTTGCAGCATTAAAAACTTGAGCTATCAGTTTGAAGAGGGCAAGTTTTATGGCGTTATTGGGCAAAATGGCAGCGGAAAAACTACACTTTGTGCGCTTCTTCGCGGGTTTGCACCCTCTTTTTACAAGGGCGAGCTAAGCGGAGAGATTTTGGTTGATGGCAAGGCGACAACAGATTACACCTCGGGCGAGCTGTCTTTGCGCATTGGCTACGTTTTCCAAAACCCGTTTACACAGCTAAGCGGCGTTAAAGAGACAGTTTTTGAAGAGATAGCATACGGACTTGAAAACTTTGGTGTAAACGAGGACGAAATTGAGCAGAGAGTTATAGAGGTTATGGAAAAAACCGACATAACTAAACTTGCCATGAAGCACCCTTTTGAGCTGTCGGGCGGCCAACAACAAAGGCTGGCGCTGGCATCAATAATTGTTTTAAAACCCGACATTCTTGTAATTGATGAGCCAACAAGCCAGCTTGACCCTGAGAGCACAGAAAACGTGTTTAAAATAATAGAGGCGCTAAAGCTAGAGAGAAAAACTATTATACTAATCGAGCATAAAATTGACTTGATAGCCGAGTTTGCAGACGAAGTTTTAGTGCTAAATAACGGCGAGCTTATAAAATCCGGCACAACTCAAGATGTTTTAACCGATATGTCGCTTATGCAAAAAGGCGTTCAGCTTCCGCAAATGTCTATTTTGTGTAACAAGCTTAAAGAGGCAGGGCTTGATTTGCCTTACATTCCAACAACAGAAAAACAAGCACTAGAGCTTCTTTCGTTAAAACTATAATTGTGGGGGTAAATAATAATGGCTTATATTAATATTAAAGATGTCAGCTTTGAGTATCCGGGCGGATATTTAGCGGTTGACAATATAAATTTTGAAATAGAGCGCGGCGAAAACATAGCTATAATAGGGCAAAACGGCGCGGGTAAAACTACAACCGTTAAGCTTTTTAACAAGCTGCTTACGCCAACTAAAGGCGATGTAATTATTGGCGACATGAACACAAAAGATTACACAACTGCGCAAGTTTCGCGCAAGGTCGGCTATGTTTTCCAAAATCCGGACGACCAAATTTTCCACTCCTCTGTGTATGGAGAGGTGTCGTTTGGGCCCAGAAAAGCCGGCCTGAGCGAAAAAGAAATTGAGGAAAAAGTAGCGTATGCGCTCAGCATTACAAACCTAACAAAGGAAAGAGACGAAAACCCATATAACCTGCCTTTATCTGTGCGCAAATTTGTGACAATAGCTGCAATTATTGCTATGGACACAGACGTTATGATTTTTGACGAGCCGACCGCAGGACAGGACTTGTACGGAAACTTATGCCTTGCCGAGATACTTAAAATTCTAAAAGAGAAAAATAAAACAATAATAACTATATCGCACGACATGGAATTTGTTGCGAACAATTTTGACAGAGTTATTGTTATGGCAAACAGAAAAGTTGTAACGTCCGGCAAGGCCGAAGACATTTTTTGGGATTTTGACGCCCTTGAAAAAGCAATGGTTAAACAGCCGTATGTAAGCGCCTTGTGCAAAAAGCTTGGCATAAAGGGCAACGTAATTAATATGGACGATTGTGTTAAATCTATCATGGCGGTGGTTAAGTAAGTATGAAGAGTATAAAAATAGCCGCTTTTGAGGCGTTGGCACTGTATCTTTTAACCGGCGCTGCTTGCCTTGTTGTAGGCACTAGCTTATCGCAACTTACGCAAAGTTACAACGTGGACATCGCCGCAGTTGCGGCGCTTGGTTCTGCCTTTGCGTTTGGCCGCATGATTACAGTTTTTATTACCGGATACTTGACTAAAAAACTTGGCGTTAAATTAATATTAGGCGTTGGCACGTTTTTTTTAATGGTATTTTTAATAGGGCTACCTATTAATACAAACTATAATTTAGGGCTTATGCTAAGTATAATTGGCGGCATAGGCATGGGCAGCCAAGACGCTTGTTGCCCTGTAATTTTAAGCGTTGTTTTTCCAAAGCATTATGCAAGCGCACTAAGCGCAGGGCAGGCACTTTTTGGCGCAGGCTGCTTTTTGCCTCCGCTTTTAATGAGTGTTTCTATTTCGCTTTCGCTGCCTTTTTACTACCCGTATTTTATAATTGCGGCAATTGCCGTTATTATGCTTGTGCTTTTGCCATTTGCAAAAATACCGTCGGTAGAACAATCTGCAGAACATTTGGAAAACTCGGGACATGCTATACAAATTAATAAAAAATCGAAAATAATCGGGTTTGTTTTGCTTGGCGTAGTGTGCTTTGCTTATTGCGGCATTTTAAACACAATAAACCTGTATACCGTAACTTACGCAGAATATGTAGGCATTGCAAGCGCTGCCGCAGTTTCGCTTTTAATGGTGTTTAATATAGGCAGCATGGCAGGGTCTATGTCTTTTGTTAAAATACTAATGCGCGTAAAACCAATTAATGCACTTATTTTTAACCTGGCAGTAGTTTGCGTATCACTTACAGCTACACTTTTTGTAAAAAATACGGTGCTGCTGTTTATATGCCTGTTTATATCCGGCCTTTTTGTAGGCGTTATTTTCAGCATATTAATTATGCTATCCACAGGCTTAAACCCACAAAACGCAGCGCTTGCAGGCGCAATAATAGCCGTTGTTGCAGCCGCCTCGGACAGCATTAACCCGCTTGTTACAGGCAATATAGTTACAAATGTTGGCATTGACTCGGCATTTGTGTATGCGCTTATTATGACAGCAATTAGCCTTGTATTTGCAGTTTTATTTAAGGCTGTAATAAAGGTGAAAAACAGTGTAGAAAACAAATAACCGTTAAATATTACTTATTTTAAATTTACAAAATTATTAAACGATGGATAAGATAAAGGAGATATTATGAGCATACAGAGTAAAGAAGTTTTAAACAGCAAGGGCGAGCAATACCACATCGCCTGCAAAAAAGGTGATATAGGCGAGTATGTGCTTTTGCCGGGCGACCCTTTTAGAACAGACCTTATAGCAAAGCATTTTGACGACGCTAAACTTGTTGCACATAACCGTGAGCACAAGACATGGACAGGCACATTAAACGGGGTTAAAGTATCTGTAACAAGCACAGGCATGGGCGGGCCTTCGGCTGCTATTGCGCTAGAGGAGCTTATCCACTGTGGCGCGCATACTTTTATAAGGATAGGCACTTGCGGCAAAGTTTGCAAGGCTAGCTATGACGAGGCGCTTGAGGGCGTTATTGTCACAGGCGCAGTTAGGGACGAGGGCACAGGTTTGCACTATGTGCCAATCGAGTATCCTGCAATTGCCGACAGACACGTAGTTGAGGCGCTTGCACAGTCTGCAAAAGAGCTAGGGCTTAACTTTGCAGAGGGCATTGCACAGTCTAAAGATTCTTTTTACGGCCAGCACGACCCTGACAGCATGCCCGTTTCGGCAACGCTAAAAAACAGGTGGGAAGCTTGGGAAAAAAGCAATGTTATGGCTAGCGAGATGGAAGCTGCCGCACTGTTTATAGTTGCAAGTGTAAGAAGTGTGCGCTGCGGTGCCGTTATGGCCTACGGCTCAATGACAGACAACACAATACAGATGACATGCGAGGCTATTAAAAAGCTAATTGCTGCCGACAAAAAGTAATTGGGAGGTAGCTATGACTTTTTTTGAAAAAAAACTAGAGCCCATAATAGAAAAAACTTGTGAGATAATTGAAAACACCGAACAAATGCAGGCCATTTTTAACGGTACAATGTCCGACGAGAAATTTAAGTTTCAAATAAGGCAAAATTATCAATATTTGCTTGAGTACACAAAGAGCTGGGCGACAGGTTTTTCTAAGGCGCAAGGTTTTGACGAGATGCAAGAATGGTATAAAATACTGTCCTCCACCATGGAGGGCACCGTTATGACAAACAGGGAGTTTTGGGCGGTAGAGCTCGGTATTTCTATCCAAGATTTAGAGTGCACAATAATGGCAGAGGGCAAGCGGTCATACACTTCGCACCAAATTGCCCGCGCACACGAGGGAGACCTTGCCGCCTGCTTGATGGCGCTGTTCCCCTGCAACATACTCTATTTGTATTTTGGCAAACATCTGTTGCAAAAGTGCAAGTTGCCAAAAGACAATAAGTACTACAAATGGATAGAGTATTACACGCTGGAGCCATACGTTAAAAAGTGCGAAAATGAAATTAGAATGGTAAACAAATATTGCGAGAGCAAAAGCGATAGAGAAATTGAACTGCTTTTGGAAATTTTTGCAGTGAGTTGTAACTATGAGATACTTCAGTGGCAAAACATGTACAATAATTTACAGACATGGCCGCTCGAGAGCATTTTCCCGTCGAAGACAAATTCATACAATAAATAGAAAGATTAATAATGGTGATATCATGACATCAAGAGAGAGAGTTTTGGCCGTTTTTAACAGGCAGATGCCCGACAGGTGCCCGGTTGATTTTTGGGCTGTTGACGAAGTTATTGAAAAACTTACAAAGCACTATAACTTAAAGAGCGAAGACGACATCCTCGATATGTTCGAAGTAGATTTTCAGTTTGTATCGCCCGATGAGACGTGTGCGGACAGAGTTATGGAAGACGGCACATATTTTGATAAAATGGGCGTGCACCGCAAAAAGGTAAAAAACGAATTTTGCACATACGAGGAGTATGCCTCTAGCCCACTTGGCTATGTTGAAAGTGTAGAGGATTTTGACAGCTATAAATACTGGCCCGATGTAAAAAATTACGACTGGGACAATTATGCCGCAAAGCTTGCAGTGCCTCACCAAAAGCGCATGGTAAAGCTATACATGGGCGGTCTGTTTGAGTTTGCCTGGGCACTGCGTGGGTATGAGCAATTTATGATGGACATGATTTGCGAGCCGGAAATTGCTCATTATATCATGGACAAAATATGCACATTTTGGTGCGAGTACTTTGAGTGCGCAATGAAATATGCGGGCGACTTAGTAGATGTAGCATACACGTATGATGACATAGCATCGCAAAGCTCTCTGTTGATGTCGCCTGAAATGCTTGAGGAGTTTATATACCCTTACCACAGAAGGATGAACAAGCTGATTAAAAGCTACAATAAACCCATAATTTATCACTCTTGCGGCGCTGTTAGGTCTGTAATAGGCAGTTTAAAAGATTTGCCTATCGACGTTTTAAACCCTCTTCAACCGCTTGCAAAAGACATGAATTTTGAGGAGATAAAAAAAGAATACGGCGATAGCTTACTTTTCCACGGCGGCATTTGCATACAGCATACTTTGCCACAGGGAACGCCCGACCAAGTGAGGGCGGCTGTTAAAAGTGCCGTGGCTACACTCGGCAAAGGCGGCGGTTACTTTATGACATCGGCGCATTATATTCAAAACGATACACCGATTGAAAACATTGCCGCAATGTTTGAGTTAGACCTTAGAACATTATAATAATTAAAGCCGGCCTTGCAGCAATATTTTTGGCCAAAGTTAAATTAATTTTAAAAGCGGCTAATAAAACGGCCACGGGCTATATGGCTTTATTTTACGGCATATGCACAAATTATAACAAAAACTCCCCTTGCCAAAAGCATAAGGGGAGTTTTTATTATAGCTGTTTTTATGTGTACTGCTACTGCTTTTTGCTTTGCGCTAACGTGCACCAAACTTTAATAGCACTTGCCATGTGGCAACTTAAAAGGCTATATTTTGCAAACGCAAGATATAGCCTTTTTGTTATTCTTCGCTTTTTACTGCACGCTTAAGGGCAGTTTCATATCCGCCCGTGCCGTAGCGTATGCACCTATTTATTCTGCTTATTGTGGCGGTGCTTATCTGGGTGTTTTTAACTATTTGCTCATAAGTCTTGCCATCTAACAGCATTTGCGCCGCCTCTATGCGCTGTGCCATGTCGGCCAGTTCCTTTACAGTGCACAAATCTTCAAAAAAATCGTAGCATTCTTGCACTGTCTCAAGCGATAAAATTGACTTAAATAACATGTCCATGCTCTCGGCGTTATATTTTCTTGGGTCTGGCATAGATATCATCCGTCCTATCAATAATTTTAGTGTGTTAAAATATCGTCTTATACTTTAATACTTTACCACATTAATACGCAATATGCAACATGTAATCGGGTATTAGTATGCCGCAAGATGTAAATTTTACAAAGTTATCACAAAAAAATGCGCAAAATTATTTTTTTAGTAATCCTTTATTTATAATAATTTTATTATAGATTGTTAATAATTTAATTATAGTTGACTATATTATTTTTAGTGATAAAATAGAAATGTTAGTTTAATTTATTTTGCATAATTATGGCAATATTAAGATAACACACAATACCAGTTACGAAAAGAGGTAAGTATTTTTGAAGTTTTTGGCAAAAATGTCATCGTCGGGCGCAAATGTGCCGCACAGAAAAAAGACGGCAGACATGCAGACAGAGCAAATGCCACTGCCGCAAAAAATAACGCTTCCCATGCAAATGCACATTGGTGCACCATGTACCCCCACAGTTAAAAAGGGCGACACCGTTTGTGTTGGCACCGTTGTGGGCAAGGCGGGCGGCTTTGTAAGTGCAGACATACACAGCGGTGTGTCGGGCACGGTTACAGAGATTGGCAGTATTAAATATGTAAACGGCGCAAGCGTTGTAACGGTTGTTATACAGCCGGACGGGGCGCAAACGCAGGACCCCGATTTAAAACCTTTTAAGGTTACAGACGCTGCATCTTTAGCCGAGGCATGTAGGGCCTGCGGCCTTGTTGGTCTTGGCGGTGCGGGCTTCCCCACTGCTGTTAAGCTGTCGCCAAAGCCAGAGTGCAAAATAGACAGGCTCATCATAAACGGGGCAGAGTGCGAGCCCTACATCACCGCTGATAACCGCGAGTTTTTAGAGTGCTCTGAAACGGTGCTTAGCGGAATAGAGGCTGTAAAAAAAGCGCTCAACATTGAAAAAGTAATAATAGGCATAGAGCGCAATAAGCCCGAGGCTATGGACCTTATGTTTAGCCTTACTAAAAACGACAGCGACATTGAGGTTATGCCGCTTAAAAGCCGCTACCCTCAAGGTGCCGAAAAAATACTGATAGAAAAAACCACGGGCAGGCAAGTGCCCCGCGGTGGGTTGCCAAGCGACTGCGGCGTTATTGTTATGAACGTTACCACAATTAGCACGCTTGGCAAGTTTATACGCACAGGCATGCCGCTTACAAAAAAACGCCTTACGGTTGACGGCAGCTGTGTTGCAAACGCAAAAAATGTAAGCGTTATAATTGGCACAAGCATTAACGATGTGCTCGACTTTTGCGGCGGCGTAAGCGACGACGTTGGCAAGGTTATAACGGGCGGCCCTATGATGGGACTGTCGGTTGTGAGCACGGACTTCCCCGTTTTAAAGCAAAACAATGCCATTTTAGCTCTTAACGAAAACGAGGCGATACTGCCTAAGGTATCGCCATGTATAAGGTGCGGCAGATGCATTAGCGGCTGCCCTATGCGCCTGTCCCCTGTAGAAATTGCAACCGCTTTTAGCTGCGAGGACGCACAGACAATAGAAAACCTTATGGCAGATTTGTGCATGGGCTGTGGCACCTGCACATTTGTATGTCCTGCTAAGCGCCCCGTTTGCCAAACGGTATCGCTTGCAAAAATAATGCAAAGAAATAGGAAGGTGTAGTGAGAATGAATACAAAAAAACTTGTTGTCACGCCATCTCCACATATAACAGATAATTCCTCTACAAGGGCACTTATGCTAACGGTAGTGTTTGCATTACTGCCCACGTTTGTGGCGTCCGGCTTTATATTTGGCGCTAGGGCATGGCTTTTAGTTGGTGTAACCGTTGCGTGCTGTGTGGGTTTTGAGGCGCTGTACAATATATTGCGCAAACAGCCGCAAACTATCGGCGACATGTCCAGCGTTGTAACCGGCATTATACTGGCGTTTAACATGCCTTCTACCCTGCCGCTTTGGATTGCGGTTATAGGCGCATTTATTGCAATAGTAGTTACTAAAATGCTTTTTGGCGGCCTTGGCTTTAACTTTGCAAACCCTGCACTTGTTGGCCGAACGGTGCTTTTTGTAAGCTTTACAACGCACATGGCAAACTATGGGTTTCCGCAGAGCACTAACATAGATGCGCTGGCAAGCGCAACACCGCTTGTTGCGGGCAACGCCGTTGCCTCTACCGACATGCTGCCGGAGCTGCTCATGGGCATGCACGGCGGCGTACTGGGCGAAACATGCGCTATTACGCTACTTTTAGGCGGTTTGTACCTAATATTTGCAAAGGTAATTAGCCCTGCAATACCGCTTGCCTACATAGGCACGGTTGCAGTATTGTCGCTTGTTTTAGGGCAAGACGTGCTTTTACAGCTACTGTCCGGCGGCCTATTGCTCGGCGCATTTTTTATGGCTACAGACTATGTTACAAGCCCGTTTACAACACGTGGCAAAATAATTTACGGCATAGGCCTTGGCTTTATAACATGCATGATACGCTTTTACGGCAGCTATGCCGAGGGCGTAAGCTTTGCACTTTTAATAATGAATTTGGTGGTGCCTTATATTAACAGCACAACAAGGCGCAAGCCGCTTGGGGGTGTAAAGGCAAAATGAAAAAGAACTTAATTTTTACAGATTTTATTAAGCCTATAATTGTGCTTGGCTCCATTTGCATAGCTACAAGTAGCCTGCTTGCTTTTACTAACAGCATAACAGCGCCAATTATTGAGCAAAGCGAAATAGAGGCCGCAGTTGCACAGCGCTCGGCGCTACTGCCGGCAGAGAGCTTTACACAAATTGACACAGACATCGAGGGTGTGAGCTCGGTTTACTCTGCCGACGACGGCAGTGGCTACGTTATTACTGCCGAGGCAAACGGCTACAACGGGGCGGTGCCCGTTATGATTGCAATTGACATGGAAATGAATATAGTTGGCGTCAGCTTTTTGCCAAACGGGGAGACGCCCGGCTTTGGCCAAAAGGTAAGGGATGAGGAGTTTCAAAATCAATTTGTTGGCACACAGGCACAGCCTATGACCCTCTCCGACATAGAGCCAATCGCAGGCGCAACAGTTTCTTCGTCTGCCGCAGTGCAGGCGCTTAACAGGGCTATTGACGCATATGCCAGCGTTGCAAACGTGAGCATTGCGCCATCTACGGACATGATGACGCCTGAGGAAGTGCACAGTGCGGTACTGCCGGACAGCGGCGCACTTACACCTATTGACACAGACGGTGCCGAGGACATAACGGCCGCCTACAAGGGCGAGGCGTACGGCGCTATTGTTTATGCCCAGAGCATAGGATACGAGAAAGAGCCACTTATAGCAGTAGTTGGTTTTGACGACGACGCAGTTATAACAGGCGTTTGGTTTGATGCCACAAATGAGACAGAGGGCTTTGGCACACAGGTTGGCACAAACCCCGATTTTGCCGAGGGCTTTGTAGGCGACAAAGACGTTGCAGACTCTGACATAATAGCACAGGCTACGTATTCATCTACTGCGGCAATAGAGGCCGTAAATAAGGCACTTGATTTTTACAAGGCTAATGTAGGAGGTGGTGCACAATGACAAAGGCAAAGATTTTTACAAACGGACTGATAAAAGAAAACCCGGCCTTTAGGCTTGTGCTTGGCACTTGCCCTACTCTTGCCGTAACAGTTTCTATAATAAACGGCCTCGGCATGGGCGTGGCCACACTTTTTGTTCTTGTTTGCTCAAACATAGTGGTGTCGCTGCTTCGAAATGTAATACCTGCAAAGGTGCGCTTGCCGGCCTTTATAACAATAATTGCAACGTTTGTTACAATTTGCGGCATGCTTATGAACGCTTACCTGCCCGACCTTGCGCTTGCGCTTGGCGAGTTTTTGGCGCTCATAGTTGTTAACTGCATTATACTCGGCAGGGCGGAGATGTTTGCATCTAAAAACAACGTTGTGCGCAGCGCAATAGACGGCTTTGGCATGGGGCTAGGGTTTACGCTTGCACTTGTAAGCATGGGCGCTGTAAGGGAGCTTTTTGGCGAGGGTAGCCTTTTTGGCATATACCTAATAGGCGAAAAGAGCATTTTTGGCGCCGAGAGTTTTGCGGCAGCCGTAGAGCCTATGCGCATATTTACAATGCCCGCCGGTGGATTTTTTGTTTTTGGTGTGCTTATGGCGCTTGTGGTTTATATAGAAAACAAAACAAACAACACAATTAAACGCTCTGTTGGTTGCGAGGCTTGCCCCACAAAAGGCGTTTGCGCCATGAGAGAGGAGGCAGCTGAATGATAGACTTTACAAATTTAGCGGCTATATTTTTTACAATGGTGCTTGTAGATAACTACGTGCTTGTAAAATTTTTGGGCATATGCCCGTTTCTAGGCGTTTCTAAAAAGCTAAACAGCGCTGTCGGTATGTCGGGCGCGGTTATATTTGTTATGTTTTTGGCAACGCTTGTAACACAGCCTTTATACAATTATTTATTACTTCCAAACGGGCTTGAGTACTTGCAGATAATAGTATTTATTTTGATAATAGCCATACTTGTACAGCTTGTAGAAATTGTGCTTAAAAAGTTTATGCCGCCGCTATACCGTGCGCTCGGCGTTTATCTGCCGCTTATAACTACAAACTGTGCAGTTTTAGGCGTTGCAAACTCAAACATATTAAAAGCGTATTCTCTGCCACAAAGCCTTGTTGCGGCAGTTGGTGCCGGCGTTGGCTTTATGCTTGCAATGGTGCTTTTTGTGGGTGTTAGAAGACGCCTTGAAACAGCAAAGCCGCCAAAATGCTTTGATGGCCTGCCGTTAACGCTTGTATCCGCGGCTATCGTAAGCCTTTCTTTTGGCGGATTTGGCGGAATTATCAATAATATTTTTGGTTAAAATACGCTTTGCGGCGTTAAATTATTATTTTAAGTGCAATTGTTTGTGCACGGGCTTAAAGGCTTAACTGCTTTGCGGCCCATAGGATAGGAGACGACTATGTCATTGGTAACTGCGGTTATAATAGTATCTGTGCTTGGGGTTTTAGGCGCGGGCGTGCTTGTTGTTGCGGCACACTTTATGCGTGTAGAAGAGGACGAGCGCATTGAAAAAGTAAACGAAGTTTTGCCCGGTGCTAACTGCGGTGCGTGCGGATACGCAGGCTGTGCAGACTATGCAAAGGCAATAGTAGAGGGCGCACCTGTAAACAAATGTATACCCGGCGGTGCCGAGTGCGCAAAAAATGCCGCCGCCATAATGGGTGTAGAGGCAGGCAGCGTGGCAAAGCGCAAAACAATAGTTGCATGTCAGGGCAGCTACGCCAACACACAGGACAAATACAAGTACGACGGCATTAAAACATGTAGCGCATGTGCCGCGCTGTACGGCGGCAGCAGCAGCTGCGAGTACGGCTGTATAGGCTTTGGCGACTGTGAAAAGGTATGTAAATTTGACGCCATCACTATAGAAAACGGGCTTGCACGCATAAGTGCAGAAAAATGTACAGGCTGTGGCGCATGTGAGCTTGCATGTCCTAAAAAAATAATTTGGGTAAGGCCAGAGAGCGAAATGCCAATTGTGCTTTGCGCCAACAAAGACAGGGGCGCCATGACAAGAAAAGCATGTACTGCCGGCTGTATAGGCTGTATGAAGTGCGAGAAAACTTGTGAGGACGGCGCAATTAAGGTTAAGGACAACGTTGCAAGCGTAGACTATGAAAAGTGCACCGGCTGTCGCAAGTGCGTAAATGTGTGCCCCGTTAGGGCAATAGTGGTGCCAAAGGCTATATAAAGAAAACCTTTGCAACTTTGTGCTACTTAATAAAAGGCGCTTACACCTAAGGCACTTCGCTTAGCTAAATGTATGCTCTTAGCATTTAATTTATCAAAAAATATAATATGCACTGCACCCTATTTGTTATACATGTAGTTTTATGGCTATATGAAATGCAAGTGGGGTGCAGTTTTTTGTGAAGGCGACTTTGTCGAAAGCTCATTTTTTTTGAGCTGTTGACAAACAAAGAGTTTGCAAAAACTAGAGCAAAATTTTTGTCAGATAAAGCAAAAAGCACAGGCAATACTGTGTGTATTAACGAGCATTTTTGTAAAATATGACGGAAATTCTGCCGACGCTTTTTGTGAAGGCGACTTTGTCGAAAGCTCATTTTTTTGAGCTGTCGACAAACAAAGAGTTTGCAAAAACTAGAGCAAAATTTTTGTCAGATAAAGCAAAAAGCACAGGCAATACTGTGTGTATTAACGAGCATTTTTGTAAAATATGACGGAAATTTTGCCGACGCTTTTTGTGAAGGCGACTTTGTCAAAAGCTCATTTTTTATACCCGGCAAGCGCAAAGCAAAAGTGCAACAAAAAATCGGCAGCGCTGTCACTGCCGATAACCTGTATTTCTTGTCGCTTTTATAGCCACGTGCCATCCGATAAAGTTGCTGATATTTGATGTGATGCTGTGCAAAAATGTCTTTTAAGCTGTAAAATTATAGCCGCAGCCTTTGCAAGGGCATTGTTTGCAAGCGGTGCCTTTATAAAAAGCCGGTAAGCTCGTGCCTGTACTCGCTCTCGGCATTTTGCAGACGCCTTGCAAGCGCAATGGCCCCGTTATTTGCAGTGCCGGGCGGTACTTGCGACAGCGCTTTTTGCATGTCTTGCATGCCCATTTCGCTGCCCTGTATTAGCATTTGGGCTATGTTTTGCGGTGTGTTGTCTGCTATTGTCTTCATGCGCACACCCATTTTTGCGCTCATCTTAGCCATGTTGCTTTGCTCTTGCGCTGTTGCGCCTTCAACCGCTAGCATAGAGTGCGCCCTGCGTGATAAGTCCTCATATGTGTTTAGCTGGCGCTGTAGGTGAACAAGCATTTTAACGTCTTTTGTTATGCCTATTAATTGGCGCACTGTTGTTTTGCCCATCTCGGCGTTTTTAGATATCTCGTTTAATAAGTCCACTGTCTTTTGTTCCAAAATAAAACGTCCTTTCGCAGTAAAATATATAGCGTATGTGCATATATATTTTGCCCAAAAAAAGGAAGTTTATACTTGGAGCTGTTGAAAAACAAAGTCTTTTCAAAAACCAGAGCAAAATTGTTGTTAGATAATACAAAAAGCGCAAGCAATACTGTGTGTATTAATGAGCATTTTTGCGGAATATGACGGAAA
>CAYJBO010000053.1:0-7631 GCA_964368295.1 uncultured Bacteroides sp.
CAACAAACCTATATTTTAAAATCCCTTTTATTATACGCTATGCCGCCAATAACAACGGCAACCACGTACACTGTAACATAAATTGCAAGTGCAATAAAAGTTTCATCTGCCAGGGCTATTGCCTTTTGTGCGCTAATAGTTATAAACGGCGAAAAATACAATAGAAACTCCACATCATCAGAAAGCAGCTCCCCTAAATAGCCCAGCATGTAACTCGCCAGCACAACAGACGAGCAAACTGCGCCTGTGCCTATTTTAGGGCTTATGCCTGCGAGCATAAGTGATATACCGCTAAATAATAGTGCCGTAAAACTGGTAATTTTCGCCGACGCGATTATGTCTGCCATAACAAAAGTATCGCCGCCGTTAATTGTGCCACACAGCATAGTAGTAATCATAGCGCCCGCAAGTACTATTGTCACTGCAACGGTTGCCACCAAATATTTCGAGATGTAAATTTCTGTCCTGCTAACGGCAAGCGAGTTTAAAAACTCTATGGATTTTGTCTTTTCTTCTTTTACAATTAGCGACGCCGAAAACGTTGCCGCAAATATAGAAACAGCTATTAGCACTATGCCAAAAATTGTGCTAAAGTAAGAGCTAAAATTGCCGAGGTCTGCCATGCTATCCATGCCCATAAATTGCAAAAGCTCTTTAGGCATTGCCTCTACTTTTACCTGCGCCAAGTCTTGCACCGACGGAAACAAAATCATGTAGAGAGTCATAAAAGAAAATATTACTATTGTCCAGCCTATTATAGCCTTTTTGGCGGTGTACATATTAAATGCAAAAAGCCTGCCAATGTTTTTTAACTGCACGTTTTTCATGGCTACTCTCCTTTTACATAATATTCTATAAATTCTTCCTCAACCGTCTTTGTCTTTATTTCAAGTGCGGTTAAGTCAAGCCTTGCAAGCTTTGCAATAAGCTCGTTTATCTCGCCGTCTATCTCAAAGCTCTCGCTTTTGCCGTCTTTAGTAGTGTACGATACTACCTGTTTGTGCTTTATTTTAACATCTTTCATGTCAAAATAATCCGCAAGCTCGCCGTCTTTAATAATGGCAACGCTGTCGCAATATTTTTCAACTTCTGCCAAGTTGTGGCTCGACAAAAATATAGTTTTGCCCTTTGCCTTTTCTTTTAAGAGCAGCTCAAAAAATTTATTTTGCATAAGCGGGTCAAGCCCACTCGTGGGCTCGTCTAGCACCATTAAGTCTGCATTTTTTAAAAAGCCCTGTATCAGCGATACTTTTTTTCTGTTACCAAGGCTTAGCTCCACAACTTTTTTAGTTAAGTCGAGCTCAAAGTAATCGGCAAGTTTCTCTATTTCCTCGGCAGGCGTGCCGGAAAAACTAGCCGCAAATCTAAGTAATTTCCCACAAGTTACGCCGTCGTAAAACTCGGCTTCGCTCGGCACATAGCTCACCATGCTCTTTATTTTTTTTGCATCAATTTTGCAGTCTAGCCCAAAAATACTTATGCTGCCTTTTGTAACGCGCAACATATCAAGCATGCTGCGCAGTGTAGTGCTTTTACCCGCGCCGTTTTTGCCAACAAAGCCAACGATATTCCCTTTTTCAACGCTAAAATTCAAGCTTTTTACCGCTGTAAAGTCGCCGTATTTTTTTGTCATGTCCACAATTTTAATTGCGCTCATCTATATCTCCATCCTAAGTCGTTTTTTGTGCTTTTTATGCCTCTTCGCCGCTCTCGTCAATAGGCACAACACGAGAGAGCTGCCTTAACTGTTTTAGCTCATCTTTATTTTTATACATCTTTTTATCAACGTCTGAGAAGTGCAAATTAAACTCTTCTCTTGTATAGCCCACAAATTCATCATAGCCGCTGGCAATTGAAAAATAATACTTAGCATTTTTATTGTCACTGTCTACAATCTCATTCATGTTGTTAATTCCGCGCTCAATATCCTCTGCCGTGCAGCCTTGTAAAATTGCAACAAACTCATCGCCACCTACCCTAAACACCTTGCCGTAATCGTCAAAGCAAGCAGACAATATATTATGTGCTTGTTTTATAACGGCGTCGCCATTGATATGCCCGTGCTCGTCGTTTATGTTCTTTAAGTTATTCATGTCAAAAATAGCACACCAAAACGTTTTTTTAACGTTGTTTAGTCTCTCGTCAAATATCTCTAAAAGCTCGCTATGGTACGCCTTAACGTTAAAGCCACCTGTAAGCGAGTCTTTAAACGAGTACTCGACTAGCATTTCTTTTAATTCTTCAACAACTTTTGCAATGTTGCCAACCTCGTCGTTTGTAAAAAGATATTCCGGTATAGGCGCCTTCATATTGCCTGTCTTTGATATTACCGAAACCGATTTTTCCAGCGCCACTAAGTTACTGCTCATGCTCTTGCCAAATGATTGCATCATAAGGAATAAAAGTATTATTAAGGCGCCGTTTACAAAAACAGCTACTGCCACAGCAACCTCAACCGCCGTGGAGTTAGTGTCCAAAACTTCTTGCATAAGCTGTTTTTCATCCTCTAAAAAATCATCCATGCTGTCAAAAAATTCAGTTGCAATAGGCGTTACAAGCTGCAGTGCATTCAGTGCAGCGTTATAGTCTCCGCCGTCTAAACGTATGTCCGCCGACAATATCATATATTCTTTATATATTTCTTTTTGCGCTATAATATCTTCAAAAACTACTTTCTTGTCGCCGGAAAGCTCAGCTAAATATTCATCCATCAACTTATCCAGCTTATGAAAATCCTCAATGTACTGCTCGTACAATTCTTTGCGCACTTGCTCATCCTCATGCAGTAAAATGTCGCGCCCGTCAACACGGCACATATACATAGTTCTAATTATTGTGTTAAGTTGCTCTGTGTTGTTAACATTCTCATTAAAAACCTTGTGCGACATATTGTTTACCGATATTATTGACCACACAGAAATTACGCCTATTATTAAAACAACAGCAAGTGTTGCTATTTGCGTTGGCAAAAACTTTTTCTGCACCGGCGCATTCATCAGCCATTCTTGATATCTCTTCATAATAATCCACCTTTTGTCCACGCTTTGAAATGTATACATTTATACAATTATATCATGTTCGTTCATGTTTTTCCACTTATTATTCTTATTTTTGTAATTTTTTGCCACACTTTTTTAATACTGCCCGTCACATAATTCTCTTGGTGGGCACATACTATGTTTTGCCAGCAAAACACAGTTTTAGGCGCTATTTATTTGACAATAAATGCATATTATGTTAAATTAAATTAATATGGAAACTATAATATATTGTGAGGATTAATTATGAAACGCGACAAACTTATTGACATTTTGCGCTACAAATTTGATAATTTGATGGCAAAGGGAACGATAGCACTTGTAGGAATACTATTTTTGGCAACGACTGCCGTAATAATAGTAGCAGGTATTATTGCATTTTTACTTGGAGAGGGCTCGATTGGCCCAAACATTTGGCTTAGCGTAATGCACGTTGTAGACGCAGGTAACATTGCGTGTGTTGAAACTACTAACATTGCATTTGTGGCGCTAATGTCTGTTGTTACGCTCTGTGGTATTTTTATCACAAGTATCTTAATCGGTATTATAACAACAGGCTTTGAGGAAAAGCTAAACAACCTAAAAAAGGGCAACGGCAAGGTAATTGAAAAAGACCACACACTTATACTTGGCTTTAACGACAATGTTTACACTATTATTTCAGAGCTTGTTGCAGCTAACGAGAACAAAAAAGACGCAAGCATTGTAATTTTGACAGACGAGGAAAAAGAGACTGTCGAGTCTGAAATAGCAAAACAGCTGTTAGACCTAAAGACAACCAGGGTTATATGCCGCACAGGCAGCATATCTGACACTCATATGTTGCGCCAATGCTCAATTGAAAAGTGTAAGTCTATAATTATAAACGTGCAAGACGACTTTATGGTTACTAAGACTATACTTGCTATTAATAATTTCTTTAGCGCGTCTGCCGACAGCAAAATGAAGGCACACATTGTTGCAACTGTGCACGACAACACAAACTACGAGGCAGTGCAGATTGCCGGCGAGGGCAATGTTGAAACAATTTTGATGAACGATGCAATATCTAGGATTATTGCACAGACATGCAGACAGCCAGGACTTTCTAACGTGCTTATTGAGCTTTTTGATTACAGCGGCAACGAGCTTTATTTTGAAACTTTCCCACAACTTGCAGGCATAAGCTTTGGCGATGTATTAAATTATTTTGATCAAGCTAGCGTATTTGGCTACAAGAGAGACGGCAAAATATTCTTAAACCCTGCAAAAGATGTTAAACTAGAGAGTGCAGACGAGCTGTTGCTTCTTGTTGAGGACGACGGAATGGCAAAGCCGCTTGATAAGGCGCCTACAATTACTAACCTTGACAGCATTGCAGTTGATACAAGAGAAGAAGACGAGCCGGAAAACGTGCTAATCTTGGGCACAAACAGCATGTTAAACCGCATACTTACAGAGCTTAACGGCTACTTTAAAAAGGGCTCTCGCATAGTTATTGCGGCCCCCTCTGTTGAAAATGAAATGATTGCGTTTACAAAAACTCTTGAAAATTTAAACATAGAGTCTATAGAGTGCGATATAAACAGGCGCTCTAATCTCGACAAATTAATCGATAAAAACATCGAAAATGTGCTGCTATTAAGCGATGATAGCTGTGATGTCGAGACATCTGACTCGATGATTTTACTGCGACTTATCCACCTGCGCGATATTGCACAAAAAGAGAGCAAAGTATTTAACATTACAAGCGAGATGAGAAATACTACTAACCAAAAACTAGCGCACGTTGCAAAAGTTAACGACTTAGTTGTCGGCAGCAATATTATCAACTTGATATTGACACAAATATCTGAAAACAGAGACCTTGCAACTATCTTTAGAGAATTGCTACAAGTAGACGGCTCTGAAATATATCTGCGCAAGGCTAGCAACTACGTAAAACTTGGCGAAGAAGTTGACTACTACGCAATTACAGAGATTGCCAAAAACAGAGACGAAATTGCCATCGGCTACAAACGCCAAATCGGCGACACGTTTGAAATTATTACAAGCCCGCTAAAATCCGAAAAAATTAAATACGGCAAAGACGACTACATTGTTGTACTTGCAAACGATTAATTTTTAAAGATAACCGGCGCACTAAAGTTTTAAACCCAGCCTTAACAGCACAAAAACACCCGACAGAATTTACGCTGTCGGGTGTTTTAATTTTTGCAATTTGTATTACTATTTGTATATTTTGCATTTAATTAACTGTTTGTATTTTTATTATTCAAAGTCACACATGGCACGCTCTTTTACTATAGAGCGTATAAACGTTGCGGCCTCAAGGTGTTTTGGGTGCTCTCTATACCCCTCTAAAGATTCCCTTGTGTCAAACTCGCTTAACAAAACGGCATCGTAACCTAAAAAGCCCAGGCCTACCTCTGCCTTTAAAAGCCCCGGTATTTGCCCTACCAGCGCCTCTAGCTCTCTTTTTATCCTTGCTAAATTCTCCGCTTTATTGTCCTCGCCAAAGCTCCACATAACAATATGTTTTACCATTTTAACCGCTCCTTTTCTATGTTTAAATTTATTTTTTCTGCTTAAATATTAACTCAATCTGCCTTTTCTTCCATTTTAATTTTGCCTATGCCCAAGTCGTTTTTAACACTTCGCCCCGCCGCTATTGAATTTTTACCGTACTTGTTTCGTATTAAATCAAGGCTGCGCTCTAGCTTCTCACGCTTATTGTCCTGCTCCTTTTTATCCGCAGAGTCAAACAGCGTCGTCTGTTCGGCGCCGCCCTCGCTTGTAAGCTGCGTGGCCGTCACAGTCAGCATGCGTATTGGCACCTTTAAATCCCAGTTTTCACACACAAGCTCCAGCGCTTCTTTACTTATAACTTTTGCTATACAAGTCGGGCTCAAAAGTTGTTTTTGCCGCGAAATGCTCTTCAGATCTGTGCTCTTTATCTGCACCTGCACGCACATTGCAAATAGGCACTTCTTTCTAAGCCTTGCCGCCACCTCGTCAGACAGGCTAAAAATGCCTGCCCTTATGTCCTCGTAACCAAGTAGGTTGCGGCTAAACGTAAGGCCGTTCCCAACGCTTTTCACCTCTTCTGCCTGTGTGTAAGGCCGCACGGCCGACGTGTCTTTACCCAGCGCATACGTATTTAGCTCTACGCCCTGTTTCCCCAGCGCCTGTTGCAATTCGGCCACGTCGTGTGCGGCAAGCTGGCCTATGTTTTTAACGCCCATTTTAAGCAGCGTTGCGGCCGTTGCCTTGCCAACGTACAAAAGCTCGCCCACCGGCAGCGGCCACACTAGCCGTTTATAGTTATCCTCGTCAAAAACTGTCACTGCATCAGGCTTTTTATAGTCAGAGCCCAGTTTTGCAAACACCTTATTAAAGCTTACGCCTATCGACACAGTAAGCCCCGTCTCAGTTTTTATCCGCCGCCTTATTATGTCCGCAACCTCTTTGCCACTGCCGCCAAAAAGGTGCATAGAGCCGGTTATGTCAAGCCAGCTCTCATCTATGCCAAACGGCTCCACAAGGTCGGTATAATCCGCATAAATTTTGTTTACCACTTGGCTGTAGTGCACATACCTGTCGTGGTGCGGTGCAAGTAAAACAAGGTCTTTACACTTTTGCTGTGCGCTGTAAACAGTCTCTGCCGTTTTAATTCCATACGCTTTTGCCGCCTCGTTTTTTGCTAGCACTATGCCGTGGCGAAGCTTCGGGTTGCCGCACACCGCCACGGGTTTATCTTTTAATTCCGGTCGCAAAAGCAGCTCAACAGAGGCATAAAAACTATTACAATCACAGTGTAAAATTACTCTTTTCAAGTTGCGCCCTCCCCCGTTTCGATAAACTTTATTATACCACAGAAACTTTAATTATTACAATAATATAAATGCAACAGGCCCTAAAAGCACAGGCAAAAACCGCTTTCGTGCAAAAATAGGTTGTTGCCACTTTTACCGTGCACAAAATTGTGTTATAATAAATATAACTATGTATCAAGGAGATGTTTTTAACATGAAAGTATCACCCGTTAAGGGCACAAGAGATTTTTTACCCGCAGAGGCAGCTTTGAGGGATTATGTGCAAAACAAAATATTATCTGTATATAAAAGCAGCGGATTTTCGCGCATTTACACGCCTATTATCGAAGAGGCCGAAAACCTAAACAACAGCGATGGCGGCGATAATTTAAAGCTTATCTTTAAAATTTTAAAGCGTGGCGACAAATTGCAAAAGTGCTTAGATAGTGGCAGCGCCAACGAGGAAAGTTTATCCGACATGGGCCTTAGATACGATTTAACTCTGCCACTGTCGCGCTTTTACGCCGCTAATAGAGAGCGCCTTCCAAACCCTTTTAAAGTAATACAAACCGACAGGGTTTACAGGGCCGAGCGCCCACAAAAAATGCGCAGCCGTGAGTTTGTTCAGTGCGACATAGACATAATTGGAGACAGCAGCACAAACGCCGAAATAGAGCTTATAGACGTCACAGGGCGCGCGCTTAACGAGGTCGGCTTTAAAAATGCAACAATTTTAATAAACGACAGAAGAGTTTTATCCGGAATGCTCTTTGCGTTTGGCTTTGAAAAAGACACTCTC
>CAYJBO010000053.1:7641-10207 GCA_964368295.1 uncultured Bacteroides sp.
AAACTTTACGCTTGCCACTGTAAGCGAACTTTTAAGCGAAGACGACAGGGCCTTTGCAGATGATTTAAAGCGAATTATCGACACAGTAGCGTCTGTGTCCGACGGAATTTACAGCATTGAATACAGCCCACGCCTTGTGCGCGGACAGGGCTACTACACAGGCGTTGTGTTTGAGGTTAACGTACCGGGCTATGCCGGGGCTGTTGGCGGCGGCGGCCGATACGACAATATGATAGGCAAATTTTTAAACACAACGGTGCCCGCTGTAGGGTTCTCTATTGGGTTTGAGCGCATAATTACAATTTTACTGGAGCAAAATTTTGTGCCGCCTACACAGGCAGAGCGCATTGTACTTTTATACGGCAAAGACGAGGACTTTAAGAGCGTAATGCAAAAGGCAAAAACATTGCGTGGCAGCTACGACACATGTGTTGCACCGCTTGCAAAAAAGGTTGGCAAACAGTTAGAGCGCCTTGCCTTTGACGGATATAGCCAGGTTTGCTTTAGCGATAAATTCCCTGAGATAAAGCAGCTTGACGGTGCAAAAGAATGAACCATAAAAACCTCGGCGAAAACGAAAATTTTAGCCGGAGTGATAATTTAAAAAATAGTGACAGCCTTGAAAGCAATGATAAAAGCGATGACTTTGCACACACAAAGCCGCAAAAAAACGTCACTTTGTCCGCAGAGCAAAAGGCAGACGCACACTTTGCAAAAATGACACAAACCCCTGTGCATAAACTTGTTCTTTCTCTTTCTGTGCCCACCACCATCACAATGCTTGTAACCTCAATTTACAACACCGCCGACACATTTTTTGTGTCTCAGCTTGGCACAAGTGCCGCCGGCGCAGTTGCCGTGGTTTTTTCGCTTATGAGCATTATACAGGCGTTGGGTTTTATGGTTGGCATGGGTACCGGCAACCTTGTTGCACGTGCTCTTGGCGCAAAAAAGTACGATGAAGCTACAAAAATAGCATCTACCGGTTTTTTTATCGCAATGGCTCTAGGCACATGTATATGCCTGTTTGGCCTTATATTTATAAACCCGCTTGTCGATATTTTAGGCGCAACCACAACCATTAAACCATATGCAATAGAGTACATTACGTACATATTAATGGCCGCGCCCTTTATGTGCACCTCGTTTGTTATGAACAATATTTTGCGTGGTCAGGGCAAAGCGTCTATCGCAATGATCGGTAGCGTCACAGGCGGCCTTTTAAACATAGCGCTTGACCCATTAATGATATTTACTCTCGGTCTTGGTGTGTCGGGTGCGGCAATAGCAACCGCCATCAGCCAGCTTGTAAGTTTTTCGCTTTTGCTTAGTATGTTTGTAAAAGGTAAAAGCGATGCTCAACTTAAATTTAACAGTATATCTCGTAATTTTTACATTTATAGAGATATTATTAAAACGGGCTCGCCATCTTTTTACAGGCAGAGCGCCGGCAGTGTTGCAGCGGCCGCAACAAACTGGCAGGCACGTATTTATGGCGATGCCGCAGTTGCCGCAATGGGCATAAATTCACGCATATTTATACTTTTATACAGTGTTTTATTAGGGCTTGGGCAAGGCATGCAGCCTGTTGTTGGCTTTAACTACGGCGCAAAACTTTACAAAAGGGTGCGCGATACTATCTCTTACACTGTGCGCTCGGGCACTGTTTTAATGGTTTGTGTAAGCGTTTTAGGCTTTGTCTTTGCAGACGACATCATCAAAATGTTTATCTCCGACGATGCAAGCGTTTTAACAATAGGCGTTTTTGCCTTTAGGGCGCAGTGTCTTGTCATATCTGTACAGGGGCTTTGCCTTCCGCTAATAATGTCTTTACAGTGCACAGGCAGGACAATGGCATCATCTTTTTTAGGGCTATGCCGTCAGTTTTTTTGCTTTATGCCCATAATTGCAGTGTTGCCCTTTTTGTTTGGCTTGCGTGGTGTACAGCTCGCTTTGCCGCTTGCAGACTTGCTGACATTTGCAATTTGCATACCTGTTTTTATAGCTTACTTGCGAGATTTAAAAAGGCTAGAAGCGTCAAATTGTTTGACATAATATACAGCACAAAAAAATTTCCTTTTATTTATTGCCATATTAGGCGGTTGCCAACATTGGAAAAGACTTATATTAGCAAGGCTGGTATAAATATTTTACTTTACACTTTTTTGTAAACAATATAATTAATTGAGGGGTATTTTTATGATTTTTGAGAGAGCGAAAATTTTGTTACCGGACGACAGCGTTGACATGAAGCTATGGCCGGCGCTGGCCTGCGACCAATTTACAAGCCAGCCTGAGTATTGGCAAGAGGCCGAAGACCTTTGCAAAGATGCAAAAAGCACACTGCACATAACACTGCCCGAGGTTTATTTAGAGAGCGATGACGTTGCGGAGCGCATTAAAAAAATTAACGATACTATGCAATATTACAAGGACAACGTGCTTACAAAAACTGTGGATTCCCTAGTTTTTAAAATGCGCTATTTTGAGGGCAAGAGCGAGCCCTTGTGCGGCATGGTAGGCACAATTGACCTAGAGGACTACAGCTACGAGCAAGGCGCAAAGC
>CAYJBO010000053.1:10217-18550 GCA_964368295.1 uncultured Bacteroides sp.
CACGCATACCACCACGCCTTGAGGTGCGAAAAAACGCGACACTGGAAACACCACACATATTGATGTTAATAGACGACCCAAAAAAAAGTATAATAGAGCCTTACGCAAAGAGGGCACACGAGCTCCAACTGATGTACGACACAGAACTAATGCTTGGCGGCGGACATATAAAAGGCTATGCTTTAACCTCGCAGGCTGAGTGCGCTACATTTAGTGCACTGCTTAACGATATTGGCCAGCCCGATGTCTTTAACCGTGCATACCCATTTGCACAGGGTGAACCACCCCTTACAATGATTGTGGGCGATGGCAACCACTCCCTTGCAACCGCAAAGGCGCACTGGGAACAAGTTAAAAAAACACTTACATCAAAAGAGCAAGAGACTCACCCTGCTAGATTTTGCCTAGTAGAGCTTGTAAATATACACAGCGATGCCATAGAGATAGAGCCCATACACAGGGCAGTATTTGGCGCAGACAATAAGCACTTAATAAACTCTTTTACCGAGTGGCTAGCCGCAAAAGGCGCTACGTGCGCTGTTGGCGCAAATGCCGACACGGATATTACCGAGACTGACCAAACAATTAAGCTTATAACACAGGACGGCGAAAAAGTGCTTTGCATAAAATCGGCACCTCAACCGCTTGCCGTTGGCACTGTAGAATCGTTTTTAGACGACTACTGCAAAGAGAACAGCCACGCCAGTGTAGACTACATACATGACGAAGACGCAGTTTACAGCCTTGCAAAAAAAGGTGCTATTGGCATTTTACTCCCACAGTTTAATAAAAGCGACTTATTCAAAGGCGTAGTTATGGGCGGCGTCTTACCAAGAAAAACTTTCAGCATGGGCTCATCAAGAGAAAAAAGATACTATCTTGAGTGCCGTGCCATAAAATAACTTGTAACACAACAAATAATTACTATTTTTTAGGCAACTGTATATTGGCAAAACTAAACGGCATATACGCCCGTGTTTTGCTTTACAGTTGCCTTTTTGCTGCTTATTTTTTATTTTTACAGCCGCTTATTTTGCTGTGCATAATGCACAACTAAAATTATATTTTTTATTCTTTAATTTAGTATTGTTAACTAATTAGTAATAATTATCACTAATTTTGTAAACATTTGTGATGTAAAATTAATGTAACGACAAAATACCAACCCCATTAAAGCCGCTGCATATGGTCTTGGTACTTTTAGCAAAATATAGCGGCAGGACGGAGACAATTATTATGAGTAAAAAGAACGTTATTGCGGCATTTTTAATGGCTATGGCAACCGCATTCGGCGCAGTGTCGTGCACAAGCGCCGCAAATATAGCCACTACTACCTCCACAGCTACCGACAGCGTTAAAACATATGCAAGCAACGTAAGCGTTGACATCGATACACTTATTGAGGAGAAAAATTTAAGCACTATCTATTTAGCCGGCGGATGTTTTTGGGGTGTTGAAGAATACATGACACGCATAGCCGGCGTGTACGATGCAGTTTCAGGCTACGCAAACGGCAATACCGAAAATCCATCGTATCACGATGTAATTTACAACGATACAGGCCATGCAGAGACCGTGAGAGTTGTATACGACAAAGACCAGATAAGCCTACAAGAATTGCTGGATAAATTTTTTCTTGTAATTGACCCAACAAGTATAGACAAGCAAGGTAATGACGTTGGCTCTCAGTACCGCACGGGCATATACTATTCAGACCCTGAGGACAAACAGGTTATTGACGAGGCTATTGAGCAACTTCAAGCCGAGTACGACGACCCTATAGCCATACAGGTTTCGACTCTTGACAACTTCTACGATGCGGAGGAGTACCACCAAGATTACTTGCAAAAAAATGTAAATGGTTATTGCCATATTAATTTATCGCTTGCCACGCAAGATGAGATAATAAACGAGGAGCATTACACGTTGCCAAGCGAAGAGCAAATACGGGAGAATTTAACCGATTTGCAGTACGATGTAACGCGCGGCGAGGGCACGGAAGTTGCTTTTTCAAGCGAGCTTAACAATAATTACGACACAGGCATATACGTTGATATATTGACAGGCGAGCCGTTATTTTTATCTACCGACAAATATGACTCCGGCACAGGCTGGCCAAGTTTTACAAAGCCCATTGCGCCCGAGGTAATAATAGAAGACACCGAAAACGCAACCTTCTTTTCGGGTACAGAGTTAAAAAGCCGCTCTGGCTCAAACCATTTGGGCCACGTATTTAACGATGGGCCAAAAGATGACGGCGGGCTTAGATACTGCATTAACGGCGCGTCCCTTAGGTTTGTACCATACGAGCTAATGGTTAGCGAGGGTTACGGATACTTACAACACCTTTTGCCAAGTAACGGCACCGCAGACACAGCGGATGAGTGAGACTAATGCCTTAATGGGTGTGACACATACAAATAATAGTATTTGTCAATAAGACATATTTAAAGGGTGGAGTAAATCCACCCTTTAAATTTTGTATAAAGCTCCACCTAATTTTTCAAAACATCTTTAATGTTACATCGCGCTTTAAATAAGACTATAAACTAATATATATGCCATAAAATCTGCGTATATTTTGTTAACTTATCCAACACAAAGAAAAAAATAAAATTGATTTTACTGCCAGTTTTTAGTATAATAAATATATAATTCATTTTTTTGTGAAATGAGGTGAGCACATTGAAAGAAATGAGCTATGTATACACTAAAGAGGCTTATTGCAAAGGTTGTAATAAATGCATTTTCAAGTGCCCCACCAACGCAAACGAGGCGTTTTTCAACAAAGATGACGGCAAAGTGTGCATAAAAGACGGTTTTTGCATATCCTGTGGCGAGTGCCTTTCCATATGCGACCATGGCGCAAGGGATTATGTGGACGACACGGAAAATTTTATAAATGCCATTAAAAGCGGCGAGCGTATAAGCGTTGTTGTCGCACCCTCTGCACGTTTTAATTTCGACGAAACATCAAAAGTTTTAGGTTATTTAAAGAGCCTTGGCGTAAACAAAATATACGATGTTTCTCTCGGCGCAGACATATGCACCTGGGCGCATGTAAAAATGTTAAAAGAAAACATAGTAGACAGCATTATTGCTCAACCGTGTCCTGTTGTTGTAAGCTACATCGAAAAATACCGCCCCGAGCTTATTAGCAAACTGTCGCCTATACAAAGCCCTGCTGTTTGCACTTCTATATACTTAAAAAAATACATGGGCACAGAAGATAAAATTATGTTTTTTTCGCCTTGCATAGGCAAAAAGCGCGAGTGCAAAAGCACATATACCCACAATGCGCTTGACTATAACGTTACTTTTGATAAATTTGCAGAGTACATAGAGAAAAATAACATAGATATAAATTCGTTTCCACCTACATCTTTCGACAATATGCAGGGGTCTATCGGATTTACTTTTTCGCGCCCGGGCGGCATGGGCGAAAACATTAAATTTAACCTAGGGCAAGACGTTTGGATAAAGCAAATAGAGGGCATACACAACATAACAAAGTACTTTGACGAATACATAAAGGACATAAATTGGCAGCGGCCCGTGCCTACACTTGTAGACGCTTTAAACTGCGAAAATGGCTGTAACCTTGGCACAGGCACACTAAAAAATGCTCACCAAAACGAAATAGACTATATTACTAACCAAAATAAAACTGCAATAGCCAAAGAAAATGCCGATAAATTGACAGAGCACTTTAACAGCACTTTGGACATTGCAGACTTTAAGCGCAAGTATAAAGACCGCAGTGTAGATTATCAAATGCGCAATGATTTAGACATAGAAAAAGCGTTTATTTCGCTTGGCAAAATTACACAGACCGACAGGCAAATTAACTGTTTTGCTTGTGGATACGGCAACTGTTACGACTTTGCCTACAACCTAGCGGCGGGGCAAAACGACAAAAACAACTGTCGCCATTACCTTTTAAACAAATTTAAAAAGCTAAGCCTTTTTGACGAGCTTACCGGCGCACATAACCGTAACTGCTATAATTTAGAGATTGATAAAATTTCAATAAATCACCCCGGTTTTGTGGGCATAATATTTATTGATATAAATCAGCTAAAAGAGGCAAATGATACATACGGCCACAGCTACGGCGATGACTTAATTATCACTTGCGCCGCAATACTTAAAAAGACTTTTGACGCAAGCGTTTATAGGGTTGGCGGCGATGAATTTGTTGTACTTTATCAAAACAATGACGAAAATCATTTTGATAAACAGCACATAGCGCTGCTAGAACTGCTGTCCAAAGAAGAAAAGTTAAGAGCGTCGGTAGGGCACGCAAAGAGCTTTAGCTCGGCAGACCTTTTTGATAAAATAGACGAGGCCGACCAAGAAATGTATACCGAAAAGCAAAACTACTACAAAAATATCGGCCAGGCCGACAGGCGCAACCGACGCTCTGCTAAAAAGCTTTAGCAGGTTGTTGTGTGTTTTGTACGCAGTTTAATATATATTGGCGTGTGTGTAGCACCGCCATAAAATAAGTTGCAAATAATCCATATCTGCTTGTATGTATCATAAAATGGTGCGGTTTGTTTTTCTTCTGTCTTGCCCCTTCTTTTGTACGGCAAAAGAAGCAAAACCGCCGGGGTCTGGCGATGTCCCCGGACCCCCATCGCCACACCCTTTAGCCGCCACCCAAGCGAGAGTACATTCAAAAAAGAACAATTCTTAACGACAACTTTTTTGCCTTACTCTCGCTAAGATGGCTGATGTTTTCTACTAAATAAGTCTTTGCATCCTGTTTTTCCGTAGCGTATTTTTGCACTAGTTAATATATTCTTTAAAATGATATGAGGATTACTTATACAACCAAGCTAACACAAAAAAACCTGAATTGCTATGCACGGGTGCAAAGCCCAGTGCCATAGAAAATCAGGTTTTATTTTTAACTTTATTCCGCTAGCTTTCTGCATTTAAGCAATAGGCTACACAACAAAAACACGCAACTACTTTTTGCCAAGGCGAGCTTTGGCAACTGCAAAATATAATTATTTGCGCTTGCTATCGCTCAAGGGTTTGCTCGTGCCGTCCTCTTGCTCTATGTGTATGTTGTCAAGCTGCCCCCTTAAAGACGCCTTCATCTCACCTATATATTTTTTGCGCAAGCTCGCCTGTTCATCTTTTTCCGCCTGTGTCAAAGCCTCCTGCGATTTAGATTTTTTTGCGAGCTCATTTATACGCATTATCTCTTCTTTAGTCATTTCAGTCTCCGTTTCTGCTGCCTATTTTATAAAGTAAGTGTAACCAATGCAGCCTTCTTTTATTTATAATATCATTTTTTTGCATTTTTTAAAATAGCTTTTGCCAAATAAAATATAAATCCGCAAGGTTGTGGCAATATTTTGCCCCCTACAACCTTGCGGTATAATTAACTCGCAAAAAGCGAGGAATATGTTGTCACCGGACAAGCGCCCTTGCGCCTATGCGTCCGGTTACCGAGAGAGAGCTAAAGCTCCCTATGCACATCTAGAGCGGAGTATTCTCCTGCCCGTGCATTGCTTTTTCTCCACACATAATGTCGTGTAAAAAAGCATCTATCAAAGAGTATATGCTATCGGCCTTAAAAAAATAATAGTTTTATGTAGCCCGATAAAAATTTATTATATGTGTATGCTCAACTCTTTGTGGCATAAACGGGTATACAACTTTACTTAATTTGTTGAATATCCGATAAATATATGATACACCATAATTATTAACAGCGTTTTAACATAGTTTAAAGTGTTTTTCAAAAATTGATTAAATTTATAACAAGTTTGGAGCGTTTACATTTGAATTACCACCTATTAATGGAAGATACAATTAAAAACTTACAAAAAGATAAGCCCCGCTTAATTTTGCACAGTTGCTGTGCGCCTTGCTCTACCCATGTACTTAGCGAGCTTACGCGCTATTTTAGCGTTACGCTCTACTACTATAACCCCAACATATACCCACAAGAAGAGTATTTAAAGCGCAAGGCGGAGCAGTTGTCGTTTGCCGCGCTTGTATATGGCAATGCTGTGGCAGTGATGGACGACGACTACTTGCATGACGACTTTTTAAAAGTGATAAGCGGACTGGGCGAAGAAAAAGAGGGCGGCGAGCGCTGCAAAAAATGTATTGACATGCGCATAAAAAACACAGCCGAAAAGGCCAAGGCGCACGGCTTTGATTTTTTTACAACCACACTTACTGTAAGCCCACATAAAAATGCTGATTTTATTAACACTGCCGGCTTTAGCGCCGAAAAAGACATAGCGAGCGGCATAACAAAATACCTGCCTGCCGATTTTAAAAAGCGTGGCGGATATTTAAACAGTACAAATCTATCAAAAAAATACGGGCTGTATCGGCAAAATTACTGCGGATGCGAGTACTCAATTTGGTGAGCACTTTCTTTTTTAATAATTCGTGCCAAAAAGTTTGTGCTTTGCCCGTAAACAAAAAATTTACGCGCTTTTAGGCCTATATTTTTTGGCAAAGGGATAAGTTTTATTGCAAAGAAAAGCCTTTAATAGTGCCGCCTACAAAGGGCTTTGGCATCTGCGGAGAGTTTGGCCACTTTTACTAAAAATAAGTGCGGCTTGCATTTGCCTTGCTAGCAAAACAGACGCAAAACAAGCCCAAATTTTTACAAGAAAATTTTGCAAACTATTAATACATGTAACAGTTACAAATTTTAATGCACAAAACCGCCAAGCATAGCTTGGCGGTTTTTATGTGTAATTATTTTTTAAACACAATGCACACACTGTGTGCGGCAATGCCAAGGCCCTCGCCTGTAAAGCCCAGCTTTTCTTCTGTAGTGGCCTTTACCGACACGCACTCAACATCTAATTTTGCGGCGTGCGCAATATTGCTGCGCATGTTATAAATAAACGGCGCAAGCTTAGGCTTTTGGCATAAGATAGTAGAGTCTATATTGCCAATTTTATACCCTTTTTCGTCTATCATTTTTACAACTTGTTTTAACAGCTCTATGCTGTCTGCACCCTTAAATTTGTCGTCATTGTCCGGAAAAGCAGCGCCTATATCGCCCATAGCGCATGCGCCAAGCAGTGCGTCCATAATAGCATGCACAAGCACATCCGCATCCGAGTGCCCTAAAAGGCCTTTCTCGTACGGTATAAGCTCGCCGCCAAGTATAAGCTTCCTGTCGCTTACAAGTTTATGCACGTCGTATCCATGCCCTATCCTCATTTTGCTATGCCCTCTTTCTGCCCTAGTTGCCAAATCGTCCGGCGTTGTTATTTTTATGTTTGTGTAATCGCCCTGTGTCAGTACAACTCTGCGGCCCGCCAGCTCATAAAGCGAGCAATCGTCTGTTACATCTTTGCTGTTTACACTGCTTGCCACTTGTATGTAATCTTTTTTAATAAAACACTGTGGGGTTTGCACGGCGTACAACGTATCTCGCCTCGGTGTGCTCACAACTATTCCGTCTGCACCGGCAACCTTAACTGTATCTTTTACATTTACTGCAGGCGCGGCGGCTCCGCTTTCAACCGCAGTCTCTATCGCAGCCGAAATAACAGCTTCGCTTACATATGGTCGTGCACCGTCGTGAATGGCAACACAGTCCCCACTTGACGCCATTACACCGTTTAGCACGCTGTCGCTGCGCAGTGCGCCACCTTTTACAAACGAACACGCCTTTTTGCAAATTGGCGCTGCTTTTCTTATCTCGGCTTCATTTTCGCCCACTACCACAACTATCTCATCAATATACTCATGTTTGTCAAATGCATAAATGCTGTGGCTGATTGTAGGTTTTCCGTCTATATTATACAGCATTTTATCAAAGCCCATGCGTGTTGATGATCCTGCTGCAACTATTATGGCTGTAACTTTTTTATCTCGGTACAACTGTGCCATCCCCCCAGCTATATAAAAATTAGTTTTAATGGTTAACTCAGCGTGCAATTATACTGCTATCTACATAAAATATTGCGCCAAATCACATTATATCAGTTTTAAAATACTCTTCTAGCACAAGTAAAAGCCTCTGCGTATCGTGTGCACCTGCCGTCTCGTAACAGGAGTGCATCGCAAGCATTGCAACGCCAATATCCGCACACGGCACCGACACCTGTGATGTGCTGATGTTGCCAAGGGTACTGCCGCCCCTGACGTCGGAGTGGTTTACAAACACTTGGCACGGCACTCCTGCCCCTTTACAAATACTTTTTACTGCCGCACCTGTCACAGCGTTTGTTGTATATTTTTGGTTTGCCGAATACTTTAAAACAACGCCGCCATTTAAGTACGGTTTATTTGTAACATCGGCCTTGGCCTCATAATTTGGGTGCAAGGCGTGCCCATTG
>CAYJBO010000054.1:0-18539 GCA_964368295.1 uncultured Bacteroides sp.
AGGTAACGAGTTCGACTCTCGTATCCAGCTCCACACAGCCGCACGCCTTTATTGGCCTGCGGTTTTTTTGTCTGTTTTTGGCGCTATTTTAAGCGCATTACAGCAAATATGCTAGCTAAAAAACGCCACCGCATAGTTACCGGCATACCACAGCACAGGCCCAAGCAATGCGGGCAGTAAGTTTGCCGTTTTTATTTTTGCAACACCCATAAAATTAAAGCCAATACATATAACAAGGCTATAGCCCACGGCGCATATATTTAAAAGTAGCTCTCCCTGTAAAACCGGTGCTAAAACACCTGCCATAAGCGCAATGGCACTTTGTATTAAAAACACGGGCACTGCTGAAAAAATTACGCCCGGCCCAAGCGTTGCCGCAAGCACAACCGATGCCACGCCGTCAAGCAAGCTCTTAATCAAAAGCACTGTGGGGTCGCCTAGCCCGTCGTTTATAGAGCCTATAATTGTCATGGCGCCAATGCAGTAAATAAGCGTGCCCGTTGTAAAGCTCTTTGCAAAGCCCGCCATGCTAAAACGCGTTTCAACAGCGTTCGACAGCGCTGTAAGCCTGTCGTCTATGCGTAGCCATTCTCCCAAAAATGCGCCCACAACAAGGCTTATTATAAGCATCAGCTCGCCGTTGCTCGCAAGCTTTCCGTCCTCGCCAACGCTTATCATTGCGCTTATAACACCATTTATACCCGTTACAAAAACTGCCGCACCAAGCGCCTTGTTTAAAGTGTCCTGGTAAGACGGCTTAATACCTTTTTTGAGCAATGTGCCTGCAGTGCCACCCACAACAACCGCCACAGTATTTACTATTGTACCAATCATCAATTAATTCTCCTTACAGAATATATGTATTTTTTACTTTTAATTTGCCTGTGCATTTTAATGCTACAAGCTCCCTCTATATGTCCTTTGCTCTTTTGCCTTTTCCCTTTTATCCTTTTACCCTTTGCGCTTTTACCCTTTGATAACTGCGGCAATAGCGACAATTACCGTTTTCCCTTTATACTATTACATAATATTTTTCGCTGCACACGCAAAAGCCTATCACAAAAGTGTATTGCAACAATAAACATTTTGTATTATTAATATATTTTATTGCTATTAGTAAAGACAGTTTAATTCATAGCCGTTTGCTTGCCAAACAGCTTTAAAGCCATGGTGCGCAGTTTTATGTTTTCGTCACTCCTCAGCTCGGGGTCGGCCTCTAGCATGTCATGCGCCTCTTTTTGGGCAACGTTTAGTGCCCTCGCATCTGCGGCAAGGTCGGCAATTCTAAGCGTCGGCAAGCCATGCTGTCTGCTGCCAAAAAAGTCGCCGGGTCCCCTCGTCTCAAGGTCGTATCTCGCAATCTCAAAGCCGTCGTTTGTGCCGCACAGCACCGACAGCCTCTCCCTCACATTTTCTCCCGTGTGGTTGCTTATTAAAATACAGTACGCCTCGTCTGCGCCACGCCCAACACGCCCACGCAGTTGGTGCAGTGCCGACAGCCCATACCTCTCTGCATTTTCTATTGCTATTATGTTTGCATTCGGCACGTCCACGCCAACTTCTATCACAGTTGTAGAGACAAGCACATCAAGCTCGCCCCCCGCAAACTCATCCATCACCTGCGCCTTGTCGGCCGCCTTTAGTTTGCCATGCATAAGCCCTACTTTATAGCCGCAAAGTAGTTTGCTTGCCACCTCTTCATAGTATACACTCACGGCCTGCATGTCTGTAACGCCCTCCTCTATCAGCGGACAAATTATATACGCCTGATTGCCACTGTCGAGGTGTTTTTTTATAAATCCGTACATATCCGCACGTTTTTCGTCCGTAATGGCGTATGTTTTTACACGCTTTCTGTTTGGCGGCATCTCGTCTAGCTCGCTTATATCAAGGTCCCCAAACATAAGCAGTGCAAGCGTTCTTGGTATCGGCGTTGCGCTCATAACAAGCAAATGCGGGTTATTTGCCTTGGCTGCAAGCTTTGCGCGCTGCCTTACGCCAAAGCGGTGCTGTTCGTCTGTTATTGCAAGCCCTAAATTTTTAAATGTAATCTCGTCGTTTAGCACACTGTGCGTGCCCACAACTATTTGCGCTGTACCATCATTAATTTGCGCTAGCACCTCTTTGCGTTCCTTTGATTTTACACTCTTTGTAAGCAGCGCAACCTCTATTTTAAAGCCGCTTAGCATTTTTTGCAACGTTTTAGCATGTTGGCTTGCCAAAATCTCTGTCGGTGCCATAAGCACGCTCTGATAGCCGTTTTGTGCCGCCGCAACCATTGCCGCCGCCGCTACTAACGTCTTTCCGCTGCCCACGTCGCCCTGCAAAAGCCTGTTCATCGGCGACGGCTTTGCCATGTCGCTTATTATCTGCTGTGTCGACCTCTTTTGCGCTCCTGTGGGCTCAAAGGGTAGGCTTTGCCAAAATTTCGTCAAATCGACATTGTCTATCTGCACCGCAGTTAATAGGTTTTCACGCTTTCTAAGCAAAAACAAACCTACCTGAAGTATCAACAGCTCCTCAAAAACCAGCCTGCGCCTCGCCGCCTCTACCTGTTTAAAATCTGCAGGAAAATGTATATATTTAAGTGCATCCTGCCTGCTTAATAGCTTGTATTTTTCAATTAAATATGTCGGCAACGGGTCATCTTCTACTTTGTTAATATCAAAACACGCACGCACACATTTTGTTATGTATGCGCTGTTTATACCCTCCGTTTGTGGATAAATTGCAACAAGAGGCACATCTTTTGCGCTCTGCTCGCTTATAACCGACGGGTTAATCATGTCCCTTGCCGCAAAGTTGCCGCCAACTTTGCCGTAAAATAAGTACTCCTCGCCCTGCTTTAACTTGTCTAGCGCATACGGGTTGTTAAAAAAATTTATAGTTAGCTGGGCCGTCTCATCCGCGCAAATTGCCTTGTGCACCTGCCTGCCTCCGCTTATGCGCACGCTGTTTTTGCCGTGTACAACGGCCTTTACAACACACTTAACGTCAAACGGGGCAGACTGCACGGGATACGGCTTTGAGTAATCTACATAATCCCTTGGGTAGTACGAGAGCATGTCGCCCACAGTAAAAATACCGAGTTTCGCCAAAAGCTCTGCACGCTTTTCGCCAACGCCCTTTATGTAGCGCACATCCACGCAAATCCCTCCCTCAACAAAGCTCCTAAAAATAAGCGCTATTATTTTATTCTATCATGTGCGGCAAAATATAACAAGCAATAAAAAAACGCCCTTAAAAAAGCACAAAATAGTACTATTAATAACCATTATTTTACTGCAAAACACCGCAGTGGTCTCGGCGGCGAAAACCATTGCCATCAAGGCATAAAACCGCAAGCTCCTAGCCATATTAATATGCACAAAATCGCCACGCTTTTACAAAAAATTTTAAATTATATAACAAATTTTAAAAAATATATTGACAATTCCAATCATAACAATTATAGTAGCATATGCATGTAAAAACTGACGACCGTATGTACCACTGTAACAGGGGCGGTTTTGTATGTTAAAATTGTACATTTTAGCATGCTATCCTCTGTGTAACAAACCTTTTGCGGGGTGGTATAATTGGCGTCTGCTTTGGGAGAAGTTCCCAAAGAAAATTTCCGCAAAGGGGGATGCATATAATGGACAATCATGCTATTGTCTCTTTAAAAAACATTGTTGTTGATTTCGACGGTAGGCCTGTAATATCCGGCCTTAGTCTCGACATCCACGATAAGGAGTTCGTCACATTCCTCGGCCCTTCAGGCTGTGGCAAAACGACGACGCTTCGTGTTATCGGTGGATTTATCGAACCGAAGTCAGGCAATGTTTTTTTTGGGGGTAAAGACATCACGCACCTGCCGCCGTACAAAAGGCAGGTAAACACCGTTTTTCAAAAATATGCGCTGTTTCCGCACCTAAATGTTTTTGAAAACGTGGCCTTTGGGTTAAGGCTTAAAAAATTACCCGAAAAAGAAATACGCTTGCGTGTGCTTGAAATGCTGGAACTTGTAGGGCTAAAAGGGTTTGAGCGAAGAAACACATTCACACTGTCGGGCGGACAGCAACAGCGCGTTGCAATTGCGCGTGCGCTTGTTAACCATCCAAAGGTGCTTTTACTTGACGAGCCGCTTGGCGCACTTGATTTAAAGCTGCGCAAAGACATGCAAATTGAGCTAAAGCGCATACAGCAAAGTTTGGACATAACGTTTATATACGTAACGCACGATCAAGAGGAAGCGCTTACAATGTCCGACACCGTAGTTGTAATGGAAAAGGGCAACATATTGCAGATAGGCTCTCCGCAGGATATTTATAACGAGCCCGAAAACGCATTTGTGGCCGATTTTATAGGAGAGTCCAACATAGTAGACGGCATAATGCTTAAAGACTTTCTTGTAGAGTTTGCAGGGCAGGAGTTTACGTGTGTAGACAAGGGCTTTAACCGAAATGAAATAGTGCAAATTGTTGTTAGGCCGGAGGACATAAACATTGTGCCCGCAATACAAGGCCAGCTTACCGGAATGGTAGAAAACGTAATATTTAAAGGCGTGCACTATGAGATGCACGTTCGAAGCGGCGGACTTTTGTGGCTTATTCACTCGACACAGGCATCTGTTGTTGGCGAGTTGATAGGCATGAACATAGGCCCCGACGAGATACATATAATGCGAACAAGACAGGAGGCGTAGGCTTATGAATAAACAGCGCCTTTTGTCTACGCCGTACGTATTGTGGATGATTATTTTTATAGCCGCACCGCTATGTATAGTTGTCTACTTTGCATTTACCGATAAAAGCGGCGCATTTACACTGCAAAACATAATGGATTTAGGCCAGTACACCACAGTTTTTGTGCGCAGCATTTTACTTGCAATTATAGCAACCATAATATGCCTTGTGGTGTCGTTTCCATTAAGCTTTATGCTGTCCCGCTTAAAAGAGTCAAAACAGCGCACAATGCTTATGCTTGTTATGCTTCCCATGTGGATGAACTTTTTGCTAAGGACATATGCATGGATGACACTGCTTGAGAACAACGGGCTTATAAATCGTTTTTTAGGCCTGTTTGGTATAGGCCCGTTAGAGATGATTAACACATCGGGCGCCGTTGTGCTCGGCATGGTTTACAACTACTTGCCGTTTATGATACTGCCGCTTTACACAATTATGCTAAAGATAGACAACAGCGTAATAGAGGCGGCACAAGACCTTGGCGGCAACCCATTTAGCGTGCTTATCAGCGTGCTTATACCGCTAACTAAAGACGGTATTACAACAGGCATTACAATGGTGTTTGTGCCGAGTATATCTACATTTATTATAAGCAGGATGCTTGGCGGCGGCTCTAACCTACTTATTGGCGACCTTATTGAGCTACAATTTTTAGGTAACAGCTATAACTACAACTTAGGCAGTGCAATGAGCCTTATGCTTATGCTTATAGTACTGCTGTGCATGAGCTTTACAAACGTTGACACCGAGAACATGGAGGGCGTTGTATGAAAAAGATGCGTTGGTACAGCAAGGTATATTTTGTCATCTTCTTTAGCTTTTTGTACGTGCCCATAGCCGTTATGATAGCGTACAGCTTTAACGAGAATAAAAGCCGCGGTGTTTTTACGGCATTTTCGTTTAAATGGTACGAGGCCCTTTTTGGCAACGAAATGATTTTACAGAGCTTTGTTGTCTCGCTTGGCATTGCGGCAGTGTCTGCAATTATTGCAACAGTTTTAGGCACTATTGCTTCTATTGGCATAAACGCCATGAAAAAGCGCTCTCGCTCGACAGTTTTATCCGTAAGCTACATACCCATCGTCAACCCGGAAATTGTCACAGGCGTATCTTTAATGCTGCTATTTGTTGTGTTTAACGAGCAGCTGTCGGCGTTGTTTACAAGCATTTTAGGCTACGAGACAAGCGTAAACGGCTTTGGCATAGTTACACTTTTAATAGCGCACATCACCTTTAACTTGCCGTACGTTATATTTACCGTTACACCAAAATTAAAGCAGATGGACGTAAGGGTGTACGAGGCGGCGCTAGACCTGGGCTGCAACAGCAAACAAGCATTTTTTAAAGTGGTACTGCCGGAGATTATGCCGGCCGTGTTTTCAAGCTTTTTAATATGCCTAACTTACTCAATAGATGATTTTGTTATTTCTTACTACACAAGCGGCACTGTGCAAACACTGCCCATTGCAATATACAGCATGACCAAAAAGCAAGTAAGCCCTGAGATAAACGCGCTTTCAACAATCATGTTTGTGGCAATTTTAAGTATAATTTTAATATCAAACACCATCGAGAGCAGAAAAGAAAAACGAACATTAATCGAAAATTAAAAAATATAGATATGGAGACTGAAATGAAAAAATTTTTAAGTGTAATATTCGCTACATTATTATTGGCAACAATGCTTATGCCTGCTGCATTTGCAATGGGTGCCGAGGATTTAACCCTTGATGAGGGCTACGACTACACACGCTTTAAAGACGCCGGCATCACACTAAATGTTTACAACTGGGGTGAGTATATCTCCGACGGTGAGGACGACTCTCTTGACGTAGTAGCCGCTTTTGAAGAGGTTACAGGCATTGATGTAAACTACACAACTTTTGACACAAACGAGAGCATGTACGCTAAATTAAGCGCAGGCGGCGGCAACTACGACGTCATCATCCCAAGCGATTACATGATTGGCAAAATGGCAAACGAGGGACTTCTTGCAGAGCTTAACTGGGACAACATCCCAAATGCAAAATACATAGACGACCTTTACAAAGGCCGCAATTACGACCCTGAAAACAAATACTCTATAGCTTACATGTGGGGTGTTGTTGGCTTAATTTACAACACAACAATGGTAGACGAGGCAGACCTAGAGCAGGGCTGGGGCCTTATGTGGGACGAGGACTACAGCAATAACATCTTAATGTTTAACAACAGCCGCGACGCATTTGCAATTGCCTCAAAACTTTTGGGCGACACATTAAACCCATCTTCTACAGAGCAAATTGACGCAGCAGCAGAAAAACTAAAAGAGCAAAAATCATTAGTACAAAGCTACGTAATGGACGAAGTTTTTGACAAAATGCAAGGCAACGAGGCAGCTATTGCAGCATACTATGCAGGCGACGCAATAACAATGATGGAAGTAAACGAAGACCTAGCTATGTTTATACCTGATCAAGGCTCTAACCTTTACCTAGACGCAATGTGCATACCTGCAAGCAGCCAAAACCAAGAGGCTGCCGAAATGTTTATTAACTTTATGTGCGAGACAGACGTTGCACTTGCAAACACAGAGTACATTTGGTACTCTACCCCACATACAGAAGTATTTGAGCTGCTTGACGAGGAGACAAGAAACAACGAGCTTATGTACCCTCCTGCTGAAGTACTTGAAAACTGCGAGAACTTTGAAGTTTTACCGGACGACATAAACAGCGCAATGGACGCAGCTTGGAGCGACGTGCGCAGCTATGAAGAAGGCGGCAGCGGCTGGGTAGTTATTGTATTTGTTATAGTTGCTGTGCTATTTATAGCTCTAACATTTATTGTGCGCATTAGACGCAAACAAAGAAACAACTACTAATTTAAACCGGCTACTTATAAAAAAGTTTTGCGACATTAACTTATTAAACTCAGACGAAAATTAAATGTCCGGTGCAAGAAAAAATAAATTGCATAAGGGTGCATGCCTTTGCATGTAACCAAAACACAAGTTTTGCATTTGGCGCTGCAATAGGCGCTTTATCAAAAACAATAAGACGGATAGTATTTTACCGGAGCTGTTGACAAACAAAGACTTTGCAAAAACTAGAGAAAAATTGTTGTCATATAATACAAAAAGCGCAAGCAATACTGTATGTATTAATGAGCATTTTTGTGAAATATGACGGGAATTTTGACGACGCTTTTTGTGAAGGCGACTTTGTCAACAGCTCCTTTACTATCCGTCTTTTATGTTAACGGCGAGTACAGGCTACGCCCCAAAGCACTGCAAATGCAAATGATGTGCTTTCTTTTTGCCGCAAATCGGCGCAACCTCTCTAGTTTTTTTCTTAGTATTCCACTTTATTTTTTTGCTTTTTTTGTGTATAATATTAATGTGTTTATGTTGCAAAACCACAACACAAATATACCTAATAGTTTTTTACAAGCTATTACCAAACTTAAAGGGGTTAATTATTAAATGAAAAAAACCAAACTTTCATATATCACTCAGCTGTCGTTTTTAGTTGCAATTACAATAGTGCTTGCCGCAACGCCTGTAGGCTACATAACGCTAGGGCCTTTGAGCTTTACAATTATGGTATTACCCGTGGCTATAGGCGGCCTAATGCTAGGCATGCCGGCAGGGCTTTTGCTCGGCCTTGTGTTTGGCGTAACAAGCTTTATTAAGGCCCCCTCAGAGTCTCTTGGCATACTGCTCTTAGGCTATAGCATGCCGCTGTCACTTATTATTTGCATAGTGCCGCGCGTTGCCGTGGGTGCTGTAAGTGCATTTTTAGGTAAGCTTATAAAGGCGTCGTCTTTTAAAAGCAAGTACGTGCTGTATTTGGCCGCCGGCTTTGTTGCAAGCGCAGCAAACACCGTTTTGTTTACATCTTTTATAGATATTTTTTGTGGCGAGCTTATACAAAACGAGTTTGGCGCTACAATATGGTCGCTTGTGCTTTTTGGCGGCATAGTTGAGGCATTTGCAAACGCATTTTTAACCGCAAGCATTGCAACACCGCTTATCGCTATACTAAACAAAGGCAACCTCTCCGCACGCAGATAAACGCAGTATTATTGTTTTTTAAATAAGCTGTTTTACAATAAAATTACAGGCGACGAAAACGATACTATCAGGCACTTAAAACCGGCATAACTGCACACCCTTTTTTAAATATGGGTTCATCTGTATGGTTTAGCCTCATTTTTTGCCACAATTGAAAAAGCGATTTACCACAAGGCACAAACGCCTATTTTTTCGCCTATATTTCACTATTGACATATATTTATATGTTATGTTAAAATGTATCTATTATAAATGCTGTGACAGGGAATAAAAAGCGCCATTTGAGCTATAGAGAGCTGCCGTTCGGTGTAAGGCAGTGCCAAAGCCGCTTATTACTCGCCCTTGAGCAGACACCCGAACCGCACTTTTATTTTACAGTGCGCAGTAGGCGTGTACGGGGTCGGTGCCGTTATCATGCCGGGCTGTTTCCGCTTTGCGGACGATAGCATAAAGTGGTTGCTATGCAACAACAAGAGTGGTACCGCGAAGATAGTTTATTATCTCCGTCTCTTGGCCGACTGACGGCTTTGAGGCGGTTTTTTTCAGTCTCATTTTGCCGATAATCAACGTATTAGCGCAAAATACACCTGCAAACTACCAAAAAGAAATTTTAGCGAAATGGAGATTTTTTATGAAAAACACAGAGAAATACAGCGCAGGGTTTTACCCCGCACCACAGTGCGAAATGCGCTGGGCAAAAAAGAACATGATAGAAAAGGCGCCTATTTTTTGCAGCGTTGACCTAAGGGACGGAAACCAAAGCCTTATAGTGCCAATGAGCCTTGACGAAAAGCTTGAATTTTTTAAATTTTTGACAAAGGTTGGCTTTAAGGAAATAGAGGTTGGCTTCCCCGCCGCAAGCGAGACCGAGTACGACTTTTTGCGCGCACTTATTGAAAAAGACCTTATACCGCAAGACGTAACGGTACAGGTGCTAACACAGTGCCGCGAGCATATTATCAGGCGCACATTTGACGCGCTAAAAGGCGCACCTAATGCCGTTGTGCATTTTTATAATTCCACAAGTGTTGCACAGCGCGAACAGGTGTTTAAAAAATCCAAAGAAGAAATTAAGCAAATTGCAATAGACGGCGCAACGCTTGTAAAAAAACTTGCAGGCGAGTACGAGGGCAACTTTAGGTTTGAGTACAGCCCCGAGAGCTTTACAGGCACCGAGCCTGAGTACGCGCTAGAAGTATGTAACGCAGTGCTTGATGTGCTAGAGCCAAGCGTGGACAACAAAGTTATAATAAATTTGCCCGCAACTGTTGCAGTTAGCATGAGCCATGTGTACGCAAACCAAATAGAATACATGTGCGACAACATAAAATACCGCGAAAACGTTATTATTAGCCTACACCCACACAACGACAGAGGCTGTGGTGTGGCCGACACAGAGATGGGCCTTTTAGCAGGTGCAGACCGTGTTGAAGGCACGCTTTTTGGCAACGGAGAGCGCACCGGCAACGTGGACCTAGTAACTGTAGCCATGAATATGTACAGCCAAGGCGTAGACCCCGGCCTTGATTTTAGCGACATGACATCGGTTGTAGAGCAGTACGAAAAGGCCACAAACATGCATGTCTATGAGCGCACACCGTACGCGGGCGCACTTGTGTTTGCGGCATTTAGCGGCAGCCATCAGGACGCAATTGCAAAGGGCATGAACTGGCGTAGCGACGGCAACCTTGTCAAATGGGGCGTGCCATACTTGCCAATAGATCCGCACGACGTGGGCCGTGAGTATGAGACAGACGTCATACGCATTAACAGCCAGAGCGGCAAGGGCGGCATAGGCTACTTGCTAGAGCAAAATTACGGCTACGACCTACCTGCAAAAATGCGCGAGGCGCTAGGCTACGCCGTTAAAGATGTATCTGACAAGCTAAAAAAGGAGCTTAACCCACGTGACGTGTACGGTATATTTGAGAGCGAGTTCTTAAACAAAAGCACGCCTTTTGCAATACCCGAGGCGCACTACATACAAAAAGACGACGAAAACGCACGCATTTACGCAATGGTAACGGCAGAGGAAAACGGCATCAACGTAGAGTATACGGGCAAGGGCAACGGCAGGCTTGACGCTGTTGCAAACGCAATAAGAAACGGCACAAACCGAGACTTTACAATCCTTACATATCAAGAGCACTCTCTGTCGTCGGGCAGCACAAGCCAGGCGGTGGCATACGTTGGCTTGCAGTGGGCAGACGGCGTTACAACATGGGGTGCCGGCACAGACAGCGACATCTTAACGGCCAGTGTAAAAGGCCTTGCAAGTGCAATAAGCAACTACGAGCAAAAAAAAATAACATAAAATACGCACATACATTAAAAATGTGCTACCATTTTTTGAGGGGTAATTATTATGGGAATGACTATGACACAAAAAATACTTGCGGCACACGCAGGACTTGACAGCGTGAGCGCAGGCCAACTTATTATGGCAGAGCTAGACATGGTGCTTGGCAACGATATAACAAGCCCCGTTGCCATAAACGAGTTTGAAAAAGCAGGCTTTAACGGCGTTTTTGACAACACAAAAATAAGCCTTGTAATGGATCACTTTGCGCCAAACAAAGACATTAAAGCGGCACAGCAGACAAAACAAAGCCGTGAATTTGCAAACAAATACGACATATTAAACTTTTACGACGTTGGCGATATGGGCATTGAGCACGCATTATTGCCCGAAAAAGGCCTTGTGTGCGCAGGCGAATGTATTATAGGCGCAGACAGCCACACATGTACTTACGGCGCACTTGGCGCTTTTAGTACAGGCGTTGGCAGCACAGACATGGCGGCCGGCATGGCAACGGGCAAATGTTGGTTTAAAGTGCCGGAGGCAATACGTTTTGAGCTGTCGGGCAAATTGCAAAAACACGTTAGCGGCAAAGACGTTATACTTCACATCATAGGCGAGATTGGCGTTGACGGCGCACTTTATAAAAGCATGGAGTTTGGCGGCGAGGGTCTTAAAAATTTAAGTATAGACGACAGGCTCTGCATTGCAAACATGGCTATAGAGGCCGGCGCTAAAAACGGAATTTTTGAATTTGACGACATAACTGCCGAGTATTTAAACGGGCGTGTACAGCGAGAATACAAAACTTACGCACCCGACAAAGATGCCGAGTACGAGCGTACAATTAACTTAGATTTGTCGAAAATACGCCCTACTGTGTCGTTCCCTCACCTGCCTGAAAACACACGCACGGTAGACGAGATAGGCGAGACAGAAGTTAAAATAGACCAAGTTGTAATAGGAAGCTGCACAAACGGCCGCCTGAGCGACATGGCAGAGGCCGCCGAAATTTTGCGCGGCAAAAAAGTAGCAAAAAATGTGCGCGTTATTGTAATACCTGCAACACAGCACATATTTAAAGAGTGCATGCGCCTTGGCTATGCCGAAATATTTATAGACGCAGGCTGTGTTGTAAGCACGCCCACATGTGGGCCATGCCTAGGCGGATACATGGGCATTTTGGCAGAGCACGAGCGCTGTGTTGCAACAACAAACCGCAACTTTGTCGGCCGCATGGGCCACCCCACAAGTGAGGTTTACCTTGCAAGCCCGGCAGTGGCCGCCGCAAGCGCAATAACAGGCTATATTTCAAATCCTGAGGAGGTATGCAAATAATGAACAGTGTTGTAAAAGGTAAAGTACATAAATTTGCAGACAACGTAGACACCGATGTAATTATACCCGCAAGATACTTAAACACACCCGATGCAAAGGAGTTAGCCGCACATTGCATGGAGGATATTGACCCTGATTTTGTTAAAAACGTACGTGAGGGCGACATAATTGTTGGAGGCTTTAACTTTGGCTGCGGCTCTAGCCGTGAGCATGCACCCCTGGCCATTAAAACTTGCGGCGTGTCCTGTGTTATTGCAAAGACGTTTGCACGCATATTTTACCGCAACGCAATTAATATTGGCTGTGCTATTTTAGAGTGCGAGAGCGCCTGCGATGCCATAGAGGCCGGTGACGAGATAAGCGTAAACTTCGACACAGGTCTCATCACAAACATCACAAAGGGCGAGACATATCAGGCACAACCATTCCCCGGTTTTATAAAAGACATCATCGAAAAAGGCGGCCTTCTTGCATCATTAAAATAACGGTATAGCCTTGCATTAAACGCGAAAGGAAATATATTTTAAATGAAAAAAGTTATTACAGTGTTAAAGGGCGACGGCATTGGCCCTGAGATAGTGGCAGAGGCACAAAAGGTGCTCAATGCGGTTGCAAAAAAATACAGCCATGAGTTTGAGTACGTATATGCCGACATAGGCGGCGTTGCAACAGACAACCACGGCACACCGCTACCCCAGAGCACAATAGATGCCTGCCTCGCTTGCGACAGCGTTTTACTAGGTGCCGTAGGCGGTCCAAAATGGGACAATATGCCGTCAGATTTACGCCCTGAAAAAGGCCTACTTGGCATACGCAAGCATCTTAACTTATACTCTAACATTCGCCCTGCGCAGCTGTTTTGCCAGCTTGCAAGTGCAAGCCCGCTGCGCGTGGACATTGTTGCAAACGGCATTGATTTTGTAGTAGTGCGTGAGCTTACGGGCGGTGTTTACTTTGGCGAGCACACGACAAAAACAGTTGATGGCAACCGCATTGCCACCGACGTTATGCCGTATAGCGAACACGAGATACGCCGCATTATGCACATAGGTTTTGAGACGGCGAGAAAGCGAAACAATAAACTTACAAGTGTAGACAAGGCAAATGTGCTCGACACAAGCCGCCTGTGGCGTGCTGTTGCAGATGAGGTCGCCAAAGAGTACCCCGACGTTGAGTTTAGCCACATGCTTGTGGATAACTGCGCCATGCAGATTGTAAAAGACCCCGCACAGTTTGACGTTATAGTGACGGAAAACATGTTCGGCGACATTTTAACAGATGAGGCAAGCATAATAACCGGCAGCATAGGCATGATCCCTTCGTCCAGCCTTGGCGACGGCACAATAGGCCTTTACGAGCCCATACACGGCTCTGCGCCCGACATAGCAGGTCAGGACAAGGCAAACCCCATAGGCACTATACTCGCTGCGGCCATGATGCTTAAATACTCGTTTGACATGGCAGCAGAGAGCGACAGCATTGAGGAGGCTGTAAACAGAGTGCTTGACAAAAACATGCGCACAGGTGATATAATGAGCGACGGTTGCACCTATGTATCCTGTAGCGAAATGGGCAATTTAATAGCGGGCGAAATATAATTTTATCGCAAAGTCACAAAGACATATAATATAAGAGGTAAAAAAGATGAGAGTAGTAATAACAAAAAATTTTGACGAGAGCGGCAAGGTAGCCGCAGATTTAATTAAAGAAGTTATAGACGGCAAAAGCGATGCAAAGCTTGGCCTTGCAACGGGAGCCACCGCAACAACAGTTTACAAAAGCTTAATAGAGCTTTACAACAATGGCGAGGTAGACTTTAAAAATGTGCGCACTGTTAATTTAGACGAGTACTGCGGCCTTGAGGGCACGCACGAGCAAAGCTACCGCTATTTTATGGACACACATTTATTTAACAACGTAAATATCGACAAAAAAAACACCTTTGTGGCAAGCGGCATAGGCGATGTTAATGCAAACGCCGAAGAGCTTGAGACAAAAGTGAACGAAAACGGTGCGATAGATATTCAATTGCTTGGCATTGGCCGCAACGGCCACATTGCTTTTAACGAGGCCGGCGACACATTGCTTAGCGTGGCACACGTTGAAACACTTAGCGACAGCACAATAGAGGCAAACTCTTGCTTTTTTGAAAAGCGCGAGGACGTGCCAACACAGGCAATTACAATGGGCATGAGCAATATTATGAGCGCTAAAAAAATTGTGTTGTTGGCAACGGGCACCGCTAAAAAAGACGCCATAAGAGGGCTGATTTACGGCAATGAAATAACAACACAAAACCCGTCTACAATGCTAAAAATGCACAGCGACGTGGTTGTTGTAATAGACGAAGAATTAGCAGCGGCAGTTAACCAAGCTTAGCAGCATTGCCTTTGCTCTGCAGGCCGCCATCCTCTCGCATCTGCTGTGCATACCAAGGCTCCTTTGCCGTTACGGTTTTGTTTGCAAGGGCCTCGCACGGCTTTAACATATCTTTAGCAAACGTTATGCTATATGCACAAAGTGCCTGATATTTAGCTCTATACTGTCTGTTTTTGCTATTTATCCCGTACTTACCATCGCCCAAAATTGGCGCACCTATGTGCGCTAAGTGTGCCCGTATCTGGTGTGTTCTTCCCGTTACAAGCTCAACTTGTAACAGCGCAAGTTCATCATTTTGTTTAAGCACACTATACTTTGTAATTATCTTTTTTGCGCCACTAATTTTTTTATTTACTATCTGCACCCTGTTTTCATCGCTATGCTTTAGTAAATATGCCGTAAGGCTAGCATTTTTTTCTTTTGGCGCACCAACTGTTACACATAGATATTTTTTTACAAGCTCGTGATTTTTAATGCTATCGCAAATACATGCGTGCGCCTGTGCGTTTTTTGCAATAATTATCAGGCCCGATGTGCCCGTGTCCAGCCTATGGCACAAGAGCGGTGCAAAATCATCCGCAAGCTTATACTCCTTTTTATTGTAAAGATACAGCTTTGCACGGTTTATTAGCGTGTCAAATGTCTTGTCGTTTTCATCGCAAGATATTAGCCCCGCCTGTTTATTTGCAATCAATATATTTTCGTCCTCATACACGGGCGTAAAATTAACAGATGCACGTAAAAAAGTATCATCGCTTTCATATTTTATGTCATCTTTCAAATAGAGTATAATCTTATCGCCCACATTTAGGCGCGCGTTTAAATCGGCCTTTTTGCCGTTTACCTTTATTTTATTTTGACGTATGTATTTATATGCCATTGCACGGCTTATTTCAGGGCGGTTAACCTGTAAAAAAGCACTTAACTTTATTTGTTTTTTAACAGTAAGCTCTTGCATTGCATACCTCCGTTTTATTTTTATTAATCGCATTTTATTGTGTAGTTACAAAGTACAAATTCATCATTTAACAAGAAAGCAGGGTAAAATTATGAGAGAGATAAACGTAAAATTTTCATCAAGCGAAAAAGTGCAATCTTTTGCAAGAGTTCTTTTAACTTTGCCCGGTGAATTTGAACTAATCAGCGACTACCGCATTGTTGATGCGCGCTCTATAATGGGCATATTCAGCCTCGACATACAAAACCCTATAAAACTAAAAATTTACGAGGACTCAAACGAGGCTTTGCTTGCACTTGCGCCTTTTACGGTTTAGGCTCTGCGCTATTACTTGCCGACACTTAATAATAAACTACGTGCCCAACAATGTGGCAGAACGGAGATTACCATGAGCACAGATTTTGTAACATTAACGCTGGAAAAGCAAAAAAACATAGCGCTTATTGCCCATGACGGCAAAAAGCAAGAGATGCTTGAATGGTGTAAGGACAACGAAAAAATACTGCGCCACCACTTTTTATGTGGCACCGGAACAACCGCCACAATGATAGCATCGTACACAGGGTTGCCCGTGCGCGGCTACAACAGTGGCCCACTTGGGGGCGACCAGCAAATTGGCGCAAAAATTGTAGAGGGCGCCATAGATTTTATAGTGTTTTTCTCTGACCCCTTGTGCGCACAGCCGCACGACCCTGACGTAAAGGCACTGCTTCGCATTGCGCTTGTTTACGACATACCCATTGCGACAAACCGTGCCTCGGCAGATTTTATGATAACCAGCCCACTTATGGACGAGGAGTACAAAAGAAAAATCGAAAATTTCCAATTGACTGTTAAAAAGCGCAGTGAGAGCTTGCAAAATAAATAATCGCTGCATTTTTATAGATAAAACGCCGGCAAGCACACAGCTAAAGCGCAACAGCATATCCTAAAAAGTGAACTTTTACACATTTGCCGCTTTTATCACGCACACAAAAAACTAAAACTTTTACACTTTTAGCAGTAGTTTTTTGTTGCAGGTGTGCATGCACCTGTCCACCACAGTTTTACTGGGGGGTAAATAATGCTGATTAAAGATGTATCATACGAGTTAAACGACACACACTTGATTTTGAGAACCGCCACTGCAGATGACGCGCAAATACTTATAGACTACTTAAAAACAACAGCGCAAGAGACAGATTATCTAATAAGCGACACCGACGACATTTCATTCACACTGCAAGATGAAATAGAATTTATCAACAGGCAAAACAGCTCGGCCAACAAGCTTATGCTGCTGGGCTTTTTAAACGGCAAGCATGTAGGAAACTGCTCTTTAGACATTAAAGCGGCCAACCGCTGTAAGCACCGAGCAAGCATTGGCATAGCGCTGTACCAAAAATACACAAGGCTTGGCATTGGCACTATTATGATGAAAAAGCTTATACAAATTGCCCGAGACCAAAATGTAGAGCAAATTGAACTTGATGTTATGACCGAAAACACAGCCGCAATATCGCTTTATAAAAAGCTCGGCTTTAAAATTTGCGCCACGCTAAAAAACAACTACAAATACAAAGACGGCACATATGCCGACGCCCACTTAATGATAAAAAAAATATGATTTACTGCACTATTTTTGCAAATACAAGTTTTTTGCGCAGCAAATTAAGCGGCCTGCCTGCCTAAGACAAAGCGTACACTATGCGCCTTTATTTGTCAACATATTATTTTGCGCTTTATGGCGACAGCGTACCCTACACAAAAAACAAATTGCACAAGTGCGCATACTTTTTTATGTAGCCGACACAAATTTTTACATTCGACACCGCAACAGGCGCTTTATTTACAAGCCTAAAGCCGTTAGTTTTTATAAAACTAACGGCTTTTTAATATGTGCAAATGGCAAGTTAAATTAATGTCTTCGCTTGTTTTTGCAAGGCTATGTGGCGTTAAATTTATTTTTGCACCTTTGCCTTACTGCAAAAATAGCCCAAACGCAAAAATAAGCACACACAAAAATTATATACACCACCACTTTAATTTTAAGCTCTGCCCCAAAAACTAACAGGGTGCTGTGCGTATTAAAAAATGCAAAAAACAAAAACGCGTGCAGCGCATTTAAAATGCCAAACAATAAATTTGCCGCATAGTAAACGCTTTTTGTAATGCAAAAATACAAAGAGCACAAGCATATTAAAGCGTTGATTAAAACGGCAGCCTTACAAACAGCATCTGCAATTACGCCCACCATGGCGTCGGGTATAAAATTACTGCCAAACCACAGTACAAAAAAGCAGTATAAGTATATAAATGCACAGGCGAGCACAGAAATTATTGCAAGCAAAGTTACTTTTTTAACGCTACTTGCAAAATCTTCTTTTTGCGAAAGCAGCTTTTCATAAAATTTAATTTTGGGATACGCCAGCATCTTTTTTATTAATTCTTCCGTTTGCTGTGCACTAAAAGTGCCGTCTTGCGCAATCCTCTCGCAGCTTAAAAGCTCTGTCGCTGTAACATCAAGCGTCTGTGCTAGCGGCAGTATTATTGAAATATCGGGCAAGCTCAGCCCGCGCTCCCACTTGCTTACAGCCTTATCCGTCACAAACAGCCTTTGTGCTATCTGCTTTTGTGTAAAGCCTTTTTCCTTGCGTAACTTGTATAAAAATGCTCCAAATTCCTCACTGTTTATGTTGTTCATCTTGCAATGGTCTCCTATAATATTTAGCCAAACCGATGTAATCCGAACCCGTTTTATGACAAAGGGGTGAACTTTCTATCAGCGTCAAAGCCTTTTGT
>CAYJBO010000055.1:0-3571 GCA_964368295.1 uncultured Bacteroides sp.
GCCGCCATGCCTGCCGCCGCAATAATTACGCCAAAGCCGTTTTGTGCGGCATTTTGTGTAAACTGCGCCGCTTTGTCCGGCGTACGGTGTGCGCTCATAACGTGCACCTCAAAAGGTATTTGCCACGCTTTTAACTGCTGTGCCGCACTTTTTACTGTCGGCCAGTCGCTGTCTGAACCCATTAAAATAGCAACTTTTTTCTCTTGCATAGTAATACTCTCCGTTCTGCCACTTTATTAATACAAATTTTGTTTTAAAATACCCCAAGCGGCAAAAGGGCATTTTGTGTTAGGGACACTTTAAATAAATGCTTTACAAAAATTAGCGCAAATTTTTACAAGATTAAACAAAAAGCATGTACCCACCCGTGTATTTAACTAACATTTTGTAGATACCCCGTAAATTTTGCCGATATTTTGTGCGAGCGCATTTAAAGATGACCCCGTTTTTGACGCACAGTATGCAAGCGCACGCCGTGCAATTTTTAACGCTAATACGCATAATTGGCCCAGAGATAAAAAAAGCCGCAAAGTACCTTGCGGTACAATGCGGCCCTAAGCTACAATTATACTGTTGTTAAGACATACAGCTATACTAATAACGCCTTTGTATACACCTTTTTTATTGCGCTGTTTGCAATAAGACACCATTAACAAGCTGCCCCCTTAAAATGTAATATGTATTTTAGCGACACTTTACCGCTGCTTATGTACATACTTTATTACATTATAATATAGACATGCATGCTTTACAACATGATTTATTAAATTTTAGTTATTCGCACAGTTTATATAGTTTTTTATGTGCTTTTTTTTACATTTTACTACTATTTGCTCTTGCTAAAAAATGCAACGCCGCAAGCGCCCTCTCCGGCATGTGTGCCGATAACTGCGCCAATTTCGCCTATGTCCGGCATTTGTAAGTGCAAGTTTTGCGACATGTACTTAATAAAAGGCTCTGCCATAATTCTGTTGCCCGCATAGCCAACAGCCACGTGCTCGCTCTCTTCTACGCCGCCAAGCTCGCTAATAAGCTTAAATACGTTAACATACGCGCCGGGCATACCTCTTGCTTTGCCAACAAGCGTCAGTTTTCCGTCGTGGCCGTGGCCGTTTGACTCTTTGCCGGATTTTGCGCCGTTAATGCCAACAACGGGTTTAATGCCAAGCACACCGCCCGCAATTGCAGCCACGCCCGAGAGCCTGCCGCCCTTGCGCAAATTGGTTAAATCGGTTACAATTGCTAGAAGGTGCAAGCGCTCTTTGGCCTCTTCTATGCTGTCTACAATTTCCTGTGCGCTCTTGCCCTCGCCCAGCAGTTCTACCGCTCTTTTTACAAGCAAGCCCTCTGCAAGCGTTGCGCTTTTGCTGTCAACTATATATATATTGTCGTACTCGGCCTCTTCTTTTGCTATGTTAGCGCTTTGGCATGTGCCCGACAAGCCTGCGCTTATAAGTATGCATATCACTGTGTCGCCGTCTTGTTTTGCCTGTTCAAAGTGAGCCAAAAACTTCTCAGGTGATGGCTGGCTTGTTGTTGGCAATTTTGCCGACTCTGATAGCATTTTGTAAAATTCTTCGTTTGTTAGGTCTACACCGTCTTGATACTGCTTATCCTGAAAATTTACATTTAGCGGTACAACTGTTATGCCGTTTTCCTTAACGTACTTAGGGTTTAAATCCGCCGTGGAATCTGTCAAAATCTTAATCATTTAATTTCCTTTCTGCGCCGCCTTTATGTTTTCCCTATGTGCTATGCGGCCTTGCCACCCTTTTAATATTAGTGAGCGTGGGCGTTTGAAACTTTTTTTATTTTAACTTTTATTTTACTTTTTGTCAAATATGCGCTTTACACTTTTACATACTTTATTTTCAATTTCACAATTTTATCAAATTTTTCTGCACAAATATTCACATTATGCATGTATACTTATATTGAGCACTTGCGCTATTAGCGTGTTTTTTTTGCAGTTGGCAGCTGCGCACATAACCTTAATATTTTAACCGAAGGGCGGTATTATTTTGATAGAGATAAAAAACCTAACCAAGCTTTACGGTGCACACAAGGCCGTTGACGACATAAGCTTTAGCGTGCAAGAGGGCGAGGTTTACGGTTTGCTTGGGCCAAACGGCGCCGGCAAAACCACAACCATGAACATACTTACAGGCTACACCCCGGCAACGAGCGGCAGCGTAAAAATAGCCGGCTACGATATTTTTGACGAGGCGTCTATGGCAAAAAGCCACATAGGCTACCTGCCCGAGCACCCGCCGCTTTACACCGACATGACGCCGCACGAGTACCTTTACTTTTTGGCGGAGCTGCGGGACATAGACGACACCGACGCCGCGGTTGAAAAAGCAGAGCAAACTGCCGGGATTGAGGAGGTAAAGCATCGGCTTATAGCAAATTTATCAAAGGGGTATAAGCAGAGGGTTGGGCTTGCCGGCGCAATACTTGGCGGCCCCGATGTGCTTATATTGGACGAGCCGACAAGCGGCCTTGACCCAAAGCAAATTATTGAAATACGCTCGCTTATAAAGTCGCTTTCTAAGGGGCACACCGTTTTGCTCTCGAGCCACATACTCTCTGAGGTTAGCGCAGTTTGCGACAAAGTGCTTATAATAAACAACGGGCGGCTTGTGGCGTTCGACACACCGGACAAGCTGTCTGAGAGTGTTGCACAAGGGCACATTATTAAAATGACCTTGCAGGCAGCAGAGCAAGACGTTAAAAACGCACTTGATAATATAGATGATATAACGCTCGATTTTGAAGAATGCGACGAGCAGGGCTGTGTTGTTGCCCTGATAACCTGTGGCGAGCAGGGCGACTTGCGCTACACAATTGGCTCTGCCCTTGCAGATGCTAAGGTGCCTGTTTTGAGCATGCAGTCACAGACAAAATCCCTAGAAGACGTATTTTTACAGCTTACGAGCGACGATTTTGACGGCGGTAAAAACAGCGATGACGATTTGCACGGCGGCGATGATAACAGCGCGGACGGCGACACTTTGAGCCCTGACGAAAACGCCGCCACGCCCGACAGCGAGCCGGCCTTAAACGAAGGCAATTGCGTACCCAAGGCCGACCGTGAAAGCGATAAAGAGGGCGCTAGTGACAGCGGCAAAAAAACCACAAAACGCAAAAGAAAGGACAACGAGTAATGGAAGCTGTATATAAAAAAGATTTAAAAAGCCTTTTTAACGGCATGACGGGCTGGGTGCTTTGCGCCTTTGTAACTTTTATAATAGGCCTTTATTTTACTGCCCTGTCGCTCGTTAGCGGCTATGCCGAAATTGCTATACTTTTTAACAGTATAACATTTATATTTTTAATTATAGTGCCGCTTTTAACCATGCGCAGCATGGTGGAAGAGCGCCGCTTTAAAACAGACATTTTACTTTTTACAAGCCCGTGCAGTGTCGCAGAAATTGTGCTTGGCAAATACTTTGCACTGCTTACAATTTATGCAATGCCAATGGCGGTTGCATGCACACTGCCATTAATTATGTCTATGTTTGGCACGGTGTCCATGGCTAGGTCTTACTCGTCTGTACTGGCGTTTTTT
>CAYJBO010000055.1:3581-15731 GCA_964368295.1 uncultured Bacteroides sp.
CATGTTTATTGGCGGCTTTACACAAAGCCCCGTAATTGCGGCGGTTGGCACATTTGGCACGCTGCTTATTTTGTATTTATTGCCGTCGGTTTCATCGCTTATAAGCGGCACACCTTTTGCTAGCGCGCTGGCCCTTACGGTTTTGGCGTTTCTTGCGGCATTTGCCCTACATGCGTTTATTAAAAGCGTTGCGCTTTGCGGCGGCGCCTTTGTTATAGTAACCGCCATTGTTTGGGTGGTTTTCTTTACAGCCGGCAACTTGCTGCCGGGCGTTTTTTCTTCTGTCTTGGGGGCGCTTTCGCTGTTTGACAGATACACGCCGTTTTTAAACGGAATTTTTGATGTGTCGGGCATTGTTTACTTTGTTAGTGTTGCGGCATTTTTTGTATTTTTAACGTGCCAGGGCATACACAGCAGGCGCAGAGGCTAATATAAATAGGAGCGATATATGAGTAAATTGATTAATTTTTTACGCAGAGACCTAAGCGACATGCGCATTAAGGACAAGGCATATGCAGGCACCGTATCTCTGCTTGTGCTTGCACTTATTGTGGGCTTAAATTTAATTGTGTCATCACTGCCGTCGCAGTACACAAAAATAGACATGACAGACCAGCAGCTATTTAGCCTCTCGCCGGAGACACAGGGCATTTTGCAAAATTTAACCGCCGACATAGACATTTACTACGTGGCTACCACGGCGCAAGAGGATATCGGCGTTACCGGGCTTATGGAAAAATACACCGATTTATCGCCACATATTAACACGCATATAGTAGACCCTATTGCAAATCCCGGCTTTTTATCAAGCTATGGCAGTGCGGCGGCGTCTGCCGGCAGCATTGTTGTAGACGGCAACAACGGGCGCACACGCACTATTGACGCAAGCGATCTTTACACGCTTACGTACGATGCCACCACATTTTCCGAGACATCGAGCTTTGCTGGCGAGGCGATGATTACAAGCGCAGTGTCTTACGTTACAACGCAAGAGCTGCCCAAAATATACCTAACGCACACACACGGCGAGGCCGACCTTGCAACATTTTACACGGATGCACTTGCCCACGCAAATATTTTAGTTGAATACATTGATTTAACCCTTGTTGACGCAGTGCCGGACGATGCCGATACAATTTTTATTAACGCGCCAATGCAAGATTTTACAGCGGCCGAGATAAGCCTTTTGACCGATTATAAAAACAGCGGCGGCAGTGTATTTTTAATTACAAATTACGGCGAGTACGACACAGCCGAAGAGCCCATGCCAAACCTTGTAAACTTTACAAAAACTTACGGCATGGCGGCACAGCAGGGTATTGTTGTGGAGATGGACGACAGCTATTTTATAACACAATATCCACACTATTTGCTGCCGGAAATCATAGAGCACGACATCACATCACCTATTTCGGACACTTACATTTTAGCGCCACTCGCGCATCCTATTGAAATTTTCGAACCCGAGGGCGGCTTTACATCATCCTCTTTGTTAACTACCACCGACTCCTCTTTCTCCAAGGCAGACGCATACAGCTCTGCCACATTTGACAAGGAGGAGGGCGATGTAGACGGGCCGTTTAGCGTTGCCGCCGCCGCACAAAACAGCGACACAAACGCCAAATTTGTATGGCTGCCTACGTCGGGCTTTGTAGACGAGGCAACCGACCAACTTGTTGGCGGCAACAACCGAAACTTTTTTCTAAACATTATATCGTGGTGCACGGGCAAAGAGGACGGCATCACAGTGCATGCAAAACCGCTGTCGGAAGAGTTTTTAACGGTGCCACAGAGTTTTAGCACCATTTTTAGCATTGTATTTACCATAGTTTTGCCCGTGGCGCTACTGATTGGCGGCTTTGCAATTTGGTATTTGCGGAGGAAACGCTGATGAAAAAAGCGACACTCTTAATACTTACGGCCGCCGTTGTTGTTATTTTTGCCGCATATTTTATACTGTTTTACACGCCGCAAAACAGCACACAAGACAGCGAGCATATTCAAGTTTTATCTTTGCAACAAGCCGACATTACCGCCATGACAGCTACGGCAAACGAGGGGTGGTCGCTTGTTTTAACGGGCGACGGCTGGCAGAGTGCAGACGATGAGAACTTTCCGTTAAACACACAGTATGTGCAGAGCCTTATAAACTATTTTTTACCGCTTACCGCCACTTTAAAGGTAGTTGAAAGCACAGACGACACAGCGCAATACGGCTTAGACGAGCCGCAAAATATAATTACGGCAACCGCCGCAGGCGCAACTTATGAGATGGCTTTTGGCGACACAAGCATTTTAACAGGCGAGACCTACATGCAAATTACGGGCGACGAGAGCGTTTACATGGTGGACACACAGCTTGTTGTTGACTTTGATGTGCACTTGCATGACATGATGATACTTGATGAGTGGCCCATAACAAGCCCCTCGCAAATATTAGACGTAACGTGGGAGCACGCTTTGGACACAACGCAGATGCTTACCGACACAACTTTAACGGCCACGAGGCACGAAGATGCGTCTGTACCTGTTGAGTACACCGCCACCACGTTTGACGGCGAGCAGTATGTGCCAAACAGCGATGATGCAATAGTTATACTTTCAGCTATATCGTCTGTATATATTACAAATTGTATTGACTATAATGCAAGCGCTGACGAGCTTTTTCAGTATGGGCTTGACGAGCCTAGCAGCACTATAACAATTACCAGCACGCTTGACGAACAGCTTATAACCACTGTGTTATACGTTGGCAACACAAGCGCCGACGGGCACTATTATGTGCGCATAAATGACAGCACGGCGGTAAATTTGATGGATGGCATGATACTTAGCGGCGTTGTTAACCCTGTTTTAAACAGAGCTTGATAATTGCTCTTTTGCGCTGCAAATCTTAATAAACACAGCAAAAAGGACTATGTGAGTTTCCTCACATAGTCCTTTTATTATAATATTGCTGATAAGCACACCCTAAAGGGCGCTTTGCCAAACAAAAATTATTTGTTTAAACGTGCTTTAAATGCCTCTAGTTGGCTCAAAAGCTCTTTAGGCATACGGCTGCCGATCTCTTCGTAAAGAGCCTCAACGCCTTTGATGTCCTCAAGCCACAATTCTTTGTCTATTTCTAATAGGCCTTTAACTGTGTCAAGAGTGATACCCTCTAAACCGCTGATGTCGATGTCCTCGGCTGCAGGAACGTAGCCGATAGCTGTCTCTGTAGCATCAACTTTGCCGTTGCAACGGTCAAGTATCCATGTCAATACACGCATGTTGTCGCCAAAGCCCGGCCAAATAAATTTGCCTTCGTCGTCTGTGCGGAACCAGTTAACGTTAAAGATTTTAGGTGCTTTGTCGCCTAGTTTTGCGCCCATGTTGATCCAGTGGCTTAGGTAATCGCCCATGTTGTAGCCTGTGAAAGGACGCATAGCCATTGGGTCACGGCGAACAACGCCAACTGCGCTCATAGCTGCAGCTGTTGTCTCAGAAGCCATTGCAGAGCCAACGTATACACCGTGGTTCCAATCGAATGATTGATACACAAGCGGAGCTGTTTTAGCACGACGGCCGCCGAATACGATAGCGCTAACAGGCACACCGTTTGGATTGTCGAACTCTTTGCTTAGGCAAGGGCAGTTGATAGCAGGTGCTGTAAAGCGGCTGTTTGGATGAGCCATTTTTTTGCCCTCTGCAAATTCTGCTTTGCCGTCAACTTTGTTGCCAAGCCAATCTGTAGCGTTTGCAGGAGGATTTTTATCAAGACCTTCCCACCAAACTGTGTTGTCGTCGTTATTAACAACAACGTTTGTGAAGATTGTGTTTTTCATTGTGCTCATCAAAGCATTGTAGTTAGATTTATCGTTTGTGCCAGGTGCAACGCCGAAGAAGCCGCTCTCTGGGTTGATAGCGTATAGTTGGCCGTCTTCACCGATGTGTAGCCAAGCGATGTCGTCGCCTACTGTCCAAACTTTGTAGCCAGCCTCTTGTAGGTACTCCGGTGGGATAAGCATAGCAAGGTTTGTTTTGCCACAAGCAGATGGGAAAGCGCCGCAAACGTATTGAACGTCGCCATTCGGGCTCTCGATACCAAGAACAAGCATGTGCTCAGCCATCCAACCCTCTTTAAAGCCTTGGTAAGAAGCAATGCGAAGAGCAAAGCATTTTTTGCCAAGTAGAACGTTTCCGCCGTAACCTGAGTTGATTGACCAGATTGCATTGTCTTCTGGGAAGTGTGCAATGTAGCGGTTCTCAGGATCGATATCAGCTTTAGCGTGAAGGCCACGAACGAAGTCGTTGCTCTCTGCGCCTAGTTGGTCTAAAGCGCCTTGGCCTATGCGGCACATGATGTCCATGTTTAAAACAACATAGATGCTGTCTGTAACCTCAACGCCAACTTTGCTAAATTTGCTGCCTAGAGGGCCCATGCAGTACGGGATAACGTACATTGTGCGGCCTTTCATAGCGCCTGCAAAAAGCGGTGTCAATTTAGCTTTCATATCGTCTGCAGCCATCCAGTTATTGATAGGTGCTGCATCCTCTTTATTTTGTGTGCAGATAAATGTGCGGTCCTCAACGCGAGCAACGTCGTTAGGGTTTGTGCGGTGATATAGGCAACCCGGTAATTTTTCTTGGTTTAGCTCGCTAACCTCGCCCGAAGCAACTGCCTCGTTGCGAAGTGCCATAAGTTGAGCCTCGCTACCGTCAATCCATACTACACTATCAGGTGTTGTAAGCGCGGACATCTCCTCTACCCATGAGAGAACATTTTTGTTTTGTGTCATACTATTTAACTCTCCTTTTTATTTAAACGGTTTTATTCGAACGCGGATTTTTTACAAATGCATTTTAAAAAACTGCCCTTGTAAAACGCCCAATCGCATAACCTTTTGCTCTTATTATATCAATTTGTTAAAAAAAGCACAAGCTATTATTTAATAATTATTGTAAAAAAGCATAAAAGATTTACACTTATGTAACAATTAAAGAATTTTAACTGTCTCGCCATATAAAATCGGCTAATTTTTTTGTTAAAAGTGTCTAATCTATTATGCGCACACCGTTTACAAGCACTGTGTCGTCAAGGCGTATCATCAAGTACTTAACGCCGTCAATTATCTTTGTGTCCATCAAGTCTGTCCTGTCGGCGCTTACATTTACCGTTATGTCCGGCGTTGTCACGGCAAACTTTGCTGTGTCAACTACGTTTTTCGGCACGAGCTCCACGCTCTCGCCAAACTGCTCGTCGTAATTTTTGGAAAAGTAGTCTATACTCTCCTTTGGCACGCTGCAATCGTAAAGCACTTCTTCCAGCACTTTTTTAGACATTAGCACGGGGTCTTCCTCTTTCATCTCTTTGTTTAGCTCCACAATTTCTCTGGCCTTTGCGTGCACGCTTTGTAGTAGCTCATAGTTGCATGCATCGCCAAGGCTGCTCTCAATTACATCTATAAATTTATCTTGCTGTACCTGCGGCGGCATTGGCATTTGCGTGTTAAACACAGCCGTTATAAATGGCTCGTTTCTACCCGTTATGTCTTTGCTAAAGTATAAGGCGCTGTAAATATTGCTCTGCCTGTCGTCAAACGCGGGAAACATAAAGCCAAGCACCGGCGCGCACACAATGGGGTCTGTACTGCTGTTGTAAAAATCGCTCTCTGCCAAAGAAAAACCTAGCGCCGGCTTTGTAACCTTAACTGGGCATATGCTGCACACAAGGTATGTAAAAACGTCGCTGCTCTCAAAGTCGCCGTCGCCCATTGCATCAGAGGACTTATAAGGCACGTCGTATACGTCTAGCGCCAAAATTATTACATACGCCTGCTCTGACGAGTGCGAGGCGGCTATTTTTTCAAAGAGTGCGCCTGTGCTCTCCTCGTCGTTTAGCTTAGAGTCCTTAATGCGCATTAAAAGGCCGTGCTCCTCGCTGCTAACTACCTGCTGTGTTGCAAACTCAATGTCTATTAAATTTTTGCCCTTTGCGCCCGTAAGTGTTTTGCGCAGTGTGGCAAGCAGTTTCTCTTTTTCCTCTTCCGGCATCAGTGTAATGCTATTTTTAAACGTGGATACTATCTGCCCGCTCGAGTCCACATAGCAGCCAACTATGTGGCTTATGTTGTGTGTGTCGGGCTTAAAGCGCTTTCTTATCTCTGCTATCTCTTTGTCTCTCATACAGGTAAACCTCCGCTATCTATATAAATTTTAGGCGTATTATAGCCAAAAAAAGTTTTTTCTATAAGCCAAGGGCGACCTTTTACAAAAGCTGATTTCAGCTAATTTTCGGCCGCCCCTGGTACAATTAAAATGTGTTGTGCAAGGCAAACGCCAAAGGCATTAGCCTATTAAATCTGTATTTTCCTCGTCAACTGCCTCAAACTCATCCTGCACCTCGGCAAAGTCGTCTTCAACCACTTTGCTCTCTTCCGGTAGGATGCCCGTGCCCGCAGGTATTAGTTTACCTATGATTACGTTTTCTTTTAGGCCCATCAACGGGTCAATTTTGCCTTTTATTGCAGCATCTGTAAGCACGCGAGTCGTCTCTTGGAAGCTAGCCGCCGACAAGAACGAATCTGTTGCAAGTGATGCCTTAGTGATACCCATTAGCATTGGGTCAAACGTTGCTGTTGCAAAGTCTATACCCTGTAGCTCGCGCGCTTCGTCGTTTGCCGCCCTAAACTCAAACTTATCCATTACACTGCCCGGTATAAGCTTAGTAGTGCCGCCATCAACAACACGCACTTTGCGCATCATTTGAAGAACTATAACCTCGATGTGCTTGTCGCAAATGTCAACACCCTGTAGGCGGTAAACTTTTTGCACTTCGCTAATCAAGTAGTTTTGCATTGCAACGGCACCCTTAATTGCAAGAATGTCCTGCGGATATGCAAAGCCCTCTGTTATAATATCGCCCTGCTCTAGGTCTGCGCCCTCTTCTACCCTTATGCGCTGGCCAAAGGGGATTAGGTAGCTCTTCTCTGTAGGCGCGCCGTTTTCGTCTACGCCTGTAACAACTATATGACGGTTCTTTTTGCTGTCGTCTATGTGCGCTTTACCTGCTATCTCCGTCATAATTGCAAGGTTTTTGGGTCTGCGTGCCTCAAACAATTCCTCAACACGTGGCAAACCTTGTGTAATATCCTCTGCCGATGCGATACCGCCCGTATGGAAAGTACGCATTGTAAGCTGTGTGCCCGGCTCGCCAATAGATTGCGCCGCAATAATACCAACTGCCTCGCCCATGCCAACAAGTTTGCCGTTTGCAAGGTTAGCGCCGTAGCACTTGCTACAAGCACCGTGTTTTGCATCACAGCAGAGCACGCTGCGTATCTCAACTTTTTTAACGCCTGCGTCCACTACCTTTTTGGCGTCGTCCACAGTCATCATCTTGTCTTTGCTAACAAGCATCTCGCCCGTCTCGGGGTGCATAATATCGTTAACTGCAAAGCGTCCCTCAAGGCGCTCTTGCAATTTTTCAATAATCTCGTTGCCCTCACGTATGTCGGACACGATTATGCCGCTTGGTGCACCGCAGTCCTCTTCGCGTATAATAACGTCTTGCGAAACGTCTACAAGGCGGCGTGTTAAGTAGCCCGAGTCGGCAGTTCTAAGCGCTGTATCTGCAAGGCCTTTACGTGCGCCCTTACCTGCAATAAAGTACTCAAGTACGTTTAGTCCCTCACGGTAGTTAGCACGAATAGGAATCTCGATAGTACGGCCGGCAGTGTTGGCAATAAGGCCACGCATACCTGCAAGCTGACGAATTTGTGCCATTGTACCACGAGCGCCCGAGTCTGCCATCATGTAAATTGGGTTGTGCGTGTCAAGGTGGGCAGACAGTGCCGAGGCAACTTCTTCTGTAGTTTTATTCCAAATTTTAATAACGTTTTCGTAGCGCTCGTCGTTGGAGATAAGACCCTTGTTGTACTGCGCTGTAACACGTACAATTTGCTGCTCTGCATCTGCCAAAAGGTCTTTCTTTTGCGGCGGTATAACAGCGTCTGAAACAGCAACCGTTATTGCGCTCTTAGTGGAGTACTTGTAGCCCTGAGCCTTAACCTTGTCAAGCATCTCTGCCGTTATGTCTGTGCCGTGCACTTGTATGCAGCGGTCGATAACATTACCAAGAGATTTTTTATTAACAAGGAAGCCTACCTCATATGCAAGTGCGCCGTCTGCTGTAGTTCTGTCTACAAAGCCAAGGTCTTGCGGTATTGGCTGGTTAAATATAATGCGGCCAACGGTTGTCTCTACCATGCCTGTGTGGTCTGCGCCGTTAAATGCAACGGTTCTGCGCACTTTTATTTTTGCGTGCAATGTAACAACGCCCTCTTGGTACGCCATTATTGCCTCGTTGTCATCACGGAAGCACTTGCCCTCGCCGATGTCGCCCTCGTTCATAAGCGTCATGTAGTAGCTGCCCAAAACCATGTCCTGTGTGGGAACTGTAACAGGCTTACCGTCGGACGGTTTTAAGAGGTTGCGGCTTGCAAGCATAAGTGTTTTTGCCTCGTTTTGTGCCTCTTGCGACAGCGGCACGTGCACAGCCATTTGGTCTCCGTCAAAGTCTGCGTTGTATGCAGTACAAACAAGCGGATGCAATTTTATGGCTCTGCCCTCAACAAGCACGGGCTCGAAAGCCTGTATGCCAAGGCGGTGAAGTGTTGGCGCACGGTTTAAAAGTACCGGGTGACCGTCAATAACAGTCTCTAAAGAGTCCCAAACCTCTGTGCGTGTGCGCTCTACCATTTTACGTGCAGATTTAATGTTGTTAGCAAGGCCTTTTTCTACAAGGTCTTTCATAACAAACGGCTTAAACAATTCAAGTGCCATCTCTTTTGGCAGGCCGCACTGGAACATTTTTAGCTCCGGCCCAACTACGATAACCGAACGGCCGGAGTAGTCAACACGTTTGCCAAGCAAGTTTTGGCGGAAGCGTCCCTGCTTACCTTTAAGCATATCTGAAAGGCTTTTTAGCGGACGGTTGTTAGGGCCTGCAACAGGGCGGCCCCTTCTGCCGTTGTCTATAAGTGCGTCAACAGCCTCTTGTAGCATGCGCTTCTCGTTGCGCACAATTATGTCCGGCGCACCTAGCTCTAAAAGGCGTTTTAGGCGGTTGTTGCGGTTTATAACTCTGCGGTACAAGTCGTTTAAATCGCTTGTGGCAAAGCGTCCGCCGTCCAGCTGAACCATCGGGCGGATGTCCGGTGGTATTACCGGCACTGTGTCCATTATCATCCACTCCGGACGGTTGCCCGATGTGCGGAATGCATCTACAACTTCAAGGCGTTTTAAAAGGCGCACACGTTTTTGGCCGCTTGCGTCCTCAAGCTCTTTGTGCAGTTGCTCGCTAAGTATAGTTGTGTCTATTTTTGCAAGCAGGCCTTTAATAGCCTCTGCACCCATGCCTGCTTTAAACTCGTCCTCGTAGTGCTCGCGCATGTCGGCGTACTCTTTTTCGCTCAAAAGCTGTTTTTCTTCAAGCGGAGTAAGCCCCGGGTCTGTAACTATATAAGATGCAAAATAAAGCACCTTTTCCAGCAGCCTTGGGCTGATGTCTAGCATTAGGCCAATGCGTGAGGGGATGCCCTTAAAGTACCAAATGTGTGACACAGGCGCCGCAAGCTCAATATGTCCCATGCGCTCGCGCCTTACTTTGCTGCGTGTAATTTCAACGCCGCACCTATCGCACACTTTGCCTTTATAGCGTATGCGTTTATACTTGCCGCAGTGGCACTCCCAGTCCTTTGTAGGTCCAAAAATCTTCTCGCAAAACAGGCCGTCTCTCTCCGGCTTTAGTGTGCGATAGTTAATGGTCTCGGGTTTTTTTACTTCGCCACAGCTCCAGTCCCTGATGTGCTCTGATGAGGCAAGACCGATTTTTATGCAATCAAATGCGTTAAATTCCATGAAATAAACCCTTTCTTTAACCTTGTGGCGCCGCTGCCGCTAACGGCTAAGCGGCCCACAAAGCGTTTAATTTGCATATTTACAGGCGATTATATCAAATCTATGTCAGAGAAATCGCTGCCCATGTCGTCTTCGATTAGTATTGTGTCTTCTTCATCGTCGTCAAACATGCTCTCGTCAAATATTTCTTCTTCCTCTTCGCCCATCACAACGCCCTCTGTGTCCTCAATATCGCTGATGTTGAAATCGCTCTCAAGCTCGCTCTCCACCATGACGTCTTGTCCTGAGTGTACGTCTGAATTATTAAAGCCCATGTCGTCCTCGTCGTAGTTTTGCTTAATGTCAATCTCGTTGCCCTCGTCGTCTTGTACACAAACGTCAAGACCTAGCGACTGAAGCTCTTTAACAAGCACTCGGAACGCCTCCGGTATGCCCGGTTTTGGTACAGGTTGGCCCTTTACGATGGCCTCGTATGTCTTAACACGGCCAACAACGTCATCGGACTTAACTGTAAGTATCTCTTGCAATGTATATGCTGCGCCGTAAGCCTCAAGCGCCCAAACTTCCATCTCGCCAAAGCGCTGGCCGCCAAACTGTGCCTTGCCGCCAAGTGGCTGCTGTGTTACAAGGCTGTACGGGCCCGTGCTCCTCGCATGGATTTTGTCGTCTACAAGGTGGTGCAGTTTTAGGTAGTACATGTAGCCAACCGTAACGGGGTTGTCAAATTGCTCGCCCGTGCGGCCGTCATACACTATGCTCTTGCCGTCCTCGCGCTTGCCACACTCTTTAAACATCTCTGCTATATCTGTCTCGTGTGCGCCGTCAAATACAGGTGTTGCAACCTTCCAGCCCATTGCCTTAGCGGCAAAAGCAAGGTGAACCTCCAGCACTTGTCCGATGTTCATACGTGATGGAACGCCAAGCGGATTTAAAACTATGTCTAGCGGTGTGCCGTCCTCTAAGAAAGGCATATCCTCCTGCGGCAATATGCGTGATACAACACCCTTGTTGCCGTGGCGGCCCGCCATTTTATCGCCAACGCTGATTTTACGTTTTTGTGCAATGTAGCATCTTACCACTTCGCGCACGCCGGGTTGCAATTCGTCACAGTTTTCCGGTGTAAACTTTTTAACGTCTACTATTTTGCCGTACACACCGTGTGGCACCCTTAGCGATGTATCCCTAACTTCGCGCGCTTTTTCGCCAAATATTGCACGCAATAGGCGCTCTTCAGCGGTGAGCTCTGTCTCACCTTTAGGTGTAACTTTACCTACTAAAATGTCGCCTGCGCCAACCTCGGCACCTATTCTTATAATGCCGCGCTCGTCAAGGTCTTTAAGTGCGTCGTCGCCCACGTTAGGAATGTCCCTTGTAATCTCCTCGGGACCCAGTTTTGTAATGCGGCTCTCAATCTCGTACTCCTCAATGTGGATAGAAGTATAAACGTCGTCGCGCACTATTTTTTCGTTGATTAAAACAGCATCCTCGTAGTTATAGCCCTCCCATGTCATAAAGCCAATAAGGGCATTTTTACCAAGGCTTATCTCGCCGTTTTTAGTTGCCGGGCCGTCTGCAATAACTTGGCCCTGCTCAATATTGTCGCCCTTAGAAACTATTGGGCGCTGATTTATACAGGTGCCTTGGTTAGAGCGCATAAATTTAATTAGGTCGTAGTCGTCTGTAGAAACAGCAGAGGTACGCACAACAATTTTATTTGCCGAGACGCTCTCAACAACACCGGCGTTTTTAGCAAGCACACAAACGCCCGAGTCACAAGCTGCCTTGTACTCCATACCCGTTGCAACAATTGGCTGCTCTGTAATTAAAAGCGGCACTGCTTGACGTTGCATGTTAGAGCCCATAAGCGCACGGTTAGCATCGTCGTTTTCTAGGAACGGAATCATAGCCGTAGCAACAGAAACAACCATCTTAGGCGAAACGTCCATGTAGTCGGGTTTGTCGTTTTCAACCTCTATAATCTCATCGCGGAAACGGCACGAAACACGTGGGCGCACAAAGCGTCCTGCCTCGTCTAGCTGCTCATTAGCCTGCGCTACAATGTACTCTTCCTCAACGTCGGCCGTCATGTAAACAACCTCGCTTGTAACGCTGCCTGTGTCTTTATCTATTCTGCGGTACGGCGCCTCAATAAAGCCGTACTCGTTAATGCGTGCAAAGGTTGCAAGGTAAGATATAAGTCCGATATTCGGTCCCTCAGGTGTCTCAATAGGGCACATGCGTCCGTAGTGA
>CAYJBO010000055.1:15741-16597 GCA_964368295.1 uncultured Bacteroides sp.
TAACCTCAAAGCCTGCTCTATCTCTTGAAAGACCGCCAGGGCCAAGTGCCGAAAGACGCCTTTTGTGGGTTAGCTCTGCAAGCGGGTTGTTCTGGTCCATAAACTGAGACAGCGGGCTGGAGCCAAAGAACTCTTTCATGCTTGCAACAACAGGGCGTATGTTAATAAGCGACTGCGGAGTTACCTCCTCTGTGCTTTGGGATTGCAATGTCATGCGCTCCCTAACAACCCTCTCCATGCGAGAGAAGCCTATGCGGAACTGATTTTGCAACAGCTCGCCAACGCTGCGGATACGGCGGTTGCCAAGGTGGTCGATGTCGTCCACGTTGCCAATGCCACAGCCGAGGTTGTTTATATAGTTTATAGAAGCTAAGATGTCGTCTACCGTTACAACTTTGCTTATAAGCTTGTCTCTGTTTTTAAGCAGTAGCTCTTTTAGCTCGTCGTCGTCCTCTGCGCTGTCCATAAATGTTTTTAACTGCGTAAAGTTAACGCGCTCGTCAATCTCGCACTCTTTTGGGTCAAAGTTTAAAAACTTAGACGCATCAACAGTGTCGTTTGTGACAATTTTAACCTCTTTGTCGTTTACGCTAACGTAAACAGTGCGCACGCCTGCCTCGTCTGCCAAAAGGCCTGTTTGCCTTGTAATTTTGTCGCCGGCCGCAACAATAAGCTCGCCCGTAAGCGGTGCAATAATGTCCCTTGCCGCAACTTGGCCCTCTACACGCCTTGCAAGTGCAAGTTTTTTGTTCATTTTATAGCGGCCAAAACGAGATAAATCGTAACGCCTTGGGTCAAAGAACAAGCTGTTTACGTGTGAGCTTGCGCTCTCAACCGTAGGTGGCTCGCCCGGACG
>CAYJBO010000055.1:16607-18225 GCA_964368295.1 uncultured Bacteroides sp.
TCAAGGCTTCTTGTTGTGTCTTTTAGCAAAGTGGCCTCAATGCGGTCGTCGTCGCCAAAAAAGTCCCTTATAGTGGCGTCGTCGCCAAGACCAAGAGCACGTATAAACACCGTTACCGGCAATTTTCTGTTTTTGTCTATGCGCACGTAGATGATGTCGTTTGCGTCAGACTCAAACTCAATCCATGCGCCCCTGTTTGGGTTAAGCGTTGTTGTAAAAAGCTCTTTACCCGTTTTATCGTAACTTTTACCAAAGTATACGCCCGGCGAGCGCACTAGCTGAGATACAATAACACGCTCGGCACCATTAATAATAAATGTGCCGCTGTCTGTCATTTTCGGGAAATCTCCCATAAATATCTCTTGCTCTTTAACCTCGCCTGTCTCCCTGTTTAAAAGCCTTGCTATTACACGCAAAGGCGCAGCATACGTAACGTCACGCTCTTTGCACTCTTTTATTGTGTATTTTGGCGTTGTGTCCAATTTGTAGTCCACAAACTCCAATACAAGGTTGCCTGTGTAGTCCTCAATAGTGCTAATATCACGAAATACCTCTTTGAGTCCTTGGTCCAAAAACCACTTATATGAGTTTTTCTGCACCTCTATTAAATTTGGCATTGTGATAACTTCATCAATTTTTGAAAAACTCATGCGCTCGGTTTTCCCGTATTGCACGGGCTTGACTTTGACCATATTACACGACCACTCCTTAAAATAATTGTTGCTTGCACGGCGCTTAATTAAAAAATTTAACAGCACATCGCACAATTTTATTGTTTACTTAGCTTAGAACAATAAGCGCACAAAAACGCCCCCCGTTATTGCAACTTGCACAAAAATTATGTGTTAGTTTTGCTCAAATGGGTGCGTTTACCGCTATTGATACAGTATATAATATTACTACAAGTTTTTTCATCCGTCAATAATATTGGGGAATATATTTGCATTTCCCGCTATTTGGTACACGTGGATGCGTGTACGCTTTGTGATTTTTTTGCGCTCTTGCGCACTATACAAACAAAGCGTTTGGTATGTAGGGCCTTTGGCCGCCCGCACAGCCTTGCCGCCGGCTAAGACAACCACAAAAAGCTTTGCCCCTTACATGCCGCTGTGCACATGCGCACATTTTAGCGCATTTAGTAAGGCGTGCCTTTGGCTGCACAAAAAGGCAAAAACGCATGCGCACCGCAAATTTAAAAGATGATTATAGCGTGCGCTATATAAAGCGCACGCTATTTAGGTTATTAATTATTGGTGTTTTGCGGCCATGTCTGCAAGGGCGTCTTTTCTTGAAAGGTTAATTCTGCCCTGCTGGTCAATCTCAGTAACTTTAACAAGTAGCTCGTCGCCAACAGCAACAATGTCCTCTACTTTTTCAACACGTTTTGTGTCTAGTTTTGAGATGTGCACAAGACCCTCTTTGCCCGGAGCAATTTCAACAAATGCGCCAAAAGCCATAAGCCTTGTAACTTTACCCTTGTAAATAGCGCCAACCTCAGGGTCGTCTACTATTGTTTTAATTGTAGATTTAGCCGCCTCAATATACTCTTTCTTTTGTGAGGATACGTAAACTGTGCCATCTTCTTCAATGTCGATTTTAACATTAAATTTAGCGCAGA
>CAYJBO010000056.1:0-17924 GCA_964368295.1 uncultured Bacteroides sp.
CTCACTCGTAATACAATAAGTATTACTCTCTCGTCTGCCTTGCCTTGCACGGCCTTAATCAAATGGGCTGTGTGCTAAAATATGCACAAATAGCGTTGTAATATATAATAGCCGCGCGCTCGCAGCCCTCATCCGTAGCCCAGTTATAGTAGTCGTTTTCGTTAGATAAAAAGCACTGCTCGACAAGTACAGCCGGGCAAAGTGGCTTTTCTACCATGCCAAAACTCTGGTCGTCTCGCACCGTTGTGTCGCTGCTATCCACGGATTTTTTAGTGCTGCTGCCGTTTATATAATACATATATTTAACCCCGTTTTCGCCTCTGAGCCTGTGGCCTGCATCGCCCATGCCCTCTGCAATAAGCAATGCAAATTTTAAAGATTGCTCGGAGTATTCCCGTCCCGGCGGAGTGGGGAAACACTCGAACCCGTGTGATTGCGAGGAGGAGCTGTCGTAGTTTGCGTGTATGCTTAAGAGTAGTGATGCCCTTTGTCTTATAGCTTCGTTAGCCCTGTCGGTCGTGGAGGCGTCAATACCTGTTTGGTGCGTCAATATCGGTGTGTAATTGGGGTCTTTCTCTAGCAGTCTATATAGATACTCAGTGGTCAAATCGCACACAACTACCTCGTCTACTACCGCCTTTGCGCCTGTGTCCATGCCGCCGTGGCCTGCATCTATTGCGATGGTGTAGGGTGGGGCTGTCTCTAGTGCGTAAGCTATTGGCACTTGAACACTTGTCTGAACGGGCAGGCTCTCGCTACCGAAAATTTTGCTGCTAAAATTTGCAAAATAGTTAAAGCACATTGCAAATACGTAAAATACAGTAAGCAATAGTGCTAGCTTAATAATTTGTTTTATAAGCTTGCTGCGTGGGTGTAAATACCATACGCCGCTTTTTTTTGCTGCAATTATTTTTTTAAACATAGGCACCTGCTTTTTGATGAAATTGTATTTTTTTCTTTTTTAAAGGTGAAGCTGTGTTTTGCGCTCATATTTCACTGCAAAATGTTATGCGTTACTTTAGCTCGTGCAAATTGCCAAATGTGTAGCCGGCATCGCTCCACTTCAATATAAGTTCGTCTAATATTTGCGCATTTGTGGCACTTGTAGAGTGCAAAAGTACTATTGCACCGTCGTGCGTGCGTGGCAATAGTTTTTCAAAAGCGGTCTCTTTAGTGGGCTGGTCATCCACCTTCCAATCCACGTACGCAAGGCTCCAAAACACTGTTTTATAACCAAGCTCGTTTGCCCACATCAAGTTCTCATCTGTAAATTTGCCCTCGGGAGGCCTGTAAAATTTTTGCATCTGTGCGCCTGTCATATTTTCAAAAAGCTCTTCTAACTTTTGCAGCTGCTCTTTAAATTCCTCCTCGCTTTTTTGTGTCATGTCCGGGTGGTTAAATGTGTGGTTGGCAACATTGTGTCCCTCATTAACCATACGCTTTACAAGGTCTGTATGCTCTTCAACATAAGAGCCTACTACAAAAAATGTTGCTGTAACGTTATGTTTTTTTAGGGTGTCCAGTATTTGCGGCATGTGTCCGTTTTCATAGCCGGCATCAAATGTTAAATAAATACGGCTGCCTGCGTTGTCATTATAATAAAATGCGTCATGCTCGTAAAGCTCATCTTTTGAATAGTTTGCAACAGGCATGCTGTTTTCGGGCTGAAACGACAAACCCCACGACATGTTTGATGCTACAATTACTTCGTCGCTTTTTTCGCCGCTCTCAAAGGTGATTTTTTTGCTGTTTAAATAAAAAAACACGGCAAATAGAGCAACAGTAATAAGCAAAATCTGCAAATAATTTGTTTTTAAAGAAAAATTTTTTGCTCTGTGAAAATTCATATTTAACACCACCTGTATTAATTTGTATGCGTTCAATCACTATAAAATGTTTTTTTGCGCTTTATTATTTGTTTTGTATAGTGTTTTCAATACATTGTTTTAAAAAACAGGTCTTGATTTATTTTGAAATTATGGTATAATATTTGCAATAAGTGGGTTAAAATGGGTAAAAGTGAGTGATAGTGGTACAAAGTGGGTAAAATACCTTGTAATTTGCATTTTGTGAGGGGAGTTGATATCTGTGTTTTTTCAAGGGGAGTTTAATTACTCTATCGATGAAAAAGGCAGACTCAATTTTCCATCAAAGCACAGAGAGCTGATGGACGGTGAGTTTACAATTGTACAGTGGCTAGACAACTGTTTAGCTGCTTATCCTAATAAGCGCTGGGCCACTATAGGCGAAAGATTTAGCAGTAAAAGCAACAATAAATTGCGAGATGCATCGCGACATCTATTTTCTGCCGCGGCAAATGTTACACCGGACAAGCAGGGGAGAATACTTGTGCCGCAAAACTTGCGTGAGTACGCAAAGCTAAAAAAAGAAGTTACCATTATCGGTGTGGGCGACCATGCTGAAATATGGGATACGACGGAGTGGAAGAAGCGCAGCGCAACACTTACAGCGGAGCTTTTGGCGGCTGTTATTGACGAGCTTGATATGTAGAGCATTTTTGCTTTTATAAAAGGTATAGATAGAAATTAAATGCAAAGGGGGAAATGCACATGGCTAACACAACTGAGTTTGAACACGTATCGGTGCTTTTGGAAGAGTGCATTGAAAATCTTTGCATAGAGCCTAGTAAAATTTATATGGATGGCACGGCCGGTGGGGCGGGGCACTCTTTGCACATTGCAAAGCGCCTTACAACGGGCATGCTTTATAGCTTAGACAGAGACCCCACGGCGGTAAAAGTTGCCACAGAGCGCCTTGCCGGGCTGCAGGCAAAAGTAGTGCATAGCAATTTTAGTCAGGCGAAGGCGGCGCTTTCTGAGCAAGGTGTTTTTAAAATTGATGGAGCACTACTAGACTTAGGTGTGTCATCGCATCAGCTTGATGAGGCGGAGAGGGGCTTTTCTTACCGCACAAATGCGCCATTAGACATGCGGATGAGCGATGTAGGGCAGACAGCGGCAGACGTTGTAAATACATATACGAGAGAGAGCATTGCAAAAATATTGCGAGAGTACGGCGAGGAACCAAACGCTTGGAGCATTGCCGGAAAAATAGTAAACGCTAGGGAATTACAGCCGATTTTAACTACGGATGAGCTTGCGCAATGTGTTGCATCAGCAGTGCCGGCCGCCGTGAGAAGAAAAGAAAAGCATCCTGCAAGGCGCACATTTCAGGCTTTGCGCATACATGTTAATGGAGAACTTGACCATTTAGACACAGGACTAGACGAAATATTTGAAATGCTAAACCCAGGTGGGAGGCTGTGTGTAATTACTTTTCACTCGCTTGAGGATAGGCTTGTTAAACAGAGATTTAAACAGTGGGCAGTGTCCTGCACCTGTCCGCCGGAGTTTCCTGTATGTACTTGTGGGGGCAAGGCCCGCGCAAAAATTATTACAAAAAAACCAATACTGCCAAGCGACAGTGAGCTTGAGGTTAACAGGAGATCGAGGAGCGCGAAGTTGCGTGTGGTACAAAAAATATAAGAATTTTAATTCTGCACAGTGCGATGATTTGGAGAAGAATTGCATTAAATGTGGGGATAGGAGGAAAAAGTGCAAAAAAATAATTACAGCGCCGCTTGGAACTTAGACAACACCGCTGTCAATTTAGACAGTGTTGATTATTCATCAAGCACGGCGAAAAAGTATAACTTTCAAGATTTTACAAGAGAAGAAAACAAAGAGCCGTCTAGATTATACGTGGCTACTACACAGGATAGAGCAGAAATAAAGCGAAAGAGATACAGGGCATTTAAAAATGGTGTAATAGCTTGCTTGTTTTTAATTTTGGTAAGCACTGTTGTATTCCTGCAGTCTACGTCTAACATGCTAACGGGAGACATTTTAAAACAAGAGGAAGAAATTTTGTTGCTAGAGAGCCAAGAGCAATATTTAGTAAACTATATTGAAATGCAAACTAATCTAAGCGAGGTAGAGGAGTATGCCAAAACTCAGCTTGGCATGGTAGAGCAAAGCTCCTCGCAGGTTGTGTATGTCTACAGGGATTCTCAAGGCAGCATTGTGCGAGAAAAGACAACCTTTGAAAAAATGTTCGATTTAATTTCTAAAAACTATCTTCAATATTCGGCATATTTATTACCGGAGAAGTAGTATTAATTATCACTGTTGCAGTCATATGTTATAATGACGGCTACGGTGATAATTGTTTATTTTAAGAAAATTTATCATTTGAATTGTAGAAAAAATAAATCGAAATGTGAAATTGTGCCACTTTTTATTGACTTTTTTGCTATATATGTGCACAATAAAAAGGACTTTTATTGCCAACTAGGCGAAGATGGCAAAACAAGTTAGACAAACCGATATAAAACAGGTTCGTATTACATCGGCTTGGCGATGGTAACCCTAAATTTATTTTAAAGTGCCCAAAGCAAATTCTGCGGCACAGGAAACGGAGAACAAAGCTATGAACAGGCGAAACAAATTTAAAACGCACACAAGTTTTACGGGCACATTTGTCACAAAATCAATGCGCAATAAAGCTATATTTGCGGGTGCTATGTTTTGTCTTGTTATGTTTGGTGCGGTTACTTTTAATCTTGTAAGGTACCAGTTTTTAGAGGCTGAAACCTACCAAATGAAAGCCCAAAGCCAACAGCTAAGCGATGAAATAATAACGCCGCACAGGGGCTCCATATACGACACAAACATGAAGGAATTTGCAAGGAGTTCAACGGTTTGGACGGTTGTGGTTTCGCCTGCGGCACTGGAGCAAATAGGTGCAGACCCCGTCATGGTGGCTTCAAAGCTTTCGGAGATACTAGGCCTTGAAGTTACAGAGGTGCTTGAAAAGCTAAACGATAAAGAATCGCACTACAAAGTGATAGAGCGAAAGGTGGAAAAACCGCAAACCGATTTGATAACCGAGTGGATGAATGAGCTAAAAGGTAGAGACGAGGACGCGATTAATTTATCGTCTGCCATTTACACAGAGCCTGACAGTAAACGGTATTACCCGTACGGCTCCTTGGCTTCTACAGTAATAGGGTTTACGAATTCAGACGGCGATGGCTTGACAGGGCTAGAACTTTATTATAACGATGAGCTTGCAGGCACTCCGGGCAGAATTTTATCCGCCGAAAATGCAATGGGCTTTGAGATGGACAGCGATTACAGAACAGTTTACGCTGCGGAGGACGGCAATAGCCTAGTGCTTACACTGGACAGGGTAATTCAGCAAACACTTGAAAAATACTTGAGCAATGCAATAGTAGACCACAATGTTGCCAACAGGGGCACCGGAATAATAATGAATGTGCAAACAGGTGAAATACTTGCAATGGCAACGCTTCCGGGTTATGACCTTAACAACCCATACGAGCTTTACGACGATACACTTGTTGCAGAGATAAATGCCATCGTAGACGAGCAGCAGCGCTCTACTGCGCTTCAAACTGCACAACAGACAATGTGGCGCAACAAGGCAGTGCAAGATATTTACGAGCCGGGCTCTGTCTTTAAAGTTGTAACTGCGTCCGCCGCGTACGATTCAGGCTCGGTTGAAATGGACACAACTTACAGCTGTTCGGGCAGCATACAGGTGGCATCGCACACCATGCGCTGTGCGCATCTTGCAGGGCATGGCACGCTGGATTTTTACGGCGGACTCAATAAATCTTGCAACCCATATTTTATTCAGATGACCTGGGAGATGGGAAGAGAGATTTTTTGTGATTACTTAGAGGTGTTTGGCTTTTATGAAAAGACCGGCATTGACATGCAAAACGAGGCGCAAAGCAATGTTTACACTGTGGAAATTATGAACATTACAGAGCGCTCATCCTCCTCGTTTGGTCAGTCTAGCCAAGTTACGCCTATAGCAATGTTAAACGCAGTTGCGGCGGCTGTAAATGGTGGCTATTTGATGGAGCCTTATACAGTAAAGCAAATAATAGATTCTAACGGAAATATTTTAGAAGTTACAGAGCCGTACATAAAGCGACAAGTAATATCAGAAGAAACGAGCCAAACCATAGCGGCTATGCTTGAGGACAGCGTTTCAAGCGGTTCTAACAAGGCGGCATATGTTCAGGGGTACCGCGTGGGGGGTAAATCAGGCACAAGCCAAAAGCAAACAGTTGTAGAGGGCAATGAGGATGACTCGTTGAGGATTTCTTCTTTTGTTGGCTTTGCCCCGGCAGACGACCCGCTTGTTGCATGCATTATAATACTTGATGAGCCGCACGATGAATTTAGCTCCTATGGCGGTGTGCTCTGTGCGCCTGTTGTTGGTGCAATACTTTCGGATGTGTTGCCGTATATGGGCGTTGAGCCACAATATACACAGGAAGAGCTGTTGACGGTAGACGAGATTGTGCCCGACATTACGGGGATGACGGTAATTGACGCAAACAGGCAGCTAAATGCAAAAGGATTCAATGCAAAAGAGGTTGGCGTAGGTACAGTTGTAACACACCAATTCCCTGCGGCAGGCACGTCCGTTGCAAGGCAGTCGGTCGTAGTGCTTTATACCGAGGAGGGCACGCAATCGGTTAGCGTAGTTGTACCGGACCTCACCAATAAAACGGTATCACAGGCAAAAGCGTTGCTTAGCGCGGCAGGATTAAATATAAGCGTTATGGGTGTGGGCGAAGAGAGCGAAAACGTAAAAGCCATGAGCCAAAGCTTTACACCGGGCACCGAGGTTACAATGGGCACAGTGGTTGAGGTTATATTCCACGATGTTACTATTACAGATTAATAAATTTTAGAGATTTACTTTTAAAAATGTGGTATAATATTTAGGGTTAATTTCAGCCGATGTACGCTGATGACTTTTACCGGTGAAAATGTGTGCAAAAGGCCTGTAGTGCCTGCGCCATGCAAAAGGCCATGGTGATGACACAAAGTGCAAGTTTTGCTATAAAAGCACTAGGGTAAAATGAACTCGGGCGGCACAGCAAGTATAATTTACATAACATATAAAATTTGCAAAGTAAAAATAGTAGGTGATTACAGATGTTGTTAAAACAACTTTTTGATGGTGTGCAATACACGGGCAATTTGCCCGACGCGGATATTGATTTAATCGTGCAAGACTCGCGCCGTGTTACGCAGAGTAGCATTTTTGTATGCGCAAAAGGGCAAACAACAGACGGGCACGAATTTGCTTTAAAAGCGCTTGAGGTAGGTGCTGCTTTAATAGTTACCGAGCACGAGCTAGGGCTTAAAAATGAAGTTGTTGTAGAAAACGGGCGAAAGGCATATGCCGATTTATGTCGCAACTACTTTGGCAATCCCGCAAAAAAGATTAAACTTACGGCGGTTACTGGCACAAATGGAAAAAGTACTGTAACAACAGTTATTAAGCAAATATTAGAGCAAACCGGCAGTAAAGTGGGCCTTATGGGCACAATCCACACAGAGATAGACACAATGCAAGTGCCGTCTAAATATACAACGCCGGAGGCGTGGGATTTACATGCTTTGCTCGCGCGCATGGTAGCCGCCGGCTGTCATCATGCCGTTATGGAGGCCAGCAGCCAGGCACTTGACCAAATGCGCCTTTGGGGTGTACAATTTGATGTCGGAGTTTTTACAAATTTGACGAGAGACCATCTCGATTATCACAAGACTTTTGAAAATTATTATGCGGCTAAAAAGAGCCTTTTCTCTCAGGTTGACGCAATGGCGGTAAATATAGACGATGAGTATGGCAAGAGGCTTTTGGCAGAGTGCGATGTCCCAAGAAAAATAGAAGTTTCGACACATGATGACTCGGCAGATTTTACAGCGCACAATATAATGCTCTCTGCGGCAGGCGTTAAGTTTGAGCTTGTGGGAACAGGCTTAATTCATCGTGTTAAATTCCCTATGCCGGGACATTTTTCGGTAAGCAATGCGTTGCTTGCCGTTGCAGCGGTGTCTTTGCTAGGTGTAGATGTAAGTGCGGCGGCAAAAGCACTTGAAAACAGCCGAGGTGTTTGCGGCAGGGCAGAAGTGCTTTACAGCGGAGATTTTATAGTGCTTTGCGACTATGCCCACACGGGCGATGCCGTGGAAAAGGTGCTTGAGAGCATAGCGCCGTTTGTTAAAGGCCGCTTGTTTGCTCTTTTTGGCTTGCCGGGAGAGCGAGATGTTGAAAAACGTCCGTTGATGGCGAACGCAATAGTTAAATATGCCGATTACGCCATATTGACTTCTGACAACCCGAGAAGAGAAGATCCTTATGACATAATTGCAAGCGTTGAGCCTATTTTGAAAAAATCCGGCAAGCCTTATTTGGTAGAGGTAGAGCGCAGGACTGCGCTGCAAAAGGCGTTAAACATGTTGCAAAAAGATGATGTTCTTGTGCTGTGCGGGAAAGGGCATGAGGATTATCAAGCCGTAGACGGTGTTACGGTGTACTTGGACGAACACCGCATAGTGAGCGATTGGCTTGCAAAAAACGGCAGATAAAAAGAGGAGTGTATTACTTATTATGAAAGCTATTTCGGCCAATGTTCTGCTTAAAGGTGTGGGTGCAGTTGAAGCTGATGTACCCGTTACAGCCGTTGTTACAGACAGTAGGCAAGTAGAAGAGGGCAGTATTTTTGTGTGCATTAAAGGCGAGCGTGTAGACGGGCATGACTATGCAAAAACGGCGGTTGAAAATGGTTGTGTTGCAATAGTGGCACAGCATGAAGTGCAGGGAGTGAACGCCGCTAAAACAGTTATAGTTGAAGACCCGCTTGATGCTATGATAGCGATGGGTGCAAATTATAGGGATTGCTTTGCCCCTCTGGTTATAGGTGTGACAGGAAGTGTGGGTAAAACAACTACAAAAGAGTTTTGCAGTGCTGTTTTTTCCTCTTTTGGCAATACACTTAAAACGCAAGGCAACCAAAACAACGAGATAGGCATGCCAAAGACGCTCATGCAAATAGACGATGAGACAGAGTATGCAATTATAGAAATGGGCATGCAGGGCATGGGCGAAATAAGAAAACTAACCGTTGCGGCAAAACCCGACGCCGCAATTATAACGTGCATAGGCACGGCGCATTTAAAGCAGCTTGGAAGTAGGCAAAATATATGTGACGCAAAAATGGAAATATGCGAGGGCATAAAAGACGGCGGCGTGCTTGTGCTAAACGGTGACGACGACATGCTTATAAATGCGCAGGTAAGGCAGGGTGTAAACCGTGTGTTTTTTGCTATAAATAACAAAGACGCACATGTTTTTGCCAGCGATATACAGCAGAGCAAGGCCGGCACAAACTTTGTTATTAACGATGTGGAGAACGGCGCAATAAATGCGTACATACCAAGTGTCGGTGTGCACAACGTATCAAATGCACTAAGCGCATATGCAGTTGCAACAAGACTTGGCTTAGATGCAAAAAAGGCGGCAAAAGCGCTTTGCGATTACAAGACAACAGGCTACAGACAAAATATAGTAGAGCACTGCAATGTCACTGTTATTGAGGACTGCTATAACGCAAGCCCCGACAGTGTAACTGCCGCAATTAAAATGCTTAGGGATTTGCCCGTAAAGGGTATAAGGATAGCTGTGTTGGGCGATATGCTAGAGCTTGGGGACATTACAGCACAGGCGCACGATGAAGTTGGGTATATGTGCGCAGACAACGACATAGCCGTGCTAATTACGGTTGGAGAGGCAATGCGTGCCGCGCATAACCGTGCACATGGTCTTGGTGTAGAGGCCGTGCACTGTGACAATAATGCCGCTGCGGCGCAGTTGCTGACAAGTTTTTGCAACAGCGGCGACACAGTGCTTGTAAAAGCGAGCAGGGGCATGCAGTTTGAAGAGATTTTAAAAGGATTTTACGACAGCTATAAGTGTGATAGCGCAGAAAATTAACTCGGCGAAAGGAACGTGAAAACAAATGATAACAGCCAGATATGCAATGATAGTAGCGTGTTTTGTGGCATTAATTTTAACGTCTGTAACAGGTTTTTTTATAGTACCTGCGTTAAGAAAGCTAAAATTTGGCCAAACTATAAAGGAGATAGGCCCGTCTTGGCATGCCAGCAAAAACGGCATACCCACAATGGGAGGCCTAATGTTTTACATTGGCTCACTTATGGGCGTTGTTTTTGGCTACTTAGTGCTTGCGGTAAATGCAGCGCCTTTAATGGGCAGTATGTTTTCAAAAACAACTGTGTCGCTTTATATAGTTGTGCTTACGACAATTGCGTTTGGCGCAACAGGCTTTGTGGACGATTATATTAAAGTAGTGAAAAAACGCAATTTAGGCCTGCGAGCCAGGTACAAAATTTTTGCACAAGCTTTAATTACAGTCGGTTTTTTATGGTCTATGCACATTAACGGCACGCTCACAACGGTGATAGAGCTTCCCTTTGTTGGTCTTGTTGATTTTGGGCTGTTTTTTTATCCCATTGCGGCTATATTAATAATTGGCATAGTAAATGCGGTTAATTTGACGGACGGCATAGACGGGCTTGCTTCTTTTGTAACATTTATAGTGATGCTTGGGTTTATTTTTATATGCAATGTGCTGGGCAATATTACAATGGCTATATTTGCGGCGGCAATTGTGGGCGGCACTGCAGGCTTTTTAACTTGGAACATGTACCCGGCTAAGGTGTTTATGGGCGACACGGGCAGTATGTTTCTGGGCGGTGCTGCGGCGACAATTGGCTTTGCCATAGGCAGGCCGGAGCTTATTATAATAGTTGGTGCCATATATATTATAGAGGCGTTTAGCGTTATGTTGCAGGTGACGTATTTTAAGCTTTCACATGGCAAGCGCATATTTAAAATGAGCCCTATACACCACCACTTTGAAATGTGTGGCTGGAGCGAAGTGAAAATAGTATTTACTTTTGGGTTTTTTACGCTTGCCTGTGTAGTGCTTGCGTGTATATATGTTTTTATTGGCCTATAATATAGTAGGTGCAATGCCTTTTTGTGGCAGCATTTTTAATTGATAATATTAAAGGGGGAGACGTATGGAAAAAGCTCGCAGTGATGTAAAAATAATATCGCAAGTGCACTCCCACATAAAAAAGAGAGACCCTATTGATTGGTTTTTCTTTATGCTTATTGTGGTTATGGTAGCGTATGGCCTTGTCATGGTGTTTAGTGCAAGCTATGCATACGCCTATTACAGAGAGAGCAGTAGCCTTTTTTATATTCAAAGGCAACTCCCTGTTGCAGTTGTGGGAATAGTTGCAATGTATATCATTTCGCTTTTTGATTACCACATTCTATTAAAATTTGCCTTTCCTCTTTTACTGGTGTCTTCGATTTTATTGCTGGTGGCGCTAGTCTTTGATCCGGTAAACGGTGCAAGGCGATGGATTTATATAGGCAGCAACTCTTTTCAGCCCTCGGAGATTGCAAAATTTGCAATAATACTGTTTTTTTCAATGAAGATATCGCAAAATTACGATAGGATGAGACAGTTTAAGTACGGTGTGCTTCCGTTTTTGTCGGCTGTCACTATAATTGTTGTGCCGCTTGGGTTAGAGCGCCACTTGTCGGGAGCTATTTTAGTGGGACTAATTGCGCTAGGCATGCTTTTTATAGGCGGCCTAAACCCTGCGTATTATATAGGCGGAGGGGCAGTGCTTGGCGTTACTGCAACCCTTTATGTGCTTAACAACGAATACGCACAAAAGCGAATACAGTATTGGTTGGACCCCTTGTCCGACCCCTCAGGAAACGCATACCAAACGTTGCAAAGTCTATATGCAATAGGCTCGGGCGGTCTTTTTGGGCTTGGATTAGGCAATTCAAGGCAAAAACATCTCTATGTGCCGGAGCCGGCAAATGACTTTATATTTGCAATATTGTGCGAGGAGTTAGGATTTATTGGCGCTATGAGTGTTATTTTGCTTTTTATTATTTTAATGATAAGAGGTTTTTATATTGCGTTTAAAGCAAAAGATAAATTTGGGTTTATGCTTGTTGCAGGCATTATAATACAAATAACACTACAGGCGGCACTAAATATTGCCGTTGTTACAAACACAATACCAAACACGGGTATAAGCCTGCCGTTTTTCTCCTACGGTGGCACATCGCTATTAATGTTGCTGTGCGAGATAGGCGTAATTTTATCTGTATCACGTCAGAGTGCAATACACAAAACCTAGGCTGTGTTTGTTTTAGAAAAGTTGAAAGGAACTGTGCTTTATTATGCGCATATTAATAGCCGCCGGCGGCACTGCCGGCCATATCAACCCGGCGCTTGCCATTGCAAGTGAAATTAAAAAAAATATACCAGCCGCACAGGTGCACTTTGCCGGCAGAAAAACCGGCATGGAGGCAAAACTCGTAAAAAATGCCGGGTATGGTTTTCATGAAATAGAGGTTAGGGGCTTTCAGCGAAAGTTATCGCCTAAAAACATATTGCGCAACTTTGCGGCAATTTACTATTTAGCTATGTCGTTGCCACGCGCAAAAACTATAATTAAAAGTATAAAACCCGACCTTGTAATTGGCACTGGCGGTTATGTTAGCGGACCTGTGGTAAGGGCTGCAGTTAAAATGGGCATAAAAACAGCAATTCATGAGCAAAATGCCTACCCGGGCATAACAAATAAAATGCTTGCAAAAGAGGTTAATTTAGTTTTAGCTGCGTCAAAAGATGCGAAGGAAAGGCTTTTGGCACAAGGTAAAACAGTCGTTGTGGGAAACCCTATACGCAGCGAGTTTTTTTTGCAGGACAGGCAAAAGGCCAGAGATGCCCTATCTCTAAAAAACGATGACTTGCTAATTTTGTCTTTTGGCGGTAGCCTTGGTGCAATGCGTGTAAACGAGGCAGTTGCAAAGCTTGCAGTGTGGGAGAAAACAAAGCCTGACATAGTGCATATACACGCCACAGGAAGCATAGAAAAAGAAGACTTTGAAGAGATGGCAAAGGCCATGCAAATTGATAACAGCCCTAGATTTATTATTAAGGAGTACATAGACAATATGCCACAGCTGCTCAGTGCGGCAGACCTTGTCATCTCACGTGCAGGCGCGCTAACCCTTGCAGAAATTGCTGCGTCAGGAAAGGCCTCTGTGTTGATACCGTCACCAAATGTAGCGGAAAACCATCAATACCATAATGCTATGCGCCTTGAAAGGGCAGGTGCGGCAGTTGTTATTGAGGAAAAAGACCTAAAGGAAGATTCTCTGCAAAAAATAGTAGAGGGGCTTGTGGCAAACAGAGCTACTGTGAAATCAATGGGAGTAAAGGCTCTTGCGCTTAGCAGCCCCAATTGCACAGCAGAAATATACGAGCAACTAAAAAAGCTAATGGGCAAGTAAGCGTTGTCCGTTTTAAATTAGTGTTTTACTAAAATGGTAAAAATAGAGTAAAAAGCGCCTAGTCTGCGCCCTGTAAAAAGTAGATTTTCACAAAAAAACCACGCTATGCATACGATAGATTGTTTTAAGTATGTAAAGTGGGGTGGTTTTATGAGTGAGTTGCGTGTTATTGGTGGTAAAAATTTATGTGGCAGTGTAGTAGCACCGGGCGCAAAAAATAGCATCTTGCCGCTTTTGGCGGCGTCTGTGCTTGTAGAGGGGCTTGTGCGTTTTAGCAATGTTCCTCGACTGTCGGACGTTTTTGCGGCGTATGATATTTTATGCGCTTTGGGGTGTAAGGTTGCAACTGTAAAAGACGGGTGTGCGGTAGATGCCACAACGCTGAGTAGCAGTTGTATACCGCCTTATCTTATGGAGACGATGCGCTCATCTTTGTTTTTTTTAGCGCCTGTTTTAAAGCGCACAAAATGTGCGAAAATAACCCAGCCGGGGGGCTGTAAGCTGGGCGCAAGGCCCATAGATATACACTTAAATGGGCTTGAGGCAATGGGAGCGAAAATTATTTACGGAAGTGATAATGACGACTGTATTGAACTGCGGACGAAAGATGGCTTAATAGGCGCAGATTACACGTTAAAATTCCCTAGCGTTGGCGCAACCGAAACCCTAATAATGGCTGGCGTTACAGCAAAGGGCAAAACAGTGCTAAGGGGAGTTGCAAAAGAGCCCGAGATAGAGGATTTAGTGAGATTTTTAATTAGTTGCGGAGCGAGAATTGCAGGGGTAGGCACTGATGTTTTGTACATAGATGGAGTGAGCGATTTAAACGGTGCTACCCACAATGTGTGTCCAGATAGAATTTCTGTTGGGACGGTATTGTGTGCAGTGGCGGCTTGCGGCGGAGAGGTAATAATTAAAAATTGCAATAGCTTGCATGTCTCGGCCGTTTATCCTATGCTTAAAAAGTTGGGTTGTGGCGTAACAGTTATAGCAGAGGACACCATTTGTGCATACTCGTGCGGTGTGCAAAATGGAATAGGCGATGTTTTTGCAGATATATATCCTGCGTTTTCAACCGATTGTGCACCTATTCTAATGGCGGCGTGCCTCAGGGCTAAAGGGCTCAGCTCTTGCACCGATACAATTTTTGAAAACAGATTTGCGTGCTCTAGAGATTTTTCTTCGCTTGGTGCAAATGTTAAAATAAGCAAGAATAAAATAAGCGTTTGTGGCGTAAAGCAGTTAAATGGGGCGACTCTATATGCAAAAGATTTGCGCGGCGGAGCGGCACTTGTTATAGCTGCAATGCAGGCTTGTGGGCAAAGCACTGTAAAAGGTGTTGAGTATATAAACCGTGGATATGAGGATATTGCGGCGCTTTTTAGTAAGCTTGGCGCAGACATAAAACTTGTGGATGTATAATTAATTTAATGAAAATAATTTGAGGAGGTTTGCCATGGCTATGGATAAAAGACCTAAAAGGCCGGACTACGGCTATGATAGCGGCGCGAAAAAGACACGTAGACAAAGGGCAGACCGCATTGATTATAGCTATGACGCCAACAAAACAGCCCCCACCGACACAGGAAGAGTGGGGGAGGCAGGTGGACAGGCATATGCAAATACTTTGGCCGGCGGACACGCAATTAATAAAGGTCAAACAGTAAACCCTGTGCATCAAAACAGCGGCAACCACACCCCCGTAAGGCTGCCGGAAAAGCCCGCCGAGAAAACAAGAAGCGCAGTTAAAATAGAAAATGCGGCAAGAATGCCTGCAAGTAATAAAAAAACTACATACGACGATCCTTTTTTATCTAGCTGGAATCTTGACAATAAAAAGAGCCAAACATACAATTTTGACGCCGAAGTGGGCAGAGTTACAAAGCAACCGGTTGCTAACAAAAACATAAGTGAAAACTTAAATACACAGCAAGGCAATAATAAAATTGATGACCGAAAGAATAATAATGAAAAAAAATCAAAGGACAAAAAGGTTGTTTTTCCCTCTAACAGGGCAAAACGTGTAAAAAATGAGAAGCAACCCGTTAAAAAGCGCACAGAAGAAAATGCAGTAAAAGCAAAAAGGGGCAAAAAGGGCAAAGAGCAAAACTTTTACTTTTTAAATGCAAGGGACAGGAAAAAAAGCAGAAAAAATTTGCGACCTGTAATTTTGTCGGCGCTTGTAATGGTGGGCGTAATTATTTCGTTTTTTCTTGTTTTTCGCATAGAGAGCATTGAGGTAGAGGGCGACACAATATATACTCAGGAGCAAATTATAGCAAGTTTTTCGCCGCAGATAGGCGATAATTTGTTTTTATTTAACGATGCGCAAGTTGTAGAGAATATGCAGACAGCACTGCCGTATTTGGCCGAAGTTGAAATTAAAAGAACTATACCGGGCAGGGTGAAGATAACTGTAATAAACTCGGTTAAGACCTATTGCGCACAAAATCAAGGCGTTTGGGTGGTGTTTGATGAAAATTTAAGGGCTCTTGAGATCAGTGCGGAGCAGCCTGTGGATTTAACGGTTATTGAGGGCGTTACTCTTGTGTCACCCGTTGCGCTGGGCAAGAGCATTGAGACAGAGAGTATTGAACAAGGCCAAGCGCTTTTTAGTGTAAAAGCTGCGCTGGAAAAAAGCGAAATTACACCGATTAACAGCATAGACGTAGAAGATTTGCTAAACATTAGCATGATGTATAACGGTAAGATAAAACTTATAGTGGGCAGCACGAGCGAAATAGACGATAAGATTAGCTTTATTTATGAGCTGATTTTTGAACAAGGGGAACAGGGTGTTTCAAAAAATGAAGCGGCGACACTTGATGTAAGCACAAAAAATAGCAGTGGCAGGATGCAAGGAGTTTGGAGCTCGGGCGTCAGTTAAAAATCGGTTTTGATGTAGAGGCGTGAGAATATAGGCTTAAAATACAATTTTTTAAGGAAAAAATTATTTTTTTTGAAAATTGTATTGAAAAAAAATACAATTTGTATTATTATGTATATAACATTAAAAATGTAAAACATAATACGATTATAGGTAAAATGTTAAATTACATTCTGTATTAGTTAATTGTATGCTGAATTTTACGATTATTGTTTTTACTAAAAAAAAGTAACGAAAATTACAAAAACTTACAAAAAAACTATTGCAATTTAACAACCTTTCTGATATAATAAATAATATTGTGGAGTTATTATGTCGGAACCGATGTAATTGTTTTATTTTAATGCAAAAGGTGTAATCCAACTTAGTGACTGGGGGGAATAGTTATGGCATTTATTCTGGACGAGGAAATGCAAAACATAACACAGATAAAAGTAATAGGTGTTGGCGGCGGCGGCGGAAATGCAGTTAACAGAATGGTACAATGCGGCTTGCAAGGTGTTGAGTTTATTAGCATGAACACAGATCAACAGGCATTACTTGCTTCTAAAGCTACACATAAAGTACAGCTTGGGCCAAAACTATCTAAAGGTCGCGGTGCAGGCGCAGAGCCTGAAATTGGTCAACGCAGCGCAGAAGAGAGCAGGGAAGAGATTGCTTCTTCATTAAAAGGTGCACAAATGGCATTTATTACTGCAGGCATGGGCGGCGGTACCGGTACAGGTGCAGCACCTATTGTTGCTGAAGTTGCTAGCGATTTGGGCATTTTGACAGTTGGTATAGTTACAAAACCCTTTGCATTTGAAGGTAAACGCAAAATGACAATGGCGGAGATAGGTATTTCCGGCTTGCTTGAGCGTGTAGATGCACTTATTGTTATACCTAACGAGCGATTAAAGTATATAAGCCAAGAGAAAATTACACTAAACAATGCTTTTGAGGCAGCAGACAATGTTTTGCGTCAAGGTGTTGAGAGTATTTCTGCATTAATTAACGTTGCGGCATTAATAAACCTTGACTTTGCCGATGTACGTAGTATAATGAAAGATGCGGGCTATGCACACATGGGTGTGGGCACTGCAAAAGGCGTTAACAAAGCTGAAGATGCCGCAAACGCTGCAATTTCCAGTCCTTTATTAGAGACAAGTATTGCGGGCGCAAGGGGCGTTATTATAAACATCACATCATCTCCTGACATTGGTCTTGATGATGTTGAAAAAGCAGCTACATTGATAACAAATTCAGCACATCCTGATGCAAATATTATTTGGGGTGCCGCGTTTGACGATGCAATGAAAGACGAAATGCGCATAACAGTTGTTGCAACAGGTTTTGACATTGTAGACAGTGAGAGCACAGTATCGACAGCACTTGAGGCACAATACACAGGTGTAACAGCACAGCCAATATATGCACCGACAGTTCAGCAACCTGTTGCTTATGAGCAACACACAACACCGGCGCCTGTTGTTGCAGTACCACAAGCTCCTGTTGAAACAGTAGTTGCCAATCCAAGTTATCAACAAGATGACGAGGACGACGAGTACGACGCAATTTTAGACTTTTTAAAAAATAGCGACGGCGACAACTAATTAGCAAAAATCATATAATTGTTATTACCTTAAAACGTGGCGCTGCAAGGCCTGCGTCACGTTTTAAGCGTACATATATCGGGGTGTAGCGCAGATGGTAGCGCGCCTGGTTTGGGACCAGGATGCCGCAGGTTCGACCCCTGTCACTCCGACCATCTAGGTTGTACAAAATAGAT
>CAYJBO010000057.1:0-16877 GCA_964368295.1 uncultured Bacteroides sp.
ATTCTTAATGACAACTTTTTTGCCTTACTCTCGCTAAGGTGGCTGAGGTTTTCTGTTAATTAAGTTTTTGCGTCCTGTTTTTCCGTATTGCATTATTGCACTAATTAAAGCTAGCTTTGGTCAGTAGGTACTACATATTATTTATATAATAGATGGAGGAAGTTTTTATGAGAAAAGGACATTATATTTTTCGCCACGTTAAAGGGTTTTGGGTTTTTTTAATATGGCTTGGAATTATTTCTTTAGTTTTTTCAGCAATTTTGTTCTTTTTAGGAGGAAGTACGGAGTTGCTTCACACAAATTTAGTGGGGAATACAAGCTTTTCAATATGGACTGTTTTTTTCTTATTACTTGGCATAGTTTCATTTTTGATATGCTTTGGTATAAATAAAGTGTGTGAAGATATAGCTATTCTTTTAAAAGAGGTAGAAGATAAAAATAATACCAATTATTAGTATAATCTACATAAAAGCAAACTGTCACTATCAATTTGAAGTGACAGTTTATTTCTTTATTGACAGTAGTATATAGCTAGTGGATTTTGTTTTTTCGGCTATAGCTATTTAATATATTAAGTTAATGCTTGAATAAATGCGTTTGGCATTATGCTTTCTTGCCCTATTTGTTAAGTTCTACTTTTAGTAGCTGTTTTGTCCGTATGCCACGCCCTACTGCCCCATACCACTCCTGCCTTAACAAATATCAAGGGAGTCGCGCCCCCTTTTTTACAACAGCTTACTGGGTGACACGTTAAATTTTTTCTTAAAAACTTTTGAAAAATAATTTGAATTTGAAAACCCTACCGAAAGCGACACCGCCAAAACAGTGCCCTTTTTTGCCACTAGCATATCATAGGCCTTGTTCATCCTATAATCTGTAATGTAATCATTAATTGTTGTTCCTGTCTCGTTTTTAAACACATAGCACAAATGCCCATAGCTTGTAAAAACCTCTTTTGCAATGGTTTCTATGTTTAAAAAACAATCGCTATAATTATTTTCTATAAAGTGCTTTGCCTTTTTTACAATCTCCGAGCCATCCTTACTTTTATGCGCATTATCGTCTATAATTATTGTTTCGATAAATTCTTTTAGCGTGTTATAAATTATAAAGGCGTCGTCAATATTAGTAACTTTATTTAGCACTTTGTCGTATTCAAGCATTAAGTGTTCCATATTGTTTTCCGTCAAATACTCAAAACAGCTTAAAAGCACATTCATAAAACTAATTTTAGACACCCTAACGCTAGTGTTTTTGCAAAACACCTGCATATAAATATCGTCTAAAACGCCTATGCAATTTTGTTTATTTTGAGCCCTTAGATTTGTTATAAAGTTTTTTTGTACGCTTGTACTGATAGGGTTTGTAAGCGTTTTTTCGTACTCTAAGCTTTTGTAACTTACAACGGCATTAGTGCCCAAAACCTCTAGCGAATTGCACACAAAATTAACCTCGTTAAACGCGGTTTGTATCTCAGACACAGTTTCTTTTATGCCGCTTACGCTTATACTTATACTAAAATTTAAGTTGCTGAGAACGTAGTTTTTTAATTTATTGCAAATGGCAAGCACATCGGCTTCGCCACTAATATTGCCAAGCAGCATATATACTTTGCATAAATCTTCCGTTAAAACCTCGCCCTCAAAGTTAAACATTTCAAGCGCTAAATTTTCAATGGCATATGTCCACAATTTTTTATCTGTATTGTCAAAATCGTGTGCGTAAAGCGAGTCTATCTGCATATGTATAACCGCATAGGCGCCTTTGTTTAACATCACATCGTAATCTTTAAACTTTTCCTTAATAAACTCGTTTGCGCCAGAAATATCCCCTGTTAAAAGCTTGCTTATAAAGTGCTTTTTTAAAGCCCTTTGGTTAGCCTCGACCGTATCTGTTAAAAATTCTATTTTTTCATTTATAAGCTGCTCACTCTTTAGTGTGTTTATTGTTTTTTTAAGCGTATTTATCAAGTTTTCTTCTTCTATCGGCTTTGTAATATAGTCTAAAACGCCTAGAGTTATTGCCCGCTTTGCAAAATCAAAATCATCGTAGCCCGATATTATTATAAATTTTATGTGCGGATATTTTTCCTTTGCCTCTTTTATAAAATTCAACCCGTTCATCTTGCCCATGTTTATGTCCGAGAGCACAATTTGAACACTGTTTTCCTCTAAAACTTTAAGCGCCTCAATGCCGTTGCCCGCCTCAAAACACTCTTTAAAATCAAGGGCTTCAAAAGGTATACTTACTTTTAGCGCACGCCTAAAGTAAACTTCATCGTCAACTATCAAAATATTCATATAATTTTGTACCACTTTCACTTAATAAAAAACTAGCTAGTCAATTTTTTTTGGCATATTTACAGTAACTTTAGTGTACTTATTTACCTCGCTTTGTATTTTTATGCCGTAATTATTGCCAAATTTAAGTTTTAGCCTATTATTAATGTTATAAAGGCCAAAAGATTTTTCACTCGAGTTATCTTTTAGCGCGTTGTCAATCGACTCTTTGTCAATACCCACGCCATTATCTGTTATCTCTATTAATATTTCCCCGTCTTTTTCATACCCATATATTTTTATAAGGCCCTTTTTTTCGCCCTCTTTTACACCGTGATAAAGCGCATTTTCTATGATGGGCTGCAGTGTTAGTTTGGGTATTAAATTGTCGCCTATATCCTCATACTCTATGTCAAAATCCACAAACTCTCCATAGCGAAGGTTTTGTATATTTATATATGTCTCGCTCAGCAAAAACTCCTCTTTTACAGTTATTATATCCTCGCCCTTGCTCAGCATTAGCTTGTAAAAATTAGCAAGCGAAACCGCAATTTTCTTTGCCTCTACGTCCATTTTTAACGTTACAAATGATATAATAGTCTCTATTGTGTTATAGAGAAAATGTGGGTTTATTTGCGCTTGCAATATTTTAAATTCGAGCTCTCTTTTAACTTGTTCCTGCCTGTAAATTTCGGCTATATAATTATCTATTGTTTGTATAAGTATGTTAAAACTTGTAGATATATCCCTCAGCTCATACGACAAATCCTCGGTGAGCCTTACAGTATAGTCCCCTTTAGACGCTTTCATCATGCTGTCTTCAATTTTTTCAACGGACTTAATAAGTTTTGCATTTGCAATATTTGTAAAGATAACGATTAATACAAAGGCGACGATGGATATTGCCGCTAAAGTTATAAAATAAACTGCATTGCTATTAAAATCGGCTGTGTGCGTGTATAAATTTAGTATTTTAAGCCCCTGTGCCTCATTAATTTTATAATACACATTGCCTTTGACAACAGTTTGTCCGGCATCGACGTCAATAAATTTAAGGCTTTCAATCTCCGCTGTGCTTTTATATAGGTAGTCTTTGTTTGCGGCCGAAACAACTATGTTATTTTCATCTAACAGTATTATCTCGCTATTTGTCAATGCGCCGTCTATTGCTAAATTTACCGTTGCCTCGTCTATAAACAAAACACATTCGCCCAAATATTGGCCTGTTTGTTTGCCTATTATGCTTTTGCCTATTGTAAACACATTTTTTTCGGTATTATCTGTAAAGCGCAGCGTATGTAGTCCCTTTAATATAACGCCCTGGCTATCTTTTAACTCCTGCATATATTCCTGTGTAAATATTGCCATTGCCTCGTCTTCGTTTATTGAGTAACCCGAGTATAATATCTCCCCATTTAGGCTTACCGCCCCGCCAACAATGCTTGTTGTAGGGTAAATAACATTGCTTAAAATTGCCGACATGCTGTTATATACCTCATGTCGCAGGTCCTCTGATAAATTATCCTCGCTCAAAACCGCTGCAAGTGTGTCTTGCAGCTTTAAATCTGTACTTGTTATTTTTAAATAGTCTTTGTTGGACTCAAATATTGTCTCAAGGCTGTTTTCAATTATCTGATTTTGACTATCTATCAGTGAAAATATCTCGTTTCTTGTGCTATTAAAGTAAAAATTATAAGATAATATGCTAATTAAAACCGCAAACCCCACAAAAATTAATGCATTTGATAAAAGTATTTGATTCTTTAACTTAGATTTCATACACAGCCTACCTATTTATAATAATATATTAATGCAATAAATTTGTTTTACAAGCTTTTTTCGCTAACACGCTAAAAAAATTATACCAAAAAAACAGTTGTTTTGCGAGACCTTAAATTTTTATATGACAATTTTACCCACTAATCTTATAAATGTTTCTGTTATTTTTGTTAAAAATATTATATTCTATTGCTATGGCTTACCAAAATTATTTTAGGAGGACTTTAAAAATGAAAAAAACATTGGCGTTACTACTAGCACTACTTATGTCGCTTGCACTTTTTGCAGGTTGCTCCAGCGAGGCCCCTGCGGCAGAAGCTACAACCGGTGAAGAAACTACAACCACACAGGACACCGAGGTTGCAAGTGATGAAAAAGTAACAATCAGACTTGTATCTATTAGCACAGACGCAAACCAAACATCCATTTTGGAAGATTACATAAAAGCAAATGTACAAGCAGCTTTCCCTAACGTAACTATGGAATACGAGCCGGGCGGCGGCGGCGAAGACCTTGCAAACAAAATGAAAACATACAACTCCACAGATGATTTGCCCGACATTTGGTACTCCACTGCGGATTATGCATTCCCGATTATGCAGGCGGGCAACCAGCTTGACCTAACAAGCTATATAACAGAAAGTGGCTTTATTGACAACTACAACACACCTGAGCTTTTAGAGTTTAAAGACGGCGGCATCTACACAGTTACCTCTGGCGCTGACTCTTACTTTACAGGTAAAATTTTCTATAACAAAGACATTTTTGCGGCTAACAATATAGAAGTGCCAACAACTTGGGACGAGTTTTTAACAGCTTGCGACACATTAAAAGCTGCCGGTGTTACACCAATTAGCTTAATGGGCAAAGGCGGCTGGGCACCACAATTATTCCTTGTTCAAACATTTACACAGTTGCACGACCCATCTGTTATTGATGCACTGCTTGCAAACGAGACAGATTTTTCTAACCCTGTTATATTAGAGGCTGTTTCTAAAATTGAGACTCTAGTTGCAAACGGCTACTTGCCCGAGGGTGTTTCTAACCTTGATTACGGCCCTGCTTTAGAGATGTTCACATCGGGACAATCTGCAATGTACATGGGCTTTACTTGGGAAGTGCCAAACCTACAAAGCAACGAAGCTATTGATATAATGCAATGGCCGCAAATGGTAGACGATGTTAACCCTGACGATGTTTTATCTGTATGGGGCTCGCCGCTTAACGGCTACGCTGTAAATGCAAAGGGCGAAAACGTTGAAATAGCTGTACAAGTTGCAGCGTTCTGCGCACAACAAGAGGCTAATTTCTATGCATCCAGCGGCGGCTCAACAAACCTAGTATCTGAGATTGCACTGCCTGAACCGTCAGCGCTAATGACAAAAAACCTTGAGATATATGACGCAGCTGCTACAAAATCTGCTAACATATACTTAAATGCAATGGATGCAAAAGTTGCGGCATCGTTTGGCCAATATGGCTCTAGCCTACTTGCGGGCGGCTACACAGCAGAGGACTTTGTGGCAAACATGAACGAAGACTGGCTTGAGAACGAGTATTTTAATTAACAAAATATACTCAACAGTTAAATTAAATAGCTGTTGTGGCAAATTAGCAATTTAGCACAAATATAATGTAGTACCTTGTAAAACGGAGCCGCCCTAAGCAAAAACCTCCATGGCGGCTCTAAAACACAAAACTTTACAGGGTACTACAATTTTTGTAAGTTACGCAATGCACTGTAAGTACTTAAAAAGCAGAGAGGAAAATCCAAACAATGAACAAAAATTTAATGGACAAAAAGGCAGTATATGTTTTTGCTTTACCTGCATTAATACTCTTTACCGTATTTGTTGTATACCCCATGATACCACAGGTACAGATGAGCTTTTTAGATCACGACGGCTTTTCAAGTGATGGGTTTGTAGGCTTTAGTAATTACGTAGAAATTTTAACAGACGGTGACTTTTGGCACTCTGTGATGAACACGTGGATTATAACGTTTTTTTCAGTGTTTATTGCAATACCTATATCACTCATCTTTGCTCTGTTCATGAATTATGATAATTCTTTTAGCAAAAATGTGTTCAAGTTTAGTTCGGTTTTTCCCGCTGTGCTAACAGTTACGGTTATTGCACAAATGTGGGTTGCCATTTACGAGCCCGAATGGGGCCTAATAAATAGCACCCTTGACTTTTTAGGGCTGGACATGCTTAAGCACTCTTGGCTTACAGACCTTGAAACAGTTATACCGGCGGTAAGCTTTGCCTATTTATGGCAGTACATAGGGCTTAACAGCCTAATTATGTACACGGGCATAAAATCAATACCAAACTCTTATTACGAGGCGGCAATTATAGACGGTGCTAGTTTCTTTAAAGCAAGTATTCACATAACAATACCCCTGCTTTCAAACGTTTTAAAATATGTTTTAGTTGTTTCTACGCTGGGCTCGCTTGCACAATTTGCACACATACGTGTAATGACAAGCGGTGGCCCTGGCAGCCATTCAAGAACAATGATTTACGAGATGTACAATTACGCATTTACAAGGAATGAATACGGCGTGGGAAGTGCTGTTGCAGTTATATTTATTATCCAATGCTTAATTGTAACACTTTTTATAAACAAAATTTTAAAACAAGATAGCGTGCAGTTTTAATTATTTTTAACACTGTTTGTCAAAAAATATTTTAAGCCACTTTTGGCAGAATGGAGATATATGTGAGTAAGTTTGGAAACTTTACCGTAAAGGCTCTTTTATTGATAAGCGGCATTACATTTCTTTTCCCACTTTATTGGATGATAAATCTATCGTTTAAAGAGAAAAGTGAGGTTTACTTAAACCCGTTTGGGCTTCCGCAGGTTTTTGATGCGACAAACTACGCCGAAGTACTTGACAGTTTTGACTTTTTGCACTATTTTAAAAACAGCTTAATTTATACGGGTTCTACAATAGTTGTAGTTATATTTTTGGGCTCTATGCTAGCGTATGCTATTACAAGGATGAACTGGAAATTTGCCGGAATAGCGGCAGGTTATTTAACTTTTGGGCTTATAATACCCGTGCAAGTTATAATTATACCGCTATACCTTTTGCTAAATGATTTACATCTTAGCGGCACGCACTTCTCGCTAATTTTACCTTATTCTGCCTTTGCGCTTGCGTCCTGCGTATTAATGCTTAGCGCGTTTTTAAAATCTTTGCCTAAAGAGCTCGAGGAGGCAGCATATATAGACGGGTGCTCTGTATACGGTGCATATTTTAGAATTATTTTGCCTATGATAAAACCTGCAATTGCAACACAAATGGTTTTAATCTCTATGAATACATGGAATGAGTTTTTCCTCGCATTCATCATCGGTGCCAAAGACGAAATACGCTCTTTGCCCGTGGCATTGTTAAGCTTTTTTACAAGTATAGGCGTTGCAGACTGGGGCCAAATTGGCGCTGTAATGATTTTAAGCAGCATACCTACAATACTGATGTATATTTTAGGAAACAGGCAAATTGAGAACGCATTGACAGCTGGTTCTATACTAAAATAAATTAAAACAGGAGCGTAAAATGAGCAAACTAAATTATAGCACAATGGCAGAAATGGCAAAGAGAAGAAGACAAACTTACGAAATAACGCCAAATTTAGATTTTGTTAATACCGAATTTGGCTATTACAGCCTTGATGCATGGCGTGAGCAGGGCAAACTGCAAGGCGAGCACGACCCATGGGTTTACGACGATTATATGAAAGAGATGTTTTACCTTGAGGACGATGGGCAAATGTACCTTAACGGCTGTAACTGGGAGGCATCTGAGTTTTACCCCCGTTTTGAGCAAGTGCAGGTAGAGGATTTAGGCGACAAGGAGATTGCCATTGATGAGTTTGGGCGCAGTGTCCTCTACTTTAAAAAAAGCCGCTCGGGCTATATGCCGGAGTATGTAGACCACCCTGTTAAAGACCTTGAGAGCTTTAAAGAGAAATGCCTTTGGAGGCTTAACCCAAAGACAAAGCAGCGGTATATAGACCTAGAAAAGCATGTGCCGGCAATGCTTGAGGCCGAAAAAAAAGGCACCATGATGGTGCAGAGGTATGTCGGTGGTTTTATGTATCTGCGCAGCCTTATGGGCCCCGAAGACTTGCTTTACATGGTGTACGACGACCCCGATTTGATACACACTTGCATGGAGGCTTGGTTTGAGCTTGCCGATGCCGTGACGGCTTATCATCAGCAGTATGTTACGCTTGATGAGCTGTTTTTTGGCGAGGACATAACGTATAATCAGGGGCCGCTTATATCGCACGATATGATAAGAGAGTTTATTTTGCCCTACTATAAGCGCCTTATAGATAACACAAAGGCAAGGCAAATTGACAAAACAAGAAAACTGTATTTGCACCTTGACACGGATGGGTTAATAGAGTCTGTTATACCCACTTATGCCGAGATAGGATTTGACGTCTACAGCCCGTTTGAAGTGGCAAGTGGCTCTTTTGTAACAGAGATAGGCAAAAAATACCCGAACATAGTAATGACAGGCGGAATTGACAAGCGTGAGTTTTCAAAGACAAGGCAGGAGTTGACGGATTATTTACAAGGCGTTTTACCGGATATGAAAAGGCGTGGCGGATACATACCAACGTGTGACCACGGCGTGCCGGAAGAGGCGGACTTTGACAATTACCGTTTTTATAGAAAATTTGCAAGTGAGTTGTAAAAAGGGGTTGTTTGTGATATGATTTCGACAAAGGACAGAGCAATATTGCGCGAGCTCGCAAAAAAACAGCTCGAGCTCTCTTTGCTGCCAAAAATGGCAGAGCGTGAAAAATTATGGCGCCTGCACAACTCTTTAAAGGGCACACGCCCAATGGTTTTAATGGAAGAGATAACTTTTTGGAGCGAAATTTGCCCCGATTTAAAGTGCGAGGATAACTTTGCAAGAGAAATTGAGGAAAACCTTTATAAAAACATCGTTCCTACAGAACTTTTTGACGATGACAAGGTTGTGCCGTCATATTTTCCACTGTACTTTAATTTAAATTTTGACAGATATGGCATAAGGCAAATAAAGCACTTTGCGCAAGATAAGATAGGTTTTCACATAGAGCCTGCAATAGAGATTATAGAGGACGATTTTTGCAAGCTAAAGCAAACCGAATATAGTTTTGACAAAAAGGCTTTAGGTGAAAAAGTGCAAAAAACTGCCGAGCTAATAGGGGATATTTTGCCCGTAAAGCCGGTTAACACTACTAATCACTGGGATATTTCTATAACGCAGCAAATTGTAAATTTAATGGGCACCGAAAACATGTTTTGCTCTATGCTGCAAGAGCCCGAAGAGTTTGAAAAGCTGATTGAGTTTGTGACAGACGAAAACATAAGGCTGCTTCGCTTTCAAGAAGAAAACAATATTTTGCAGCTTAATAACGGCAACGACTATCTGGGCTCCGGCAGTTATTGCTTTAACGATGAGCTGCCACAAAAGGATTTTGACGGCAGGGTGAGAAGCATACACACATGGGGGCACATAAATTCGCAAGAATCTGTCGGCATTTCTAAAGATATGTATACATCGCTTGTTTTGCCATCTATGCAAAAAATTGCAAAAGAGTTTGCGGCAATTTACTACGGTTGCTGTGAGCCCGTAAGCGATTTTTGGCAAGATGGTATTGAAAAAATTGATAACATACGCAAGATTAGCATATCTCCATGGTGCAACGAGAAATTTATGGCAGACGCACTTAAGGGCAGAAAGACTATATACTCAAGGAAACCATCGCCGAATTATATAGGCATTGAAAAAAACTTTGACGAAAAAGCCTACAGAGATTATATAAAACAAACAGTTAGCACCACAAAAAACAAGTGTAAAACAGAATTTATTTGCAGAGATATTTACACCTTGAGCGGCAACTTAAGCAAGGTAAAACTTGCGGTAGATATTATAAGGCAAGAGAGTGAAAATTATTAATTGAGGTAACTTATGCAGATTGAAAAAATATTCAGCGAGAGCAGAATGCAAGAGACAAGAGAGATATATGATTTGTGGTGGGAGCAAAAACTTGGCAGACCCGTTGCGGGCATGCGCGTAAAATGCAAAACACCCGACATTAAAGCACCAAAATATCCTTTGATAACACAGGCAAATTGCAATAACTTTGATGTGAGCGTTGATGATATTCTAGATGCGATAGAGTACGATGCGCTGAGCTACGAGTACTGCGGTGATGCGTACCCATATTTTTCTCTTGACTGCTTTGGCCCCGGAATAACAGCCGCCCTACTTGGCGCAGAGCTTGACAACAGCACAGGACACGTGTGGTTTAAGCCACAGCAAATTTTAGAGCCTACGGAGCTAAATTTAAGCTTGGACGAAGACAACATTTGGTTTTTGCGCCTAAAGCAAATAATGCTTAAAGCCGCCGAGCGTTTTGAGGGTAAAATTTTACTGTCTTTGCCAGATTTAAGCGGTGTAATGGACATTTTGCAGGTATTTCGCCCCGGCGAAAACTTGCTGTTTGATTTGTACGACTACCCCGACGAGGTTATTGCCTTAAATAAACAAATTTATGAAAATTGGGTTGTGGTATACAAAAAATTTGCCCAATATTTAAACATGGACAAATTTGGCTATACAGATTGGTCCACGCTTTTAAGCACAAAATCGTCGTATGTTATACAAGAGGATTTTAGCTACATGATAGGCGAGGACATGTTTATGCAATTTGTGTACGAAAACCTTGAAAAAAAGTGTGATGTTATAGACAGGACGCTTTACCACATGGACGGGCCGGGTGAAATAAAGCATCTTGATAATTTGCTAACACTAAAAAATTTAAATGCGGTGCAGTGGGTATCCGGTGACGGAAACCCAACTTGTGATAACTACCCCGAAATTTACGAAAAAATTGAAAAAGCCGGCAAAAACATACAGATCCCATCGCAAGGACTTGATATAATGCTTAAAGTGTCTGACAGGCTCATGCATAAAGACAGGCTAAACCACATTATGATAACATGCACAGATGAGCAAAAAGAGCACAATTTAAGCTTGCTCTCTAAACTAAAAATAATTTAAGGCGGTGTAATATGCAAAGATTTGCAAGTGTTATAGGTGTAAAAAAAGAACATCTTGAAGAGTATACTTACCATCACAAAAACCCATGGCCACAAATAACAAAGACAATCGCCAAGTGCAATATAAAAAATTATTCGATTTATCATCATAATGGGCTTTTATTTAGCTACTTTGAATATGTTGGCAACGACTTTGACGCCGACATGAAAGAAATGGCAAAGTGCGAAGAGACACAAAAATGGTGGAAGATTATGAACCCCTGCCAAGAGCCACTTCCCTCTAGGAAAGAGGGCGAATTTTGGGCAGCCATGGACGAGGTTTTTCATCAAGACTAAATGTATTTCGCTTATTCCCTACACATTTATGCTTCTAGCATCTCTTTAACATACTGCAAAGCACCGTTAACTTTTAAAACGTTTCCCTTTAAAAACAGCACCATAAAATTTTCATCGGGCACATCAAATGGTGGCAGAATTCCATATTCACTCGCAGGCTTATACCCTACCCTTTGGTAATATTTAGCACTGCCTAAAACTACACAGAACTCGTACCCTATTTCTTTTGCTGTTTTATGTGCGCTGTTCATCAGCGCCGTACCAACGCCTTTTTGTTGCTGTTTAGGCGATACCGAAAGCGGTGCAAGCGCAAGGCCTATTTTGTCGCCCACCATCACCTCGGTAAACATAATGTGCCCTATGATTTCATCGTTTTCCTCAGCCACCAGTGCAAGTTCTTTTACAAAACCGCTGCTTTTCCTAAGTTTATCCACTAGGTTGTGCTCGTTTGCGTCAGAGTGCTCTGCATTTTCAAACGCGTTTTTTACCAGTTCTTTTATTTTGGCGTAATCGCCTTGTTTTTCTTGCCGTATCAGCATTTTACTCGCCCCTATTTTTTATTAATTATGTATACGCGCCGATAATTACTCCTATATAGTATATCGCTATATTGAAAAAGACCATGTTTTAACTATCGGCGTCATGCTTTTTGCTACTTAATTATATCAAATTTCTTACGGCATAGTCCATAGCCAAGCCGATATAATTCGTACCCGCCCCAAAACGCCTGATTTGTACACATAGCGGTATTATTCTCCTAGACAAATATCCAAGCTATGCGCTACAAGCAAGAGATACCAAAAGACAAACTAAATAAGAAATAAAAATAAAATGCTCCCGATTATTAATCGGGAGCATTTTGCATACATATATATGGTTTAATATTTTTTGCTTTCTTTGGGCAACTTGCCTTTACTTTATAAACAAAGCCGACAAATTATTAAAACACTCAAGGTGCAGTATCAACTCCACTGAGTATTTTGTGGTGCTTTTGCATTAGCGCTTGATAGCGCTTTAAGCGGCGAATATCATAAAAAATGCGTTTTCGCCCTCTTCCTTACCACAATTCCACCTACCTGTTTTTGCCAAAAATCTGACGTTTTACAGATGTTATTCAACGTTTAAAAATTGAATTTTTTAAATAAAAATTTTTAACTATCGTTATAAATTGTAAAAAATGGGCGTAATTTACAAAATTTTTTATGACGTATTATCGCGCAAAATCTAATAAATGGCCAAAAAGCGGTATTTTTTTAATTTTATGTAACCCAAATGTAACCCCCGCTTGCTAGAATTGCAACCATAATTTGAATTTTGAAATTTCTGTGACGAATATTTCAAAAGGGAGGATGAGATAATTGAATACACGCACATCAAAATTAAAACGCTTTTTCGCAGGTTTTTTGGCATTTTTATTCTTGTCAAATACACCGGTAGCCGCTATGGGCACACAGGGCTTATCGGGTAATCCATTACAAGAATCACTAAATGCCGCACAAGCGACGCTCGCCACTGCAGAACTAGAAGTAGCTGCAGCAACACAAGAGCAAGCAACTGCACAGTCCGCATACGACAATGCTAATGGGGCTGTTCTAGCGGCAGAGGCTGCTTACAACACAGCAGTGTCTGATGTTGCAGCGCAAGAGGCAAACGTTGCCAGCGCAAACACAGCACTAACAGATGCCCAGGGCAGGGCGCAGGCAGCTACGGCAGCCATTGCAGCTGCACAAGCACAAGCAGATGCGGCAACACTGGCTGCTGACGCAGCGGCAGCAGCAGCGGCGGCGGCTCCAGAGGACGCAGCACTTGCACAGGCTAGCACAGACGCAGCGGCAGCACGCGATGCAGCAAACGGAGCACGTGATGCGGCAGTTGCAGCAGAAGCTAGCGCTAACGGCGAAGTAGCTACCGCACAGGCAAATGTAGCAAACGCTCAATCGGCACTTGACACTGCAAGGGCCACACTTTCTGCAAAAGAGAGTGAACTCAACAGTGCAAGAGCATCGGTTTCGGCAGATTTGCAGGCAGCTTTAGATGCCGCAAACACAAGGCTTGCCAATGCGCAAACAGCTTATACAAACGCAGCACAAGCTGTAACTGTAGCACAAGCTGCTTTAGATGCATCTAACGCCAGCGGCACAAACGGCACAAGCGGTACAGAGGGAAATGAAGATACCGATGACACAAGCGGCACAGCAGGTGACAATTCTGTTCCTTCTTTCCAAGGGTATAATCTACAAAGAAGTGGCGCAAATAACACTGTACAGTACTTATACCAAATTACATTTAAAAACATAGGCAATGATGCAAGTGCATCTTACACACAGTTTTATTACACAGGCGATACAGATGTATACCCTGAGGGCGCAGGCGCACCATCTTTGCAAAAAGAGGGCTTTAGATTTGTAAGCTGGACAAAAGAGTCCTTGCCTGCAAACTATGCACCTACAGATGTTGCTCAATTGGCAACAATTTCATACACAGCTGTATACGAAGAGATTTCAACACTTTCACAGACATATACAGTAGATTTCAAGTACGAGGACGGCACAACGGCATACCCGTCTAAAACTGTTGAGCTATCAGCAGGTGAAAGCATTAATGTAAGCCTACCGACAATTGCCGGTGCAACACTTATTGCAAACCAAGCAGGTGTTTCGGCTACACATGTTACAGTAAGCGGCAATACTACTGTTTACTATAAAAAAGGCAACCAAGACACAACTTATTCTATCGAATATCATTTTGAAAGTGTTGATGGAAGCACTTTTGTAATTGATAACTCTTACACAAAAACAGGTATTGCAGGCGTTGTTGGCACAACAGTGGCTTTTGAGCCAACTGAAAATATTGACGGGTTCTCTTTTGTTCCCGGCAGTGGCACTATGCAACTAAATGCAGACGCTACAAAAAATGTTATTACAGTTAAATTTACAAGAAACACATACTACTTAACATTTAACACCGGCGACGGCGCAACAATTATAGAAACTATAAGTGCAAAATACGGCGCTAGCATAACAGCACCCGCCGCACCTACAAGAACAGGCTATACATTTGACGGCTTTACAGGCAGTGACACAACTACTATTGCCGCAGATTTTAGCAATTTCCCGAGCACAATGCCGGCAAAAGACGTAATGTATACGGCAAACTGGACAACTACCAATACAGCAGGATATATCTTAGCTTATTGGGTTGAAAAACCAAATGTAAGCCCCGGCGTTAAATTAAACGCAGGCAACTCAACCACAAGCGATTATGTTTACTTGTCACAAGAAGTAGTAAATGACAAGGAACTTGTTGGATCTTTTTTAAGCGCAGGCATAATTGACGACGAGATAAACAAGGACGTAGCAAGCAGTTATTATGCTACTTATAGCTGGACAGATGCAGCAAACCAAACAGTAAGGGCCGACGGCAAAACTGTTGTAAATGTATACTTTACTAGGGATTTGTACACACTTACTTTTGATACCGGCCGACAAATCTACAATCTAAATGTTAATAATGTAGCCTACGGACGAAATGGTTATTCAATAACAGCAAAGTTTGAGCAAGATATTGAATATGTTTGGCCTTCATCTGTAAATGCTACTATTAAAACAAACAATCAAACTTATATTGTTGCGGAATGGAATTACGCAGGAGTTCTTCAAAGAAGTAAGATTTTAACATTAAACTCAGATATCTTAGATAAATGCAGTAATAATGCAATTACAGTAGTTCTGAATAAAACAACGAGTTCTACCATAAATTTGCAATACTATTTCCAAAATGTAACTGGTAATGGCTATACTTTAAGTACAGAGTACTCACAAGTAGCTCCTACATCCCCTACTGGCGGATATGATTTTAAAGACATTGCCGGAATGAAAGCATCGCATAGTAATGGCGGCTATAAGCTTTATTACGACCGCAATGAAATTGACATTGCCTTTAACTTAAACGGCGGCACAGGCACTGCAAACACAATAAGAGATGTGCGCTACGAGGCACCGCTTAATATTTACGAGCCAACAGGCACATTTACAAAAACAGGCTATAAATTTGCAGGCTGGTACTACGAGCAAGATTGCATAACACCTGTAAACTGGGCAACCGACAAAATGCCTTTGCGCGCTGACGGCAGCACGCTTACACTATTTGCAAAATGGGAGAGCCCATCAATTACCTTTGACGCTAATGGCGGCGAGCTTGTACCAAGCGGCGGCGTTGGCGCAAGTATAACAACACAAAAACTAGAGGATTCGGCAGAGCACCGTGTATACGGCCCAGAGGGTTACACACCTGAGCGCCAAGGATACATATTTGACGGTTGGTCACTTGATGCCAGTGGTGGCACACGTTACCTATTCAGCAGCGTAGTTTCAAGCGACATCACACTATATGCACGCTGGATACCACAAACAAGTTCAATAACAGTAACAATTACACACAAAGCTACAATAAACGGAAAAGATTATTCTTTTGATGAGACAATAAGTGGCTTTATGCAAGGCAGCAACGTTACAGTCAATGCACTTTCAACAGAAGCTCTTATCAACAAGGGTTGGCCTGTTAATCATTATGAATCCACAAGCGGCATGACACAAACTAAAACAAACGCAACAGGCAATTTAACTTTTACATTTAATTATAAAGAGGTAGTTGGCGAGAGCACAACGTACACTGTTAATTATGTAGACGAAAACAACGTAGTAATACGCGCACCGTACACATACATAGGCACTGAGAGTGCATACACAGTTTTCGCTCCTGACATCAGCGGCTACCAAGTAAAAGGCGCATCTTACAAAACATTGACACTATCTGATAACACATATACATTTGTATACAGTGAAAATAATTATGGTGTACAATACACAGTAAACATCACAAGGTCAGATGCACCGGGCGTTATACTTACAACAAGTTTGAGCGCACAAAGATGGCAGGCTACCACAGGCTTTACAGCCGCAGGCTTATTAGGCGAGGCAGCAGTTGCACAAACTTTAACTAATGCAGGCGTTGACACATCACTTTACAGCGCAGCAATAACAAACGACATGAACTTTTTGCCTGTGCTTGGCCTTAACACAGTTATAAACTTGCACTTAACTTGCAACACAGTAACTGTTGAATATTTGGCAAACGGCGGAACAGGCTCTATAACAGGCAACCCGTTTACAGTTAACCACAACGGCACACACACTGTTATAACTGAAGAGTTTACAGCTCCTACAGGCAAGAGATTTACAAATTGGCTTGGATCAGACGGCAAATCATATGATGCAGGCGATGCAATTAACAACATCACAACTAATTTAACTTTAACTGCTCAATACGCAGATAAACTTGAAATTACTATTAGCGGCACACCTTACACAAACACTTATGATGCGGCAGAGCATGAAGCATTTACAA
>CAYJBO010000058.1:0-8425 GCA_964368295.1 uncultured Bacteroides sp.
CTATGCAGGCGAAGATGACTACGGATACTACTGGTCTGGGACAACTCACGATGATTTGAGTGCTTCTTCAATTGAATATGGCGCCGCCTCTTATATGGTTTTTGGAGATGCTCTTGGTGAGATGAACGGGGAAACGGTTGATGCGCATGGCGCAGGCTCTCAAAAAAGCGACCCAAAAACAGGAAGTGCAGAGGATTATCCTGTCTCTGACTCGAATGCCCCACAGGGCGACGAGCAGCGTGTATTTAATATGGTAAGGCTAGTGCGTGATGCCGACTAGGCAAAATTTGTTTGCCTATAAGCTAATTTAGCAGCACAAAAGTGTTACACTTATGTAGCGTATTAAAGCGTGCCACCGTGCCCGATTTTTCGGGCACGGTGGTATTTTTTTGGCTTTTTCGTGCCTTTAAGTAGGCAAGGCTTTTTTTGCTCGCAACTCAAAAAATGCCTTGGCACACAGTTTGTGCCAAGGTCTGTTGCTGTTTTTCAAAATGGCATCTTGCGCTTTAAAGGCAAAAAAGCGCAGGCGCTAGGTTTAGGACTAAAACTAGCGCCCGCACAGCTGGTCTTTATAAATTATTTGATATTGCACTTATATAGTAACTTGATATTTCCTCGGGCGTGTATTGTGATTTTGAAGTAATCCACCATGAAGAGGTAGAGACAAAACTATCCGTTAAAAAGTTTATTAAGTAGTCAATTGGCAGATGCGTGTGCTTGTGCTCAAGATACGTTGTGAAAATTAGCTCAATATAGTTTTTGTAATACGACAAAAAAATCTTTCGGCTCTCGCCCTTTAATATATTTTGTGCGTCAACACGGCTATTTTTTAAATGGAATAGAATGTGCGAAAGCTGTAGCTCTAAATTTTGTACTGAATTTTCATCGCAGGTTAAATCTGCTTGTTCGGGCAATTTATCAAAAAAAATATGCTCAAACACCTCAGAGCACAAAGAGGTCAGCAACATGTCCCTCGTCTCAAAATGTGCATAAAAGGTGCTTCTTCCTATGTTTGCCTTGTCAATTATGTCTTGAACAGTAATATCGGCATAGTCGCTGACGGATAGCAGCTCATTAAAAGCCGTCACTATCGCCGCTTTTGTCTTTTGTTGACGCTTGTCCATAATTTTCTCCTTTTACAATACAAATTTGCGCTTTTTGTTTTATAAGATACAATAATTAAAATTTGTTTGTTGCTACAACATTAATTATCATATATAATGTTAGATATAATACAAAGTGTTCTGTATTTTTTATGTTATCACCAAGTAAAACTTGTGTCAAGGAGAAAATAGATGTCGAATTTAATTAACAAATCGGAAGAATCATTAACGGCGAAAATACCGCTATTAATCTCGGGTGTGTGTATTTTAGTAAGCCTGTTGGGCGAGTATGTTGTACCCTTTTTTAACAACGGTGCGCCAAACGAGTTTATGGTAAACTTTGCGTGGGTGTCAATTATTTTGTCGGGTGCTCCGCTGCTAATAACAGCTATTAAAAGAATATTGGTCGGCTGGATTTCCTCGCCACTGCTAATATCAATAGCCATGTTGGCGGCTGTGTATATAGGCGATATTTTTGCCGCGGGCGAGGTTGCGTTTATTATGGCGATAGGCGCATACCTTGAAGAGCGCACTGTAGAAAAGACAAAAAAAGGCATACACGATTTGATAAATTTAGTGCCGACGACAGGGCGCAGAATAACAAAATGTAAAACAGGCGGATGGGACGAGGACATAGTTAAGGCCGAACTGCTTAAAAAAGGCGATATTATACGAGTTTTACCCGGCGAGAGTTTTGCGGCAGATGGTAAAATTATCGACGGCGAAACATCGGTAGATCAATCGATTATGACGGGTGAGTCCCTGCCTGTTGATAAAGTTACAGGCGATGAAGTGTATTCCGGCACAATTAACAGGTTTGGCGCTGTCGATATTGAGATTACAAAATCATTCGAAAACTCGTCATTGCAAAAAATGGTAAAGCTTGTTAATGACGCCGAAAAAAACAAAGCGCCCATGGAGATTATGGCCGATAAATGGTCGCGCATTTTAGTGCCAATAGCCGTGTTAACTGCAGTTGCTGCGTATTTTGTAACAATAGGTGGCATAGGGCACGACGAAGCCCTTGTGCGTGCCGTAACTATTCTTGTGGTCTTTTGCCCTTGCGCCTTGGTGCTTGCAACGCCGACAGCGGTTATGGCAGCAATAGGTCAAGCGACAAAATATGGCATACTTATTAAATCGGGCGAGGCATTAGAGCGAATGGGCAAGGTAGAGACTATTGCTTTTGACAAAACAGGCACAATAACTATGGGCACGCTCGTAGTGTCTGACGTAAAAGCATTTGGAATAAGCGAGACAGAATTGCTGTCGCTTGCAGGTTCGGTGGAAAGCCGCTCGGAGCATCCGCTCGGCAAGGCAATATTAAAATTTGCTAAAGGGCAAAACGCTACTATTTACGAGCCCAAAGAATTTATTATGTCGGTAGGAAAAGGCGTGGTAGCAACCGTACAAGATAGAAAAATAATTTGCGGAAATGAAAAACTTATAGCAGAGAGCTTGCAAAACGCCATGGGCGCTGACATTTTAAACACTGTAAACGCGTTGAGAGATGAGGGCAAAGCGGTTATAATAATTGGCGATAATACGTCTGTAATAGGCGTAATTGCACTGTCTGATGTAATAAAGGAAAGCTCTAAACTAGCCGTATCTTCGCTGCAAGACGCAGGCATTAACAAGACAGTGCTGTTGACAGGTGACAACGAAAAAACAGCGAACTATGTGGCAAGTAAGGTAGGCATTACTAATATTTGCGCATCGCTTTTGCCGGAGGACAAGGTGGGCAAGGTGCAAGAGCTTGTGGCCGAAGAGGGGCATATTTGCATGGTGGGCGATGGGGTAAATGACGCACCGGCGTTAAAAATAGCCTCTGTTGGCATAGCTATGGGCACAATGGGCAGCGACATTGCAATAGAGGCGTCTGACATTGCGATTATGGGCGATGATATTTCAAAAATAAGTTATATAAAAAAATTGTCAAACGGCATGGTTAAATCAATAAAGTTTAACATTATGTTGTCGCTTATTATAAACGCAGTGGCCATTTTTTGCTCCACCAAGGGGTATTTAAACCCTACGACAGGGGCGCTTGTGCATAATGTAGGCTCAATTTTAGTTGTAATTAATGCGGGTAGGCTGTATGGCAAAAAATTTGATTAGCCATTTATTGTATTATAAAGGCGGGCACAATTTAAAAACAAAAGGCCATTGAATAATTTTTTGGCGGCAGTAAAGGCGAATTTTAGGCATCTGTTTTGCCTGCTGCAATACAAGATATGTCGGCGGCAATGAAGCATAGCGTTTAGTGGCGGGAAATAATAGACTTATTTACTAATAAAAAACAATCGGCAGTGTTAAACCGCCGATTGTTTTTATGTTGATTGTTTTTTTGCCTACGAGACTAAGGCGAAAAGGTTATTTGCTATTTGCCGCTTTTTTTGCAACTACTACGAGTGAGCCGCCACGTTTAAATTTAACTCCTATTTTAATTAAAAGCAGCTCAAAGCTCATAATTAAAGAAAAAACAAAATTGATTATGGGGTTTATTTCTAATTCTACAGAGGCTTTTTTGCTTGATTTTCTTGAAAAATACATTGCAGGGTATAAAAGTGAGACAAAACTGTTTGAATAAACTATTTCTAAATTGGCAGATTGGATTTTTTTTATCAACTCATCCGCTTCGTATCTTCGGCAATGCATAGCATATTCATCTGTAAAGCTCCAAAGCTCTTTATGTTGGGGCACAGTAACCATAAGTAAACCATCTTTAGTAAGTGCTTCGCTTATATTTTTTATAGCGGTAACATCATTTTCAATATGCTCTAAAACATCAAATGCAGCAATAATGTCAAACGATTCAGATAAGCCCTCATCTTCTAAATTAACAGTGAAAAGCGTCACGTCTTTTGGCAATCTTTCCTTTGCAAATACCAAACCTTCATCGTGTAAATCTGTGCCGTAATAAGCTTTGTCGCCATTGCCAAAATGCGATAAAATTCCATTTAACACAAAGCCTGTTCCGCAGCCAACCTCCATTAAACGGGTGAAATTATTTTTGTATTTGCTAATTAGCCAAATTATTAAATTGTTTCGGGCTTTAAACCAAAAAGAACTATTCTCATGCTTATATAAGTATTTAAAACTGTCTTTTGACATTCCGGGCATAATTACCATCCTTAAATTTGTTGAATTAAATAATGCTTAAAAACAAAGCCGCTAATTTAATTAAGTTTGGATTATTGGCTGCTTTTTTTTTGGTATTAATAGTTTTTTTATGACATATTGCGGTAAATTATTTATTGGCATATTTGGCGGTTACTGCTCCGGCGGCGAGCCAAATGCCGCATTATATAAACAAACCGCACAAATATGCCGATAAAAAATCCTGTAGATTATAATTTTTTTACTGCATAGTTAGTCTTAATATAATTGCACGTCTTACAATATATTGTACCACAAAACATGCTTTAGCGTAAACGCTTTAAGCACATTTTAGTGCGCGTCAAGGCAAAATATTTTGCCAGGCTTACATACAGTAAAGAATATGCCCTGATTTTTTATGTGCTTGTAAAGTACACAGGGCTAACATATGCACTGCTGCCGTTTTGCTGGTAAACTTCCATATGGTAAAAATCGTTGCCGCTCGCTATGTCTTTATCAATTAGCTTGGCGCTAACGCAATACATGCTTTTAGTTATTACAGGGTGCACTTTAAACGCCTGAGAGTGGTAATATTCCATGTGCCCTGTGTAACCTGCCTTTGTAAGAGCGCCTATTGTTGTGGTTTTTTTGTGCCCGTTCACGTCTATTTCAACCTTGGTGTCTAAACTGCCCTTTACTTCAATAATTACAGCAGACGTTTGTGGGTGCATAGGCGATGTGTTTTTTAAAGTAAAGCATTGCCACTCTACTTTATCAGGGCTTTGCGTTATTATTTTGCTGTCCACATCATTTGCGTCGCTGTGCCCGTCGGTAGAGAGTGCGCTGGGCGCCAGCACGCTCTTGCCCCTAAAGCATGGCTCGACGTCTGCAATTTCGCCGCCGCTAACACTTACGTTGCCGCTCCATTTATATAGTTCGTTGTCGTTGTCGCCCCAGCCCATTTCTATGCGAAACTTATACATATCATCGCTACTTTTAGGCTCTAACAGCAAGCCCTCTACAACGTGTAAAGGCTTTGTGTTTTTTAAAATAACTATTTTGTCAATGTTGTAACAGCAGCGCATAAAATTCTGTCGCCGGAAACAGCGTAGGTCCTGCGGTTTAACATTGCGTCCCAGATGGCCTGCCTTGTCTTTTCTGTTGCAAGCACTGCCATTTTGCCGTCTCCGTAAGAGCCGGGGTAGCCTGCATGGTGGTCGGTAGAGCCGACAAAGCCAATGTGCTTGCCTTTTAACAGGCCTCTATACACTGTGTTACCGCTGTCGCGCGGGCCCATGTTGTGGTAGTATGCGCCGGGCGCAGTTTCGCTCATGCCGCAGCCATGTTTCGATATTACCTCTATAAGTGGGGTGATTTTCTCGTCGTGCTTGTCCCAGTCTATGCCACGGTAGCCGGGGGTGTATCCAATGTGGTGCGCAACTGTAATTGCGTCACAGTAGCTTTGCTCAACAAGCTCTTTTGGCGTGTTTGGGTAAAATAGTGGCAACTCGTCGTCCGGCGACACTATATGGTGGTCGCCAAACTCACTTGAGTGCATTTCATACGCCTGAAAAGTGACAAGCCCTTCGTCGTTTGCCTGCTTTACAGCAGGCTTAACCTCGTTTTCCCATTTAGCATTAAACTTTTTAAAACCGTTTTTGTGAAAGCCGACAACAAACTCTACCTCAGGCTTGTCGTCGTACATGTCGGGCCACATAGCATGCCCCGTTACAGCACAAAAATCCAGGTGGTTTTTAGCGTTGCGCAATGCATTTTTTAGGCTGCCGTACCCATAAGATATATCACAGTGGTTGTGTATATCTCCCCAATAAATTTTACTCATTAATTTCTCCCAATTTGCAATTTTTTTAAAAAGCTGCCCGCAAAGTCTCGCCCCGCAAAAATCGCCGGCGAAATTTTTGCTGCATATCACAAAAATGCTCGATAATACAAATAGTATTGCCAAAGTTTTTTGTTTTGCCCCGCAAAATTTTGCTCTGTTTTTTACAGGTCTTTGTTTTCCGGCAGCTTTTTTACTCGTGTAATGTAAAAATACTTGTCTTTATAAAAAGTCTTCCCTAAGCGGGTTAAAAATGTCCAGCAATGCGCCTTTTTTTGTGCATACACAGCCGTGCATTATGCCGTCTTGTTTTAAAAGTGTGTCGCCTTTTTTTACTATGCGCTTTTCCCCGTCTATCTCAAACTCAAACTCGCCGTCAAGCACATATGTTATCTGCGTGTGTGGGTGGCTGTGCAGTGCGCCGACAGCGCCCTCTTCAAACACATTTTCAACGCACATTATTTCGTCACAAAAGGCCAACATTTTTCTGATTACGCCCGGTGCCACCTCATTTTTTGTCACATCTTCTGCACTTACCCATCTTTGGTTTTTTTCTGCCATATTTACTCTCCTTTTAAAATTAATCTACATTATTTAAATATATATGCACAAACTATACCGGCGCATAATTATATATAATTTGCGGTGTTTTTATTATAGCACCACATAAAAACAACTCAATACTTTATCAAAAACACACATAAAAAATGTTACATTTTAAAAGAAAAATGTTGTTCTCTTATTCAACTTTCGGTGCTATAATTTGAGCATGGAGAGCCAAAGAACATCTTTGGCAAAACGAAAATAAAGGAGTACTAAGCATGAAAAAGGCATTAATTATTTTACTTGCACTAACAATGGCGTTTTCGGCAGTAGCTTGCACTGCACCGGCAGAAGACACAGCTACATCTGAGACACCGGCTACATCAACAGAGGCGACTGAAACACCGTCAGGCGAGAAAGTTGTTGTTGAAATCTGGACAGGCGACCGCCATGACCTTGAGTACACAACTGCTAAAATTGAAGAGTTCAACGCAGCTAGCGAGACAATTCAAATTGAGCAAACAGTTGTAACAGACGATTACTTCAATATGCTATCACTTGCTGTAACAAGCGGCACAGCACCTGACCTTGCAACTGTTAACGGTGGCGCAACAGGTTTTGATATGCAACTTTGGGCAGACAACGGCCTTGTATTACCACTAAACGACTACATTACAGCAGCAGGCGAAGAGTTTGAGAGAAACACAGACATAAGCAAACACATGTTTAACGGCACAAACGTTATTAACGACAACATCTACTGGGTACCTACAGTTGTACGCAGTGGAACACGTATGATTTACAACGTAGACCTAATGGAAGAAGCCGGCTACACAGAGTTCCCAACAACTGTTGAGGAAATGGTAGCACTATCAGTAGCAATTACTGAAAACGGCGCAGGCGAGTACTACGGATATGCAGCAACAAGCAGCGCACCTTTTGTTCGCTCGTTTGAGGGCATTGCAGAGCTTGGCGGCCAAAACACATACGGCTACGACTATGTAAACGGCAGATATGACTTCTCAGGTTTTATTCCTTTCATCGAGGCTTACCAACCAATGGTAGCAGACAACTCACTACTTCCCGGCTCTACAACACAAGGTGTTGATGCAATGCGTGCACAATTTGCAATTGGCGCTGCAGGCATATGGGCTAACGCTTCACAAGAGGCAGGCGTATTTACTGATCAATTCCCAATAGAGGACTTTGAGTGGGGCGTTGCAGAACTACCTACACTAGACGGCGAAGTTAAAGGCGCACAGACAGCACAACCACAAAAAGGCTACATGATGATGAGCGGTACAGACGTGCCTGACGAAGCTTTTGAAGTTATTGAGTACTTTGCAAGCGAAGAGTACCTAAAAGGCTACGTTGAGAGCGGCTATGCGCTACCTTACTCAGAGCACATCACAAGCATTGCAGACATGACTCAAGGCGGCCGCATTGCTGACTTTGAATTGCAAGATTACGAGAGCTTCTACCCAGCACCTCCTTCAGTTACATTAGAGGGCGACAATGCACAAACAGTTATTTGGAGCGCAATAATGGGCGAGAGAGACATTCAAGAGGCTATTGACGACTTGAACACACGTTACAACACAGCGCTAGACAATGACGTTGCTGCAGGCAAAATTAAAAGGCTTGTAATCGCAGATTACGACCCAATGAACCCAAGTGCAGGTACAATGGAATATCTAGATCAATAAAATTTCCTTTAACTGCCCGAACAATAGCGTATGGTGCTAGTTGTTCGGGCAGTTTTTAATACGACATTTACAAGCATAAAAATAATTTTACTGTGGTGATGATATGAAAAATAATAGCGCAATTAATAAACGCA
>CAYJBO010000058.1:8435-10259 GCA_964368295.1 uncultured Bacteroides sp.
AGGGCGGCACTCTTGCGGCAATTTTAATGCTAGTGCCTGCGGTTTTTTTGTTAATTACAACTTCTATTTATCCGTTTACATGGCTTTTTAGATACGTATTTACAGATTATAACGGCTTTACTTCTAATTTTACAGGGCTTGACAACTTTGTAAGGATGATGAACGACGAGATTTTTTGGTCCAGTGTTTTGCATACGTTTGAATATGCATTTATGAAACTTGTTATAATAATACCTTTGTCGTTGCTATTTGCTGTGTTTTTAACAAAAAAGATAAAAGGCACAGGACTGTTTCAGGCAATATATTTTATGCCAACAGTAATAAGCACCGCAATTTATAGCCTTATTTTTGGCTTTATATTTGCTGTTTTTAACGGCGCACTAAACAGCTTGTTAGATTTGCTTGGCATAATTGATGCTCCGATTGACTGGCTAGGAGACCCGGACATGGTTATGCGTAGCATAATAATAGTTGCGGTTTGGGGCGGTGTAGGTAACTACATGATATTATTTATCTCGGGCATGTCCGGCATACCTGCTGAGGTTTACGAGAGTAGTAAAATTGACGGCGCGTCCGGCACACAAACATTCTTTAGGATAACACTGCCAATGTTAAGCCCCATACTAAAAGTTATACTTATGCTTGCAATAACAGGCGCTTTTAGAGACTATGAGTCCATTTTAGTTCTCACAGGCGGCGGGCCAAACAACCGTTCGCAAGTTATGTTTACTTATATTTATGAGCTTATTTTTGGCGCATCTTCCATGATACCGCAAATAGGATATGCAACACTGCTCAGCATAGTTGCCGCACTAATAATTGGCATTGTAACGGCAGTATATTTATATTTTGCACGTAAATTGGACAATGTAATTTAAGTATTGTATTATAAAGGAGTAAATATATTATGAAAAAGCAAAAAGAAGTACTTGGATTACAAGACAGAATAATTAGGGCGATAATATTTGTGTTTTTGCTAATAATGGCAGCGCTTATTGTCTACCCCATTGTTTACATTGTAATGGGTTCTTTTAAAGAGAATTTAGAGCTTTTAAAAGGCGGAGCAAATCCGTTTCCGCAAGAGTTTGTTATAGAAAACTACATAGAGGCATGGCAACAAGCAAACTTTGCAGTATACACAAAAAACAGTGTAATTTTGTCTTTTGGCACAATGCTTGTTACACTAATATCCTGCAGCATGGCAGGCTATGTGTTCGACAGAAAAAACTTTAAGTACAAAGAGGCGCTTTACAGTGTTTTTGTGGCCTTTATGTTTGTTAATGTTGGCAGCGTTACGCTGCGCCCACTGTTCGAGCTTGCAGTCTCGGTAAATTTACATCAATCACTTATAAGTGTTATTTTAATAGTTGCAGGTGCAGGCCAGGCAACATATATTTTCCTTGTAAGGGGCTTTACATCGGCAATACCAAAAGAAATTGACGAGGCGGCTAAAATAGACGGGTGTAATTTTTTCCAAATATATTACATTATTATTTTGCCCTTGTTAAAACCGGTGCTTGCAACAATAGGTCTTTTATCCTTTAGGGCGGGCTGGAACGAGTACGTTATGCCACTTGTATTTACTATGTCTAACGAGGAAATGCGCCCGCTTACTGTTGGCGTTACTATGTTAAGAAATGCCGGAGACGGCGCCGCCGCTTGGAATATTCTATTTGCAGGCTCCACCCTGTCTATTGTACCAATACTACTTGTGTATGTGTTTACAAGCAAATACTTTATGAAGGGTATGACGTCGGGCGCGGTAAAAGGATAGTTTAATTATAAGGGTTTAAGCTTATTTTACATTTTTGATGTACACTGCAT
>CAYJBO010000058.1:10269-16181 GCA_964368295.1 uncultured Bacteroides sp.
TAATTTGTGGATAAAAATAATTTAAGGCTAATAATTGCAGACGATGAAATTGCTATACGCAAGGGGCTGTCTACCTTAATTGAGTGGGAGAGCCTTGGCGTTGAGGTTGTTGGCATAGCAAAAGACGGCAAAGATGCCTTGGATATGATAACACAGCTTAACCCCGACATAGTTATTACAGACATTAAGATGCCATTTATGAGTGGGCTTGAGGTTATTGAGCGAGCTAGAGAGTTAAACTTAAACAGCGAGTTTATAATTTTAAGCGGATACGAAGATTTCTCCTACGCAAAAAGGGCAATAAACAGCAGAGTTAGCGAGTATCTGTTAAAACCCATAAACCCGGACATGCTAATTAATAGCGTTGTGGAGCTTATTAAAAGAATTAAGCCGGACGCACAAAACAAGAAAAACGATGAGACGGTAAACAAGCGCAGCGTGCAAATTATAAGCGAGCAATTTTATACAATGTTGGCGCTTAACGAATACAACAGCGAGACACAGGCGGTCACGGCGCAAATGCAACTAAATTGTATAAGTTTTCCGCCGCCTTGTGTCGCCGTTATGGTAAAATTTACACTTCCGGAAATTGCAGACGTAGCACATTTTTCAATAAAAGACAGGCGGCTTTTTAAATTTGCTCTGCGCAATGTTGTGGAGGAATTGTACCAGGATGAATTTGTTATTTTTTACGGAGATGCGTTAAATTCGCTGGGTTTTATAATTGGCAACAACAAGCAAAACTGTGACACTTTAACAAGGTGTATAAACACCATGAACACAATTAGTCCCATGCAGCTTAGCGCAGGCGTTGGCATAAGCGCAAACACTTATATGCAACTTGCAGACTCGTGCAACAAGGCGCAAGAAATGGCAGAGTACCATATGTACGAGAGCGATATACAAATTTTTTACGCCTCTGACTTTACAAAGTCAGAGGATTTGCCGCCTAAGATGTCGCCGCCCACAAAGAGTATAGCAAAGGCGATACTTGAGGGCAACAAGGACGATTTAAACAGCGAGCTCACACAGTTTATAGACGCTGTTTTTTACACGCAGCTGCCGCCGCCAAAGTATGTGCGTGGCATGTGCGTGTACTGTGTTATTAACACATATAAAATGCTTGCAGAACTTACAAACCAAGAGCTGCCCGCATCGTTTTCCAGCTGGATAAACGAGATAGAAAATTTTGTGACGTTTTCGGGCGTAAAACAATATATGCTGTCGGAGTTTTACTCGCTGTCTAAAAGCTTGCGCAAAAATAAAAGGGCAAACATACCACAACCCGTTTTAAGCGCACAGGAGTATATACAAAACAACACGCTTGCAAAAATAATGGTAGAGGACGTTGCCGCATATGTGCACCTGAGCGAGAGCCATTTTGCGCTTGTATTTAAAAAGCATACGGGCGTTACGGTGCGAGATTATATAATTTCTTGCAAGCTAGAAAAGGCAAAAGAGCTATTGCTATCAAAGGCATACAATGTAATGGAAATTGCAGAAATGCTGGAATACTCCGACTACAGGAGTTTTTCGCGCGCATTTAAAAAGCACTACGGTTACAGCCCTACGGAGTTTCAAAGCGCTGTTTTTAATATTGACGGAGTGGAAAATAATGACTGACAAAGTTGGAGTTAAAACAAAAACAATACGCAAAAAAACCACAAAATGGATGGTAGTGCTAACTTTTGGGGTTGTGTTTTTTGTCGGCATTTTGTCGGCCACTTTTTACGCTTTGCAGTTTATTAGCATGGAGAACAAAAGGACACAGCAAACCATAGAAACATCGGCTAGCTTATTAAAAAATCAAATAGATAATTTAAACCATAGCGCTGTTTTTTTGCTGTCGCAAGAGGTTGTTTACAAAATATACCAAACAAGCGAAGCGGATGCTGAAAATGAAAATTTCTATGCGGATTACTCAGGCTTGCAGGTGCTTTTTAACAACATGTTAAGCACTCAGCCGCTTGTAGATAATTTGCTGCTCATCTGCGAAAACGGTGAGGTTTACGGCACGTATGCAACGGGTTTAAATTACAGCCTAAGCGATTTTGAAAACGAGTTTAAACAAAATAAAATTACGTGGCTTCCGGCAAGGCCTGTTAGCAGTAAAATTGCAACGGGCGATGTAATACCCGTTTGCATACCGATAGAGTACTTGTCTACAATTACTTTTTCCCACGAGGAAAACCACACCATGATGCTCGTGCTTTTTTTAAGCCAAGAGAAGTTTAACATCGAAATTGAGCGCATGAACCGCTCTGCATTTAACTATACCTTTATTGCAAACAGCGAGGGCGTGCCAATTAACCTGCCGCAAGATAGCTATTTGCAGAGCATAAAAGACAACGGCGATTACATTAATTTGCTGCAAAAAGGCGGCAACAGCAGCGTTGTTACAAGCATTAACGATGAAATTTACAACGTAATTGTGACAGATTTAGGCGTTAATGATATGAAGCTTGTAAGCGTTGTCTCGTACCAGGACATGGTAAGTGACACCTTAAATATTTTAATAGTAACCGTAATTGCCATTTTTATAGGCCTAATTGCGGCAATTTTGCTGTCGTTTAAACTGTCGCACACATTGACAACGCCAATTACACAAATTATGGGGCAGGTTGCAAAAATGCACAGAGGCAAGTACAAACTAACGCCCATTGTAACACAGGCTACAGAGCTGCGCCTTCTAGACGAGTCGATATGCGAGATGTCGGACACGATAAGCAGGCAGATTGATGAGATAAGAAGCGAGGAGTTATACAGGCGCAAGGCCGAAATGGACGCATTGACAGAGCAGATAAATCCGCATTTTTTATACAACACACTCGAGTGCTGTCACTTTGAAGTTTTGAGCGGAAACAAAGAGTCGGCGGCAAATATGATAGAGAGCTTGGGCAAGTTTTTACGCCTGTCGCTAAACAAAGGCAATAACACAATAACACTTGCAGAGGCGGTAGAGCACGCGCGGCAATATTTAAATATAATAAATTTTAGAAAGTACACAAACGTAACATTTTTAAGCCTGCTGCCAAAAGAGGCCGAGTTTTTTAGGCTGCCTAAAATGATACTGCAACCGTTGGTAGAAAACGCGCTTATACACGGCTTTAATTTAAACGAGACAACAAGTATTTTACAGCCGACAGCACAGATTAAAATAGTGGCAAAAAAAGAGGAAGACGCAATTATTATAAGCGTGCATGATAACGGCGCAGGCATTGACATAGAGCAAGCTAAGCGCTGCCTGACGGACGAGAGCAAGACGAGTAGCGACGGACATATAGGGCTAAAAAATGTATATAAACGCTTGCAATACAGCTTTGGCGATAATGTTACAATCGAGTTCGACTCCATACCTTTTTACGACAATATTGTCACCATTAAAATTGAAAATGTATATGCTGAAAGTGAAAATTGACACAGAACTTATATTTATGCATAAAAGAAAGAGGAATAAAATATGTTTTTACAACACTGGCTTATAAGCGGGCCAAAGTGCGAAAGATATGTGCCGGATAAGAACAGCCCCGTTACATGGCAAGATCAGCTTGGCTTTGAAAAAGCACAGAGGGCGGTGTTTTTTAAAGATTTAAACACAGCGCCGCAGGCCATAAACAGCATCGAGGATAAATCTTTAATGGGCGGAAATTTTACATACTACTACAATAATGGCAACTGCTTTGTGGATGTAAGCACTTTTTACTCTCTGCTTACATGCGTGCGTGCAGACGCTGTTACAAACATAATAAGCGCCGATAAAACAACAGTGAAGGCGGTGCTTTGGACATATGCCGCGGTTGATTTATGGCTTAACGGCGAGCGCGTTTTAAAGGCTCAGCCTCCGGTGTATAAACCTATTTTAAAGCACGAGATAGAGCTTAATTTAAAAAAAGGCACAAACCAGCTTTATGTTGTTATGCAAAACTTGGGCGTTAGGGACACACGCAATATTTTTGGCGTAGAAGTTTTGGACGACACCGTAAAAAACACCTTGCCCGACGAGCAAAACACAAACAGCTACATAGAGGCAGAGCAGTGGCTGCAAAGCCTAAAATGTAGCGGAAATAAGCTAATAATAAGCGAAAAAGCGCCTTTTAAAGCAACGCTTACAACAAATTTAAGCACCACGTGCATAGCGGATGAGAGCGAAATTAGCCTGGGCGAGTGCGAGAAATTTGCGGTTAAAATAATGCCAAAAGACATAGAGTTAAAGCGAGAATTTGAGCTTTTGTGCAACATTAAGCCAATGCAGACAAACGGCGCCGAGGACCACATAAAAACACAGTTTTTGCGCATTGCAAACGAAGAGAGCGAGCCAAGGGGTAACGGCGTGCGCTTTAGCGTTTACAATGTAATGGCGCGCTGCGAGCTTGGCATGCAAACACCACAGGACGAGAAGCTTTTGCTAAATGACCTTGATTTTATAGACTCACGTGGCGATTGTGCAGACTTTTTAGTGATAGGCTTTTTGCGCCTTTTAAGCAAATACAGAGATAAAATAACCGATGACACTTTTGCAAAAATAAAGCAGTGCCTCTTAAACTTTAGATATTGGATGGACGAGCCGGGCAGCGACGGCATGTGTTTTTGGAGCGAAAACCACGCGCTTATGTTTTATGGCGCGCAGCATGTAGCCGGCAAAATGTTTAAGGACGATATTTTTACTAACAGCAACAAAAGAGGCAGCGAGCAGGCTACCATTGGCGCAAAAAGATGCCTTGATTGGCTTGAAGACGTTGAAAAAGAGGGCGTAGAGGAGTTTAACAGTGCATCTTACATGCCTGTTACAATTACAGCGCTTTTGCATTTAGTAGATTTTGCAGACGAGCAGATATCTAAAAAAGCGCAGAGCCTAATGGATTTAATAGCGCAAATGCTGTGCAAGCACGTGTTTAAAAACTCGGTAATAAGTCCACAGGGCAGGGTGTACAGGGATGTAATTTATCCACACAGGCAAAGCGTGCAGTCGGTGCTGCATATAATAGACAGCGAGCTTCCTTTTTCGAACAAAGAGGTTTTTTGGAACATAGTTTTTGCAACGACAAAGTATAAGTTTAAAGACAATTTAAAGCAGCTTATAAAAAACGATGTGAGCGAGAGCTACATATCCTCAAATGCGCGCATTAATATCGAAAAGGCAAAAGACTACATGCTGACATCTGTTAAGAGCCCGCGCAGCGGCGACGATGCGCCAAAATGGGAGAATTTGTGCTTCAAAGATGATGTCGATAAATCGACAAATGCGTATGTTAAATCATTAAACGAGCGCTTCCATGGCACAAGCGTGTTTGAGCCGGGCGTGTATGGCTATCAGCAACATTTATGGTATGCGGCGCTAGATAACGAGTGCATAGTATTTGTAAATCATCCGGGCTCTTTTGCCGATTTAGACAGCATGAGGCCGGGATATTGGTATGGAAACGGTGTTTTCCCGGCACTTGACCAAAATAAAAACGAGCTTTATGCTATATATAATAATCCGCAAGATCATCCCGTTAAATTTACGCATACATTTTGGCCTGCGTCTAAATTTGACGAGACTGTAAAAAGTGGCAACTGGATTTTTGGCAGAAAAGGCAGCGGCTACATTGCGCTGTGGTGCAGTGAGCAGCAAGTGGCACAAGACGGAGTTTTACAGCAGTGCGAGTACCGTTGTAACAGCGCAAATGCGGCGTATGTGTGCATTTGTGGCGGCAAAGTGCAACATAATAGCTTTGAAGATTTTTGCAACTATTGCACCGAAAAAACGCCGCAATACGACGATACAAGCAAGTGCTTGACGGTTGATAAAAAAGAAGTACTAACATTTAAACAGCATAAAAACATAACACAATATATTTAAAAAATAAGGAGTAGAAAAAATGGATATAAGATACAGCGCAAATCAAAGGGATTTTAAAACCTATACAACC
>CAYJBO010000059.1:0-15632 GCA_964368295.1 uncultured Bacteroides sp.
AATCGTCTATAAGTCTGTCGGCATATTGTGTAATTTTAAGCATCCACTGGCTTTTAACCCTGCGCACAACCTCGCTGCCGCAGCGCTCGCAACAGCCCTGCACAGCCTCCTCGTTTGCAAGCACAACCTTACAAGATGTGCACCAGTTAACGCTCATCTCTTTTTTATATGCAAGCCCTTTTTTAAACATTTGCATAAATATCCACTGCGTCCACTTGTAGTAATTGGGGTCGGTTGTATTAATCTCACGAGACCAATCGAACGAAAGACCGAGAGATTTTATTTGATCTTTAAACCTTTGGACATTTTGCCTTGTCACAATTTCAGGATGGATATTATTTTTCATAGCGTAGTTTTCCGTGGGTAAGCCAAAAGCATCCCAACCCAGTGGGTAAAGCACATTATAACCCTCTAGCCTGCGCTTTCTCGCAATAATGTCAAGGCCTGTATACGGGCGTGGATGCCCCACGTGAAGCCCCTGACCTGACGGGTACGGAAACTCTATTAGTGCATAAAACTTCGGCAAAGAAAAATCGTCTTTAGCCGCAAAAGTATTCTCTTTTTCCCAAATATCTTGCCACTTCTTTTCAATGGCTCTGTAATCGTATTTCATCAAATTTCTCCATCCCGACAAAGCTATAATTCCGCTTTGCTAATGTTTATTTTTGGGCGTAGCTATGCCCACATTAAAATGCATTGTTTTTTATTTATAGCTAAAAATATAAGCCTTTATAACCTGTTAAGTTTTGTTTACGCTTCAAAATCAGGCGTCACATCTTCGCCGTCTGCCCAAAGGTGCTCAAGATCATAAAAATCCCTTGCATCAGGCGAGAAAACATGCACAATAACTGTTCCATAATCTATAATAAACCAGTTTTGCGTGTTAAAGCCTTCTGTTCTAATTGGCGGCATGCCGTCCTCTTTTATCTTAAATTCAACCTCTTCAGACAAGCTGCGAACATGTGTTGACGATGTACCGCCTGCAATTACAAAGTAATCTGCAATTACGGTTAAATCGTGCACACGCAGTATTTTTACCTTTGTTGCCTTTTTTTCATCCAGTATAGTTGCCGCCTTTAAAGCTAGTTCTCTTGGGTCCATTTTTGTCTCCGTTCCATATAATAAATATAAAATACGTATAAGTTAATTTTTTGTGCGCTACTCCGACTGTGCCGCCGCTGCTGCGGCCGCATCTTCTGCCGCCTGAGCGTCTGCCTGTGCACCGCTTACTAAATCCTCGCCCGTCTGCGTTGCGTCTGCCGCCTGACCAGCCTCGTTACCGGCCGCCTCGTCAACCTCAGACATCCACTGTACATTCACGTCATAAGCCACTGCTTGGTGCGGAATTTGCGCAATGTTTAATTCTTCCGCAGGCACTACCACGCCCGGCGCCCGGAAATATTGATTAAGCAAATCTGCTGTTGAATCGATTACCGCAACCGCCTTGTAATGCTCGCCCGGTGTTGTTAAAATAGCGTCTGCAACGGGCAGTGTCGCCATCATAATTTGTGAGGACGGCACTTTTAAAAGCTCTATCGCAAGCGAAGCGCAGTCTGTTGCACTAAGGTCTGTATTTACGTACGTTTGCACAATTGGCGCCATGCGTGTTATCTCCTGCCAGCTAGCCTCACGTATCATCGAGAAAATTGCCGAGTAGAAGAACCTTTGATTGTCAAGTCTGCCTATGTCGGCGGTTGTAAAACCTCTGTATCTGACAAAAAACTCAACCTCATCGCCCATCAATACGTGTGTGCCCTCTTTTAGCTCAGAGTTGTCAAATTCCATGTCCTCAGAAACATATACTTCCACTCCGCCAAACAGATCTACCAGTGCACTTAGAGAGTCCATATCAATGGTAACATAGCTGTCGACAGGCAGCTTATATTGGTCGTAAAGTACATGCGCAAGGCTGTTCATCCTGTTGTTTTCGTCCTCGCTGTAATAGTAAACTTCGTTAATACTGCCATATTTTTTGGCAACATCTGTGCCTGCGTAAGTATCCCTCGGTATTTGCAGCATCCTTATAGAATTATCGGCAAAATTAAAGCGCACATACATAATTACGTCTGTGTTGCCTATCGGGTTTCTTCCCTGGCCATCCTCATCAGTGTAGTCGATGCCGGCAACTAAGATATTTATCTCATCCGACGCAAATTCCGGCGGTGTGCTGTACTGTTTAGAGATAATTCCCGTTTCGCCCGTTGTTATAATTGACGAGGCATACGCCTGAACACCTGTATAAACTGCCAAAAACACACAGCACAATATGCCCACACAGTTTAAAGCTATGTCTAATCTTTTATTTTTAGGGCGATACGTCGTGCTTTTTCCGCCTCGGTTTTTTCTATTGGCGACAGCATCAATATTTGATGAGCCGTCGGTTTCCCCTTTGCGACGCCTTTTGTTCACTGCTTTTTTAGGCTGAGGTGTGTGGAGCTCTTTTAGAAGCTCCTCTTTTTGCATCGCTTGTGGCGGTGCACTTTGCTGTGCCGAAAACTCGTCGACACCGCTGCTCAAAAATAAATCTTCTTGGGCAAAATCCTGTTGCACTTGCTGTGCATAGGGCTGCATTACTTCATCATCAAACTGCGGCGCAAAATTAAAGTCCTGCTGCGCATATGGCTGTGCCTGCTCTTCTACAGGCTGTGGCGCAAAATTAAAGTCCTGCTGCGCATATGGCTGTGCCTGCTCTTCTACAGGCTGTGGCGCAAAATTAAAGTCCTGTGCGTTTTGAAATGCCTCTTGCTGTACATTATTTAAATATTGCTCCTCCTGTGGAAACATCTGCTCCACTTGAGGTATGTAATTTACTCTTCTATTGGGCGCCGCCACGTTATTTTGCTCGCCATTAATATTTTGCACAGCATTTTCGCTGTTAATTTTAGCTATAATTTGTGTTGCGGCTTTTTCTTTTGCATTTGTTAAATTTATTTTTCTTGGTTTGTTATCACTATTCAATTACCACTGCCCCCATAACATTTTTTTCTTATTTCGGCATAGGCCTCTATTGTCTCGCCATCTACAGCTTTACCCTCTCGCTTTAAAAACGAAATGCTCATTCCAAGGGCGCGTGCCGTAGCTTTGTTTAAGTCTTTTTCCATCATATTGCGCAGTATTTCTGCCTCGGGGTAAGTCCTGTCATCACTCGCCATATCCGCAAGGTAAATAATTTTATCGAGATCCGACATGTTTTTTCTGCCCGTTGTATGGCAAGCAATGGCGTTTAAAATTTCCTCATCTTCAACACCAAAATTTTCTTTTACATATACTGCCGCTACAACCGAATGCCATATTTTATAAGGCCTTTTGACAATGCTGTCTAATATTATATCATTTTTCGAACATATCTGCAATAATTTATCTTTTGGTTTTTCCTTTACGATGTCGTGCAAAAGTGCGGCCATTGCAGCCTTGTCCTCGTCCACCCCGTAAATCTTTGCCAGCTTTACAGCAAGCTTTTTAACATTTAAGGTGTGGTTATATCTTTTTTCAGACAAAGTTTTTTTAGCAATGCGCTTTGCCTCTTCTATTGATATCATATGTAAATAAGGTCCTTTCGAATGATAGCCGCAACCGGCACACACGCTATTGCACAAAAAAACATTGCAAAAATAAAGGCACAAATCAGCCCTAACAAAAAAAATTTGTCGCGTTGCCGCCTTGATTTTAACTGCAAAATGCGCCTACATATAAAGGTTGTTTGCCTCTATACACTGCCACACATATTCCGGCACAAGGTGCTTTACACTTTGTCTTTTTTGTACTGCCGCCCTTACCTGTGTCGACGAAACCTCTTTAATCTCAGCGTGCACTTTTATTATTTTCGCCCCAAACGTCTTCATCTTACGCTCAAACTCGTCCACTTTTTTAACATCGCTCTCTGTGCGGCAATGGACAACTAGGCTTGCCTTTTTTAATATCTCTTCAAACTTATGCCATTGCTCAAACGACAAAAACATATCACTGCCTATCGACAGATATATCTCGTAGTCAGCATATTTTTTCGCCAAACAATCCAGCGTATCAACAGTGTAGCTCTTGCTTGTTCTCTTTATTTCCTCATCGTCAATCACCACATCATCGCACAGAACTAAAAAGCATCTGCACATTTCAAGGCGGATATTTGCCTTTGCAATATTCGGACTTTTATGTGGCGGTGTGCCTGTCGGCATCACCACTACTTTGTCCGGGCAAACGGTGTCTATGGCACTTTTTAGTAAAAGCATGTGCCCATTATGCGGTGGGTCAAAAGCACCGCCAAAAAGCAATAATTTTTTCATTCAACCCTCATGTTTCTAATTTTGTTATACCGGCTATAGCGCAAAGCGCAACTACAATGCGCTTTTATTTTTGCAATGTTCGCAAAATTTACAGTATAATAAAAAACACCCTTATGCACCTATACTTATTTATTTGCGCAGCTTAATTAGGTCTGCGTATTTGCTCTCTTTGTCTTTTTGTTTATAAAGCACAAATTTGCCGCCTATAACCTGTACGCTTTCACTCTGTGTTGTTTCTGCCAGCTCAAAAGCGGCCTCTTTTGCAGTTAGTGGGCATGTCTCAAGCACTTTTATCTTTATAAGCTCTCTCACCTCAAGGCACTGCGCAACTCCGCTAGCCAGTGTTTCATCTATGCCGTCCTTACCTATTTGAAAGACAGGTGTAAGTGTGTTTGCCTCTTTGCGTAATATTGCCCTTTGTTTACTTGTAAGCATTTAAGTCTCCCTTGTTTTGTTTAAATATGTTATGAATTTTGTATTTCTTGCAGTAATTTTTCTAGCTCTCTCATCGCCGCGCCCCTGTGGCTAATAGCATCTTTCTCATACGCTTCAAGCTGTGCATATGTCCTATTATCAACATTTTTTGTACACTGCAGGCCTGTTGCACCCAAACCCACAAATTGCGGAACAAAAATTGGATCGTACCCAAAACCGTTTGTGCCCGCCCTCTCAAAGGCTATATGGCCGGGGCACTCTCCCCTTGCAATAATATAAGTTGTCCCCTCTTCATCACGCCCATCGGCGCACAGTTTATCCGGCATATAAACACACACACAACTTACAAATTTTGCGCCCCTTTTGTCCATTTGTGTGTCGCTTAACTCTGCCAACAGCTTGTCGTTATTGGCCTCGTCATCACCATGTGTGCCGCAATATCTTGCAGAGTAAACGCCAGGCTCCCCATTAAGAGCATCCACGCACAGCCCGCTGTCGTCTGCTATTACAGGCTTTTTTGCTATTTTTGCTATTTCTCTTGCTTTTATAAGTGCGTTTTCGGCAAATGTTGCTCCGTTTTCATCGGGCTCTAACGTTATGCCAGCCTCTCGCTGAGACAGCACCTCACAGCCCATTTTTTCAAGTATTCTGCGTATTTCTGCCATTTTTCCTGCATTATTTGTGGCTGCTACAAATTGGATATTACTCATCTTTCCTCCTGCAAAAACAATGCATCTGCAAACGCATCCGCATCAAACACCATTAAGTCTTCAAGCCCCTCGCCAACGCCTACAAAACGCACCGGCAAGCCCAATTTTTCTTTAACACTTATTACAGCGCCGCCCTTTGCAGTGCCGTCCAATTTAGTTAAAATTATACCTGTCGCATTTGCGGCATCGATAAAGCTCTGCGCCTGAATTATAGCATTTTGCCCTGTTATTGCGTCCAAAACAAGCAGTGTTTCAACACTTGCATTCTCGTTTGCTTTTTTGACAACGCGGCTTATTTTAGCGAGCTCATCCATAAGGTTTTTCTTGGTGTGTAGCCTGCCGGCAGTATCACAAATAACTATGTCTGTGCCCTTTGCGGTTGCAGATTTTACCGCATCAAATATAACTGCCGATGGGTCTGAGCCCTCCTCATGGCTTACAACGGGCACATTAACACGCTCTGCCCAAACGCAAAGTTGTTGAGAAGCCGCCGCACGGAATGTGTCTCCCGCTGCCAAAAGCACGCTTTTGCCGCTTTGTTTAAAGTAGTTTGCAAGCTTTGCAATAGAAGTAGTTTTGCCTACGCCATTTACGCCAATTATTAAAAATACTGTCGGTTTACCGTCTGTTTCAATATCTTTTTCGGTTTTCATGTGGCTTTTAATTATCTGCTTTAAAGCTTCTAAAGCCTGCTCGCCCGTCTTTAAATTATTACTGTTTACGTGCTCATAAAGCTCATCTACAAGTTTTACGGCAATGTCCGCACCGGTGTCTGCCAAAATAAGTTGCTCTTCAAGTTCCTCGTACATCTCATCCGTAATCTCGCTCGCCTTAACCATCTCGCTTAAATTGCCAAAAATATTATCCCTCGTCTTTTTTAAGCTCTCCCCGAGTTTTTCAAAAAAGCTCATATACATCCCCCAATTAAAAAATTAAGATACTAATGAAACATCGACATTTTCTACGTCTAACTTAAGCAGTTTCGACACTCCGTCCTCCTGCATTGTAACGCCGTATAAAACGTCTGCCTCTTCCATTGTACCACGCCTATGTGTAATTACTATGAACTGAGTATTGTCTGAAATACGTCTTAAAAATCTTGCAAATCGCGTAACGTTTACGTCGTCTAGTGCCGCTTCAATCTCATCCAGCACACAAAACGGCGCAGGGTTAACTGCAAGTATTGCAAAATATATTGATATAGCGACAAGTGCTTGCTCTCCACCCGAAAGCGAAGACAAATTTTTAATAATTTTGCCCGGCGGCGCAACTTCAATATTTATACCGCTCTCAAGCACGTCTGCGCCCTCGTCCAAAGAAAGCTTTGCAAAACCACCGCCAAAAAGCTCTTTAAATATGTGCTGAAAATTGTTGTTAATGCTTGCAAAACTCTGCAAAAACATTGCACGCATGTCGTCTGACAGGGTAGAAATAAGCTCTAAAAGCTCTTTTTTACTCTGCTCTACATCATTTACTTGATCGCGCATAAACTCGTATCTCTGGCTTACTTGCTCGTATTCTTCTATGGCGCCAAGGTTTACATTGCCCAAATTTTTAATTTTATTACGCACCTGCATAACTTCTGCCTTTAGGGCCGCTATGCTCTCAAACTCAACACACATTTCTTGCGCACTGCTCGGTGTAAGCTCGTAATCTTCCCAAAGCTTCGCCAGTGTCTGCTCGTACTCTGCATCTTTTGTCTGCTTTTGCTCTACTAGGCGTGCAATCTCTCTAGACACGCCTTCTCTGTCTTGGGCAAGCTGTTTTGAATGCTGTGTTTTAACTCTTGCCTCGCCCTCTTTTTGCATGCGTGTCTCACTGAGCACATCAATTTTTTTGCGTATCTCTGCTACTTTTTCTTTGCTAGTAACAGCCAAGCCCTCAATTTCTTCAATGCTCATCTCGTATTCTTTGTTCTTTTCTTGCATCGAGGCTATGCTCTCATCAAGCTGCTTGTTTCTCTCGTCGTCATCACCCGTGCGCGCATTTAATGCGGCAATGGCGCTGCTGTAGTTTTCTATGTCTTTTTGCGATGCCAATATTTTCAGTTTCACTTCCGATATCTCGTCAGACAGCCTTGCCCTTGTGTCTACAAAAGTGTCGTCATCACCACTTATTGATGTGAGCTCTGTCTCCATGCTTTGGCATTGCTGTGTTAAAAGCTGTAATTTAAGCACGCATTTTTGAGCATTCTCATCCTCAATAAGCACACGCTCGTTTAACACAGCTCTTTCTTCATCTAACATTTTTTTGGTGCTTTGCGCTTGCGCAATAGACATATCAAGCCTTGAGAGCTCTGTCTCACAGCGTATTTTATCGCCACCGGCCGTTATTATTTCACTATCTGTTGCAACAACTTGTGCCGATAGCGCATCCACCTCTGCCTTAACCTCATCAGTTTCGGCCATTATTTCGTTAAGCTTTTTGTTTAATGCAGATGCCTTTTGTGTCAGCTCGTCAATCTCTTGCCGCCTTGTAAATACACCACTAGTTTTTGAAACGCTACCGCCTGTAAAAGAACCGCCCGCATTAATAATCTGGCCGTCCTTTGTGACAATTCTATTTTTATAATCAAGCGACTTTGCAACAGCGCTCGCTTCGTTTATATCATCCACAACAACAACTCTGCCCAGCAAGTTAGACACAATAGTTTTATATTTTTCATCAAACTGCACAAGGGAGCTAGCCTGTACGGCACTGCCCTGTAGCTTTTTATCAAAGTAAGATGGGCGCATTGTGTCGAGGGGCAAAAATGTGGCACGTCCAGCACGCTCAGATTTGAGCATGCTCATGGCAGCCTTAGCTGCCGATTCGTTCTCAACAATAATATTTTGCAACGCAAAGCCAAGCGCTGTTTCCACAGCCACTTCGTACCCCGGTTTTACGGATAGGACACTCGCAACAGGGCCTAAAATGCCTTTCAGCCTTTTGTTTTTATATGCATTCATAACCGTTTTTACGCTGTCTTGGTAGCCTTGCATGCTCTGCTGCAAGTCTTTTAAAACCTGTATGCGGTGTTCACAATTATCAATTTCGCGCTTTGTATTTTGCTCGTTTTGTTGCGAGTCCTCCAACGTTTTTTGCCTTGCTTGCAATTTTAAAGATATCCCGTTTTTTATGTTTTCAAGCCTAGTTAAGCTTTCCTCTGTCGCATTTAAAAAGTCGTCAGTATCGGCTTTTTCTTGCGTTAATCCGCTTAAAATTTCGTTGTTGCTAAGCCCGTCAGCCTCTACTGTTTCCAGCCTTTGCTTTGCTGTTTCAACGGCGCCTGTGCTTGCGGCCTCGCTAACTTTAAGCTCTGTTATCTCTGTCGTCATCTGCGCAAGCGCCTGTGTTATTGCGCCCCTGCGCTCGCCGCTTTTTACGTTTTCGCTCTGTAATTTTGTAAGCATTTGCGTCAGCTCTTGTGCCGACTGCTCAAGCACCAATATATTCTGCTCGCTCTTTTTAATCAGTTCCTGTTGCTGCTCAATATCGCTTTGTATGCTAAGTTTAAATGTTTCTCTGTCTTTCTTTTCGCTTGTCATATTTCGCACGGCTTCTTCGTTGTGCAAAATATTATTGCGCAAAACAGCAATGCGAGTGTCCGCACCTGCAATGCTCTCGTTTACGCTTGTTATCTCGTTTTGAAGGCGATTTGACTCGACTATGCAGCGCTCTTGCTCTTCCCATAGCACTTGCGTCTGTGTGTCACACTCGCTAATTTTTTTCTCTATTGCATCATAGTCCGCCTGTGCTATTTCCGCTTTGCGAAGGAGCTCACGCAGTGTCTCTTTTGCCCTTTCGGCGGTGTCTACCCAAAGTGTAACCTCAAGGCCTTTTTTCTGCTCTGCAAGCTCAATAAACATTTTTGCTTTTCTGCTCTCGCGCTCAAGCGGGCCAACACGTTGCTCAAGCTCCGTTAAAATATCGCGCAGGCGCACTAAATTATCCTCTGCAGTGTTAAGGCGGCGCTCCGCCTCGTTTTTGCGATACCTAAATTTAGATATACCCGAGGCTTCCTCAAAAATTTCACGTCTATCCGCTGATTTTGCGCCAACAATCTCTGCTATACGCCCCTGGCCTATAACGGAGTATCCGTCTCTTCCTAGGCCCGTATCAAGCAGCATTTCGTATATATCTTTAAGCCTTACATGCTGGCCGTTTATTGAGTATTCGCTGTCTCCGCTTCTGTAGTACTTGCGCCCAATTACAACGGTATCGCTGTCAACCTCCAGCCTTTTATCGCTGTTGTCAACGTGCAAATTAACCATTGCATAGCCCATTGCACCGCGCAATTGAGTGCCGCCAAATATAACATTTTCCATCTTGCCGCCGCCACGCAGTTGTTTTGCGCTCGTCTCGCCCATTACCCAGCGCACAGCGTCGGAAATATTACTTTTACCGCTTCCATTAGGCCCAACAATGGCAGTTATGCCCTTGCCTATGGTTACCTTTGTCTTGTCGGGAAAAGATTTAAACCCTTGAATTTCTAGGGCAGTAAGTAACATTGTCTCACACTCCAGTGTAGTTTACGCACAGCATATTTTTGCAAAATACGCCGATATACGTCTGATTTCAAAATATAATATGCCTTAAATAAATGCACCGACATGCGTGCACTACAAAAACACAGTTTTTTTGTAGTGCAACTTTTTAGCAGTGTAAAATTAAAAGCCCATAAGCGAAAGCGCCTCTTTTGCGGCAGCTTGCTCTGCCGTTTTTTTGCTGTTGCCCTCGCCCGTGCCAATGCAGTTAGAGTTTAAATACACCTCTACCACAAAATGCTTATTGTGGTCAGGGCCGCTCTCGTCTTTCACTTCATAGCTAAGGCGCTCTGTGCGGTTTTGCTGTATTATCTCTTGCAATTTAGTCTTATAATCGTCGTCTTTAAAAGTGCTTTTCATTGCAGCTTTTAAAAACGGCTGCACAAACTCACGCGCCGCCTCTATACCACCATCAAGGTAAATTGCAGCAATTAGCGCCTCAAAGGCGTCTGCCATTATGCTCGGGCGCTGTCTGCCACCGCTGGCCTCTTCGCCCTTGCCAAGCTGCATAAACTTGCCAAGCGATATTTTTTGCGAAAACTTAAACAGCGCACCCTCACACACAAGGCTTGCCCTCATGCGTGTCAGCTCGCCCTCTGACACATTTTTGCTTGTAAAAAGATAATCTGCCGCAATAATTTGTAACACAGCATCGCCTAAAAATTCAAGCCGCTCGTTATGCTTAACAGCAGATTTACTCTCGTTAGCAAAAGAAGTATGCGTAAGCGCAGTGTTTAAAAGCTTTTTATCCTTAAATGTATAACCTATGTTTTGCTCCAGTTCACGCGTCACTTTTCTCACCGTTTTCATCTTTTGATATAGCTGCCAGTTTTTCGCTTATTCCCTCTACAACTTTGTTTTCTACACAAAATTTAGCCTGCCTTATTGCATTTTTAAATGCCTTGGCATTAGACGAGCCATGAGCTTTGATTACAGGCTTGCTAGCACCTAAAATAAGTGCTCCGCCGTACTCGTCTGCATCCATTTTCTTTTTAAAATCTTTCATGCCGCCTTTTACCAGCAAATAGCCAAGCTTTGACAAAGCGTTGCGCATAAACAGGCCTTTTACTTCTTTAAATAGCATTTTTGCAACGCCTTCGGTTAGCTTTAATATAATATTGCCTACAAAGCCATCACAAACTATTACGTCCGTCTCGCCTGTTGGTATGTCTCTTGCCTCAACGTTGCCTATAAAGTTGATGCTGCTGTTTTGTTTTAAAAGTTTATGCGCCTCTACGTAAGTTGGCGTGCCCTTAGACTCCTCTGCGCCGTTATTTGCAAGGCCAACTGTCGGGTTTTCACACATCAATACTTTTTGTGCATACACGCTGCCCATAATGGCAAATGCATTAATCATCTCCGGACGGCACTCGGCATTTGCGCCTGAATCCAACAGTACAAACGGACCTTTAGAGCCAGGTAGTGTGACGGTGATGGCAGGCCTTTTAATGCCCTTTAACCTTTTAACTATAAAAACAGCGCCTGCAAGCACTGCGCCTGTAGAGCCGGCCGAAACGAATGCGTCTGCTTTTTTGTCTGCTAGTATTTTTAGTGCCACAACAATAGACGAATCTTTTTTAGTGCGGATTGCAGATGCAGGGTCGTCACACATCTCAATAGTTTGTGTTGTGTGCACAATTTCCACGCCCGCAAGGTCAATATTGTTTTCGCTAGCAGCACGTTTTATAACCTGCTCGTCGCCAACGGCTATAAGCTCTACGCCGTACTCTTGCTTTGCCATAACTGCGCCTTTTAAAATTTCAACCGGTGCGTTGTCTCCACCCATTGCGTCAAATACTATTCTCATAAAAATCTCCCGTCGTGCCGTTTTGCGGCATTATTTTTTATAATATTTTTTTATTTTTTACGCTTATTAATTGATTTTATATATCCAAGCTCGCCTTTAAATCTTCTATTGACCGTGTTGCAATTTGCTCGTACCGCAAGCGCTTATCCCTGACGTGCTCTTCCAGCGGCGGCAATATGCCCATGTTTGCGCCCATCGGTTGGAAGTCTTTATTACTGCTTGTAACATGCGACAGCAGTGCGCCGCACATAGTTGTCTGTGGGAACTCCGGCAGAGGTTCTTGCTTTAATAGCGCAACCACATTTATTGCCGCTATTAAACCCGATGCCGCACTTTCCATATAGCCCTCAAAGCCTGTTATTTGGCCTGCAAAATAAACGCTACTATGCTGCTTTAAACACAGGCTTTTATTTAAAAGGACAGGGCTGTTTAAAAAAGTATTGCGGTGCATCACACCGTATCTTACAAACTCTGCATTTTTAAGGCCCGGTATCATGCTAAAAACTCTTTTTTGCTCGGCAAATTTTAAGTTTGTTTGAAAGCCCACAATATTATAAAGTGTCCTTGCCTCGTTTTCTATCCTCAGCTGTACGTTAGCCCATGGCCTATGCCCTGTTTTAGGGTTTGTTAAACCCACGGGTCGAAGCGGCCCAAACCTCATTGTGTCCGCGCCTCTCTTTGCCATTACCTCTATAGGCATGCAGCCTTCGTACACTGTAAAGCCCGACTTTTCACCGTCTTTCGCCTTGTCAAACTCGTGCAAATCTGCCTGCTGTGCCGCTGATAGCTCTGCGCAGAAATCTTCATAGCCCGCTTTATCAAATGGGCAGTTTATGTAATCTGCATCGCCCTTGCCATACCTGCTTGCGGCAAAAACCTCGTCCATATCAAGACTATCCGCCGTTATAATAGGCGCTGCGGCGTCGTAAAAAGCAAGGCGGTTCTCACCCGTAAGGCGGTGTATTTCCTCGGCTAATTTGCCGCTAGTAAGCGGACCCGATGCAACTATTGTAATTGCATCGTCCTCGTCAATTTTGCACACTTCTTGATGATATACTGTTATGTTTTGATGTGCATTTACAGCGTTTGTAACCGCGAGCGCAAACTTATCTCTGTCGACGGCAAGCGCACCGCCGGCCGCAACCCTATTTTGCTTTGCAATGGGCAGCAGTGAAGATCCCAAAAGCTCCATCTCCGCCTTTAACAAGCCGGCCGCGGAGTCAAAGCGCTCTGACTTAAAAGAGTTAGAGCACACAAGCTCTGCAAAGTCTGTTTTTTTATGTGCCGGCGACATATTGTTTGGCTTTTGCTCAAAAAGCTTAACCTTAAAGCCGCTGTTTGCAATATAAAGTGCCGCCTCACAGCCTGCAAGGCCCGCACCGATAATGCGAATTTCGCGCATATTTTGCCCTTTCTTATGATGCCTTAACTCTGCCGTGCCAACGTTATATTATTGCACAGCATACGCAACATGTTGTTTTAAAAAAGTGGATATTTTTACTCTTCTTTTGATGCTCCGTCGGCTGGTTTTGAGTGGCCGCATCCCTCTTTTTCGCACAGGAGTATGCCATTTTTACCGCCTTTTTTAAACAGTGTGCTTCCGCATTTTTCGCACACGTCTGCAACCGGCTCGTTCCAAGACATAAAGTCACAAGTAGGGTTTTTCTCGCATCCGTAGTAAACACGCCCACGTTTTGACTGCCTAATATATATTTTACCGCCGCATTTTGGACATATGCCGGGCGATGTTTTGACAAGCGGCTTTGTGTTTTTGCAATCCGGGAAACCAGGGCAACCCAAAAATTTGCCGAATTTTCCGCTTTTAATTACCATGTTTTTGCCGCACAGCTCGCATATTTCTTCTGTCACCTCATCAGGAACTTTAATACGCTTGTCCTTCATGTTCTCTTCGGCAGTCTCGAGCGTCTTGGCAAATTTTTGGTAAAATTCATCGATTACATTTTCCCATTCGGCAGAGCCGGATTCAATAGTATCCAGGTTTTTTTCCATCTGAGCCGAAAATTTTACATCTACAACCGTGGGAAACTGCTCTAACATGAGCTCGTTTATAGTCCTGCCCAAAAGTGTCGGGGCAAGTTTTTTCTTGTCACGCTCAACGTAATCCCTGTCAATAATTGTCTTAATAATAGGCGCATAAGTAGAGGGTCGACCTATGCCGTTTTCCTCAAGCGCTTTTATGAGTGACGCCTCGGTGTATCGTGGCGGCGGCTGTGTAAATTTTTGCTCAGCAGTGAGCTCGTGCAGCTTAAGCACGTCCCCCTCTGTAAGCTTTGGCAAAGACGTCTCTTTCTTTTCTTTTTCGTCTTTGCTGTCCTCGTAAAGTGCCGTAAAGCCCTCAAAAGTAACAATATAGCCCGACGCTTTAAATATATAGTCAGACGCTGTTATGTCAACCGACACAGTGTCTTGTAGACAATCGCCCATTTGGCTTGCTATAAAGCGGCTCCAAATTAGTCTGTAAAGCTTTGCAACATCGCCCGAAACAGTTTTCTCAACGTCTTGCGGCGTAATTAGCGGGTCGGTTGGGCGTATTGCCTCGTGGGCGTCCTGTGCGGCTGTTGCGCTTTTTCTTGAATAAGTGCGCTGTTTTTCGCACGCATACTGTGTGCCAAACGTGTTTGTAATATACTCTTTTGCCGCATCTGCCGCCTCGGCTGCTATGCGCAGGCTGTCGGTTCTCATATATGTGATAAGACCCATTGTTCCCATGCCCGCAACGTCAACACCCTCGTACAAAGTTTGGGCGGCACGCATTGTGCGCGTGGCCGTAAAGCCGAACCTACGGCTTGCTTCCTGCTGTAAAGTAGAGGTTATAAAAGGTGGCGACGGCTGTAATTTGCGCTTTGAATTTTTAATCTTAGAGACCTTATAATCTGTGTCTTTAAGGCTGTCTTCAATCTCCCTTGCCTGCTTTTCGTTTGTTACAACAAGCTTTTTGCCGTCTTGCGAGGCAGCAAGCCTTGCCGAAAATTTTTTACTGCCTGTCGGTGGGCTGAGCATTGCATCCAAGTTCCAATACTCATCAGGGTTAAACGCCTCTATCTCTTTTTCTCTGTCTACAATTAGCCTAACGGCAACACTTTGCACACGCCCTGCAGACAGCCCAAGGCGCACTTTACGCCATAAAAACGGCGATAATTTATAGCCCACAAGCCTGTCTAATATACGCCTTGCCTGCTGTGCGTTAAATAGATCTATGTCAATTGTGCGTGGGTTGCTCATACCCTGTGTAACGCCTTTTTTTGTTATCTCGCCAAATGTTACACGGTTTTTTTCTTCTACCTTAAGGCCAAGCAAAGTTGCAAGATGCCAACTAATCGCCTCACCCTCACGGTCAGGGTCAGTTGCCAAAAAGATTTCGTCGCTCTTTTTAGCAAGCGATTTAAGCTCTTTGATAATCTTATCTTTGCCCCTTATATTTATATATTTAGGCGTGTAATTTTTGTCCACGTCAATGCCAAGCTGGCTCGCGGGCAAGTCTCTAATATGCCCCATAGACGCAGTTACCTCAAAGCCATCTCCAAGATACTTGCGTATGGTTTTAGCCTTTGCCGGCGACTCCACTATAACTAATTTTGACATAGAATTACTCCTTTTTTAGTTGTGCTGATAAAATAAATAATACGATAAAAGGTATTTAAACTAAAACATTTTATTTACGTATTGTTATAATCAATTATTATACATTAAGCATAAACTGGCGCCCTGCCATTTGGCTTACCACTCCAGCGATTTCAAGCTCGGTAAGTGCTACTATAACGTTAGATATTGGCAGATTTGTCGCTTCGCACAGCGCAGTTATTGTCTGCGGCTTACACGTCAGCGCCTCGTACACCTGCCTCGATTGCGGTGA
>CAYJBO010000060.1:0-15286 GCA_964368295.1 uncultured Bacteroides sp.
ACACATGGCGGCGTAATTATGAGTATGCTTGCGCAAAGGGCAATGCCGAAATATGAGCCCGAGCACTGGATGGCAGACAGCGGTTGCGGCTATGTATTACATTGCAACACCGCCATGTTCATGCGCGACGGCATAGTTGAAGTAAGCGAAGTTTTACCCTATGGGTATTTAGGTTAGCCAAGTCGATATAATCCGAACGCACCTAAAAAAATATATAATCTTTAATTACATAAAAAAGCACCGCTTAAATAAAGATACTTACGAAGAATTAAACAGACACTACAACGATGTAGTGTCTGTTTCGTTTAAGCAAATATGCAAAGGTTATGTTAACTTTGCTCATTTTTCGAAGTTAAATGTTTCGGTTTTGACAATTGAAAAGCCATTATTTAAGTACAAACTGATAGCAGTTTGATTCCAATCAGCAACATGAAGTATTATAGGCGCTATGTTTGTTGCTTGCATTTTAGCAATTGCAAATAACAATAAATTTTTTCCATAACCTTTATTTTGATACTCTTTTGCTACAATGAGGTCATCTATTTCATTGCCATAAATAGCAACAGAACCTATTAATTCTCCATGAATTTTCATTATAAAAATGCCACTTGCTTTTTCTAACAGCGTTTCATTGTTATCGCAGCAATTGACTGGATAAAGTTCTAAAGCAGTACGCATATCAAAAAAACACTCTTCATAAATTCGTTTATATTCATTATACTCTTCTTGTTTATAGTTCGTAAGATTCAATTCAGATTGAATCTTTTCACCTTTATACTCCATTGTATGTGCAACAATTCCCATCTATTGACTTCCTCACTATTATATAAATAATCCGCAGGATTATTTATAACTTATTTTATGGCGGTGCTACGCACATGCCAATTTATAATATAGATGTTTTGTTTAATACCTTTTTCATCAATTATTGACTTAAGAAAAACCCCTCCATTTTTCTCAATAACCCTTATTGAAGGTGTATTAGTTGTATGGCAAGCTACATAAATGTCTGAAATACCAAATTCACGAAGTTTTGATATGGCAGCACTTAATAATCTTGTTCCATAGCCCTTTTTCCATTGTGAATAACGAACAGCATAAGCAACATGCCCACAAATTTGAGCTTCTTGCTTATTTAAAAATGGACGTATTTGTATCTCTCCAATAAAGACATCTTTTTCTACACACCAATATGTATATGTTCTTGGAAAACCTTCAGGAATGTCTACTCCTTTTTCATAGTTATCGTATGCCTGTAATATATGCTCTTTCCAAACCTCATAATGGTCTAATTGAAATGGCATCCATTCCCTAATATTGTTTTCATGTGATTCTTTACACGCATTAAAATATTCTTGAAAAAGTTTTTTTTGGGGTTTAAGTATTTCCATAACATCACTCCTCATCTAATATAAATAACTCTCAGCAAAGCATAACGCAATAAAAATAAAACTCCAAACCAATTAAGGCCAACAGCGCAGACCTGCACACACCTGCAAACCCTGCTAATGCCAAAAAATTTACTTATGCGTGGATATTCATATTCCGCACAGCTTTTTATAATAATTAATGCCATTTATCGCATCAAAACTTAACAACAAGCACAGCTAACTAGTAAAGTTTGCCTGTATCTGCCTTGCTCCAAACTTCGCCGTTTTTCTCAAACTGCTCATTTAACCACGCTTTTATTAGCGGCAATGCGCCCTCGCTCAGCTCAAAAGTTTCAAACGTCTTATTTTCCTCTTGCGTCTTGTCAAAGCACCAGGGAGACGGCCATACACATGCCTGTACTGCATATTCTTTTTCACCAACTTCTACTTTGCACAAGCGGTATCGCATACCCTTGTGCTCTGCACTAAATACGTTTCCGCTAGCTAAAAATGTAAATCCCGGTAGTTCTGTAAACATATTATATATTTTTCCTCCCTTGCAAAACTGTTGCTGTTAACGCTTTAAAATGTAAATTTAGTTAAATGCTCCTCAACCGCCCACAAGTACAAAGCCCGCTTCTACAAGCGCTCTTTTTATTTCTTCAACCTGCTCATGGTCTCTAGTCTCCATGCCAACTCGCAAAATACAGCTTGTTATCGCCATATTTGTATCGCTCTGATTATGATGCACACTTATAACGTTGCCGCCGCACTTGCTTATTATCTCGCTAACGCCAAGCAGCTGGCCGGGTTTGTCCTCAAGCTCAAAAGTAAGCGTTGTGCTGCGCCCACCCATAATTAAGCCTCTTGTAATAACTCTACTTAAAATATTTACGTCAATATTGCCGCCGCTCACGACGCACACTGTCTTTTTACCCTCGGTATTAGCCTTGTTGTACATTGCCGCCGCAACCGCAACAGCGCCAGCGCCCTCTGCAACTAGCTTTTGTTTTTCCATAAGCGCAAGCACAGCGGACGCAATTTCGTCGTCTGTCACCGTTACCATACCGTCCACATATTTTTTAACAAGCTCATACGTTAAATCGCCCGGGCGTTTAACCGCAATTCCGTCCGCAAATGTAGAAACGCTCTCAAGCATTGTATGCTCTTTGCAGCGCACAGAGTCTGCCATGCTTGCGGCGCCTGCCGCTTGCACGCCGTAAACTTTGCACGTAGGGCGCAATTTTTTTATTGCATATGCCACACCGCTTATAAGCCCACCGCCGCCTACGGGCACAAAAACAACGTCTACATCGGGCAGTTGTTCTAGTATCTCAAGGCCTATTGTGCCCTGACCGGCTATCACATCCGGGTCGTCAAACGGGTGTAAAAAAGTATATCCTTTTTCTTTTTGCAAATTAAGCGCATAAGTATATGCATCGTCGTATGCACCTTTTACAAGACATACTTTTGCACCGTACGCCTTAGTTGCCTCTACCTTGCTTATCGGTGCGCCGTCGGGCATGCAAATAACGCTTTCTATATTATTATACTGCGCCGCAAGTGCCACGCCCTGTGCATGGTTACCCGCACTACTTGCAATTACGCCTTTTCCCTTTTCCTGTTCAGAGAGCGTGCTCATTTTATAAAATGCACCACGCACCTTAAAACTGCCCGTCACCTGTAAATTTTCTGTTTTTAAGTATATTTCGCCGCTGTTTGCTATGCCCGGCGATTTTATCAAGTCCGTCTTGCGTATTGTGTCTTTAAGCACAAACGCAGCACTGTATATTTTGTCAAGAGTTAGCAATTTATGTACCCCCTAAATTTAGCCTTACTATATAGTTTACCACTTGTGCTATGTTTTAACAAGCAAATATTGCGAATTTTGTCATTAAGTTGTATAATTTAAATAGAGATTTACCCCAATGCACGAAAGGAGTTTTTTATGGATTGCGAGCAAAAACTATTATTAAAGCTAAACAGCCTTGTTATATTCCGCAACATTTTACAAAATCGTGTTATAAAAAAACTAACCACTCTTTTAGCTTGCGATAAAACCGACACTGCAAACGCAGTAAACTGCCTAAGCGAGTTTGCGAATGCACTTTTTTTACACACCGATAATTTTAGCGATTATCTGCTTAATGCAGTGCTTGATGATGAGAACATATATGTTAAAAATTACTGTGACAAATCAAAAAACATGAGCATGCTCAACATATGCCTGAAGAGCGAACTCGAAATACTAAAAGAGATATCATTATTTGACGGCACGCATGTAAAAAACAGCCTTAATTATTACGGCTGGCTTGTGAAATGGTCCACCCGGGAGCATGATTTTGACGCTATTTACACCGACAGGTTAAATAATTTACAAAAAGTAGGGTATGGTATTTTTGCAAAGTATAATGTATTTACCGTAAAAGACGGCAAGTTAATACCGGTAAAGTGCCCAGACAGCCAAAAGGCCAACACCTTATGCGCATACGAGCGTGAGAGAAACACAGTTTACGAGAACACAAAGGCCCTTATTGCAAACCTACCTGCGGCAAATATACTTTTGCACGGCGATGCCGGCACAGGCAAAAGCACTACAGTAAAGGCCGTTGCAAACGAGTTTTTTACCCACGGTTTGCGCCTGGTGGAGATAAAAAAGAACGGTCTTTACGAGCTGCCTTCAATCATAGATACGCTCAGTACAAACCCGCTCAAATTTATAATTTTTATTGACGATTTAAGTTTTTCGTCTAACGATGACGACTTTGCCGCACTAAAGGCTATACTAGAGGGCAGCGTTACAGGCCGCAGCAAAAACATAGCCGTTTATGCAACCTCTAATAGGCGCCACCTTGTAAAAGAGAGCTTTACACAAAGGGACGGCGACGACGTGCATTTAAGCGATACACTGCAAGAGATAATGAGCTTGTCTGACCGCTTTGGCCTTAAGATTACTTTCAGCCGCCCCGACAAAGAGATTTTCGAGACAATTGTGCGTCATCTTGCGGAGCTATACGGCATAGATATTAATAGCGAAGAACTAATTAAAAAAGCCGAGGCCTTTGCTTTGCGCAATGGCGGACGCAGCCCAAGGGTTGCAAGACAATTTATAGAAATACTAAAAACGGAGGGATAGCAATTATGTTAAAAGGCGTTTTAATAAAAGAGTGCATTACCGACGAAAATATTATTGATGGATTGCAAATAGAAAATGTTGAAATTTGGGACACCGGGGACACCCCAAGGTTTTGGACTGCCATACACTTTGCAACTGCCGATGTAACATTTCCAAAAAGGCTGTCTAAATGCATGGCGGAGGACTGGTACTGCGACATGAAATACAAGGACAACATAAAGGTAATTGTATTTAGCAAAAAGGTGCTGCAATACACAATAGGCAACGAGGTTGAAAAACAGGCAGTGATAAAACAGTGCAAAAAAATGGGCGTGCCAAAAAACGTGCTAAACTGGAGCGAGTAATTTTTACTTGGCACAAGCTTAAAATTTAATATTAAAAGGCTGTGGTAGATGCAAAAGCATTTTACCACAGCCTTTATTTGTTTTAAGCCGCTGTACTGTACAGTGTTGGCACGAGCACCTCGAATAAATTTTGCGCTCACTCTTGCTCTGAAAGAGAGCAGGACATAACATCTGTTGATGAAACGCAAATTTTTACAACGTCACAGCGGCAAAAAAACCGCTAGGCCGTCCATCTTTACACTTGTGCCGACACTGTGCTAATAAATTATCTAAAATACGAAACCATATGCCCCTCGTTCAATTTTTTCATGTTAAAAGACTGATAAAAATGATTATCCACTTTATCCTCAATGTCTGTAACTACTTGGAACATCCTAACATCTTTATATTTATCCCAGCATGTTTTAAACAAATGCGTACCTATGCCTTTTTTTTGATACTCCGACAGCACTATTAAATCTTGTACAACCAAAATATGCTCGCCGTCGCCCACGCACCTAATAAAGCCAACAAGCTTTCCGCCATCAAAAGCGCCTAAAACATGTAGCGAGTTATCAAACGCCCTTATAAGCTTATCGTCATCTTTTAAGTACGCCTTCCAATTAGAATCACTATATATCTCTTTAATCTCGCCTAAAAGGCTACTGTCAAACACTTCATATTTAAACATTTTTCAGGCACCTCCTCTCTCTATCACATCAATTATCAAGCACATTCATACTGCTCTCTTTTTCAAATTGCTTTTTGTACAATGTGTAGTAATAGCCCTTTTTATTTAGCAGTTCGCTGTGCGTGCCCTTGTCAACAATGTGCCCGTCTTTTACTACAAGTATCATGTCTGCATGGCGTATTGTAGACAGCCTGTGAGCTATTAAAAACGATGTGCGTCCCTTTAACAGGTGCGAAATTGCCGCCTGAATTAGCTGCTCTGTCTCTGTGTCAATCGACGAAGTCGCCTCGTCGAGCACAAAAATACGTGGGTCTGCAAGCACTGCGCGCGCAAAAGACACAAGCTGTTTTTCACCTGTTGAGAGGTGGTCTCCGCCCTCTCCAACTTTGCTGTCGTATCCGTCTTCCAGCTTATCTACAACCACGTCGGCGCTCACGGCTTTTGCCGCCTGTACAACCTCATCATGTGTGGCATTTAGCCTGCCGTACTTAATATTGTCGTACACAGTGCCCGAAAAAAGATGCGGACTTTGTAATACGTAACCTATGTTGCTGTGAAGCCAAAGTTGGCTGCGCTTTTTGTAATCTACGCCGTCAATAAGTATGCGCCCTGAAGTCGGCTCAAAAAACCTACAGGCCAAGTTTACAAGCGTGCTTTTGCCTGCGCCTGTCTCGCCCACTATTGCAACAGTTGTGCCTGCCGGCACGTGCAAATTAAAGTTTTCAAGCACATTCTCCTTGCCGTCATGGTACATAAACGTAACGTTTTCAAACGTTATATCGCCTTTTATTTCAGGCCAATTCTCTTTTTTAGGGTTAAAGGCGTCGCCGTACTCCGCAATAACTTCTCTCGAGTCAACTATTAGGGGCACCTCGTCTATAAGGCTACATATGCGCTCAATATTCGCCTGCATTGAAATAATATCTGCCAAAATGCGCGCCATGTTTTGCACAGGCTGTAATATTACAAGCGCATAAGACGTAAACGCCGACAATGTGCCAAGCAGCAGTAAATCCTCGTGCACAAGGTAGCCGCCCCTTGCAAGCACAACGGCTAGCAGCACCGAGCTAACAAACACAACAAGCGGTATGTATATTGCAGACAGCTGCGCCGCCTTTATGCCCGACTTTTGCATTTTAGTTGTCACACGTTCAAACTCGTCAAAGTTCTCATCCTCAATAACAAGCGTTTTAGACGTTTTAGCGCCCATTATACCCTCGTTAAACGCACTTGTTATTTTGGAGTTGTTTTTTCTTATCTGCCGGTTCCAGTGCAATATTTTGTTTTGAAAATACCATGTTATTATTGCTATTGCAGGCATTACAATAATAATTATAAGTGCAAGGCTTGGGTTTAGTATAAACATTGCAATAAAAACACCCAGTATGTAAAGCACTGCCCAAATCAAGTCCGGTAGCGACCATGTTATAAGCGTTGCTATCCTTGTAGTATCGCTCATAACACGTGTTAGTATATACCCCACGGGAGTTACGTTGTAAAACGATAGCGACAATGATTGCAGGTGATGAAACACCGCTTTTTTCATGTCTCTACCAAGCCACATCTCCATGCTCATTGCGCCCCGTGTAAAAACAACAACAAAAACAGATTGCAAAGCAATTACAACGCCATACAGCAGTGCAAACAGCCATACACCGTCTACAGAGCCCGCTGCCAAAAAGTTGTTTATTGCATAGCTTTGAAAAAGCGGAAAGCTAATGTCCACTATTGCACAAAGCGCTATAAAAAAAATTATTTTTATAAATAGTTTTTTGTATGGCTTTATAAACGGCACCATTCTCTTCCATACTTTTATGTCAAATTCACTGGCGTACTCTCTCTCTTCAAAGGCCATTAATTATCACCTGCGCTCTCTTGTAAAAAGTCCCTGTCCTCGCTTCGCATTTGTATATCGTAAATGCGCTTGTAAATTCCGTCTTTATTAACAAGCTCCTCGTGCGTGCCCTGCTGTGCCACTTCACCGTTTTCAAGCACTAATATGCAGTCTGCCTTCATAAGTGTCGTTATGCGGTGAGATATTAATATAACAGTGCTGTTATCCTCATTTTTTGCAAGCTCATCACGTATTTTTGCGTCCGTCTCAGCGTCCACTGCCGAAAGCGAGTCGTCGAATATTTTTATAGGCGCCTTTTGCAACAGCATACGGGCTATTGCAACACGCTGTTTTTGCCCACCCGACAGCGTAACGCCCTTTTCTCCTACTACGGTTTCGTAGCCTTTTGCCATATTTATTATGTCATCGTCTACGCAAGCAATTTTTGCAACTTTGCGCACTTCGTCTGTGCTTGCATTTTTATTTGTGGCCTTTATGTTCTCCTCTATCGTCATTGAAAACAAAAACGGCTCTTGCAGTACAATGCCTACATTTGTGCGCAGCCACGACAGCTCAATTTTGTCTATGTCCACGCCGCTAATTTTAATGCTTCCGCTGTCTTTTGGCAATGAGTAAAGCTTGTCTAAAAGATGCATCATTGTGCTTTTGCCGCTGCCCGTACCGCCTAAAATGGCAAATGTCTTACCCTTTGGCACTTTAAAGCTAACGTTCTTAAGCACTGGCAATAGGTCATCTTTATACCTAAATGTAACATTGTTAAACTCTATGTCGCCTGTCATGTCGGGCCTTGTGGCATCGCTTGCGCTCTTCTCCTCTTTTGCATTTAATATATACTGCACACGGTCTATAGACACGCCTGCCTTGCTCATCTCCGACAGCACACGCCCAAGCCCCCTTACGGGCCACAGCATAACCGCATTGTAGCTCATAAAGGCAATTAGCTGGCCAACCGAGATATTGCCGCCCACCGATTGATATACGCCCATAACAAGCACCGAGAGCACCTGAAACCCCGTTATTAGGTCACCTGTTGCCCAGTAGACGCTCGTGAGTCTGCCAAGGTGTATCCAGTGGTCTGCCCACTTATCATTTTTAGAATCAAATTGCTCTGTCTCGTGCTTTTCTCTTCCAAATGCCTTTACTACTCGCACGCCTGTTAAGTTTTCCTGCACCTGTGTCATTAACTCGCCCTCTGCCTCGTCTGCAGCCAAAAAGCGTTTGCCGATGCGCGAGTAGAAAAAAACGCTGTACATAACCATAACAGGCAAAAATGCAAATGCGGTTATAGACATTGGAATACTAATTGAAAACATAATGACAAAATAGATTATAAGCAAGAAAAACGTGCCTATAACCGTTAAAAGTTGCCCTGTAACAAAGTTTAATATAACTGTTACATCAGACGTACACCTCTGTATTATGTCGCCTGTTGAGTTGTCTGTATGCCACGAAAACGGCAGCCTTTGTATGTGGCTGTATAGCTCGTCTCTCATGCTTTTTATAAAGCCCTCTGAACACTTTGCCGTGCTCATTCTGCTTACATAATCAAAAAGACATGCTATTACCGTTACAATTAATATTAGCACACTTGCTATTATTACACCCTGTGTAACATTAATTGTGTCCAGCGCAAAAAAGTTAACCACCGATTGCGGCAGACTAAACGGCTCCCTGCCCACAACGGAATCTACCGTTATAAGCATAATTTGCGGCACAATTGCGTTAGTTGCCGTCTTTAACATTGCTGTTGTGGCAGCTATTATAAAAAAATGCACATTGCTTTTTAAATAGTGCCAAATCAAAGCAAATTTTTTATTGTTTTTAGGTTTTTGCATAATTAATGCTCCCTTTAATTGTATAGACAAAAAAATATTTTGCGCTGCATAAAACGGCCCTGTGGCACACCGCATCAGCGGCGTGTAAAACACAGAGCCGTTTAAATTAAAGTATATAACCAGCAGGCTTTAAATAGCCGCACTTGAAAATTACATGCCCTAGTGCAAAGCTGTATAACGCCGCCACATTAGGCGCCGCAACAGTGTGCACTGCACGCTTTTATAAAAGTGCAATTTATTTTTTTAGCCAGCTCATCATCTTGCGCAATTCTGCGCCCACTTTTTCAAGCGGATGCTCGCTTTCAACACGGCGTGTTGAAAGGAATTTTGACATGCGTCCGCCCTTGTCGGAGCACTCTGTCACAAATTCGCTTGCAAATGTGCCGTCTTGAATTTCACGCAATACTTTTTTCATCTCTGCGCGTGTATCGTCTGTAATTAGGCGTCTGCCTGTGCGGTAGTCGCCATACTCTGCCGTGTTAGAAATTGAGTATCTCATCATTGCAAAGCCGCCGCTGTTGATAAGGTCAACGATAAGTTTCATCTCATGTATGCACTCAAAATACGCCATCTCCGGCTCATATCCTGCCTCAACAAGTGTGTCAAAGCCGGCTTTCATAAGCTCTGTAACACCGCCACAAAGCACTGCTTGCTCACCAAAAAGGTCTGTCTCTGTCTCTTGCCTAAAGTCAGTCTCTAAAATACCTGCGCGTCCTGCGCCAATTCCGCATGCATATGCAAGTGCATAGTCGCGTGCTTTGCCGCTAAAGTCTTGGTGTACTGCTATTAGGCTTGGCACACCTTTGCCCTCTTCGTACTGGCTGCGCACTGTGTGGCCGGGGCCCTTTGGCGCTACCATTATAACGTCAACATCGCTAGCCGGTTTAATTAGGTTAAAGTGGATATTAAAGCCGTGTGCAAACATAAGCACATTGCCCTCTTTCATGTAAGGCGCAACTTGCTCGTTATAAATGTCCGCAGCTAACTCGTCCGGCACAAGCATCATAACAAGATCTGCCACTTTTGCCGCATCTGCAACCTCCATAACTTTTAGGCCTGCTGCCTCTGCTTTTTTGCAGCTTGCGCTGCTTTTGCGCAAACCTACAACTACGTTTACGCCGCTCTCGTGCAAGTTTTGTGCATGTGCGTGCCCTTGGCTACCAAAGCCCATAATGGCAACTGTCTTGCCGTCAAGCAACCCCAGGTTGCAGTCAGAATCATAGTATTTTTTAATCATAATTTTTTATCTCCTTATGTTTATTAATTATTTGTTTTTGTACTGTCGCCACGTGCAAGTGCCGTAACACCCGTCCTACACATTTCAATAATGCAGTATGGCGATAGCATGTCTAAAAACGCATCGATTTTATCGGGCTCTCCCGTAAGCTCTAACACCATGCTTTTTAACGACAAATCGATGATTTTCGCATGATATATAAGTGCTATTTCCCTGATAGCCGCCCTTGATTGCTCGTCTGCCATTACTTTTACGAGCAATAATTCCCTCAGCAAACTTTTGCTGTCCTCAAGCACGTAAATATCTCGTGTCTCCTCAAGGCGCTGTGTCTGCTTAATAATTTGGTCAAGCACAACCTCGTCGTCATGCACTACAAGCGTAATGCGTGATATGGAGGGATCGTCTGTTGTGGACACTGTAAGGCTGTCGATATTAAACCCTCTGCGCCCAAAAAGTGACGTTATTCTTGTTAAAACTCCGGATTGGTTATCTACCAGTAGGCTCAAAACTTCTTTTTTCATATCCTACCTCCTCAGCTCATCATCATGTCGTCAATGGTACCGCCGGCCGGTATCATTGGCAGCACTTTTTCGTCTTTGTCTATAACACATTCTATCCAAACGGGCCCGTCTATTTTTACAGCTTGCTCCAGTGCAGCCTCAAACTCAGCTAAATTTGTGCACCTAAAAGCATTTAGGCCAAAGCCCTCGCCCAGTTTAACAAAGTCGGTCTTGCGGTGTGGGTCAGTGCTCGCATAGCGTTTGTCGTAAAAGACAGTTTGCCACTGGCGCACCATGCCCAAAACTGAGTTGTTGAAAATAACGGTGATAATAGGCAAATTATAGCTCACTGCCGTGCAGGCCTCGTTCAAGTTCATGTGGAAAGAGCCGTCGCCCGTAAAATGTATAACACGTGTATCTTTACCCCTTGCAACTTGTGCGCCTATTGCCGCACCGTAGCCAAAGCCCATAGTGCCAAGGCCGCCGCTTGTTAAAAAGCTGCGTGTATTTACGTGCTTAATAAACTGTGTTGCCCACATTTGGTGCTGGCCTACGTCTGTTACATAAACTGCATTTTCGCCTGCCGCCTCGCACGTTTTGCCTATTACTTGGTGTGGCTTTAACATGCTTGCATCGTCTTTTGGCTTATAGTCTCTGGCCTGCATCTCCTGTATTTGTTCCATCCATTGCTTGTGCTTGCGCTCTTGTACGTTCGGCAAAAGTGCAGCCAAAGTAGCCTCAACGTCACCTATCAAGCTAAAATTAACCGCAATATTTTTATTTATTTCGCTGGGGTCTATGTCAATTTGCAATATCTTTGCCTTTTTTGCAAATTTATCTGTGTTTAGTGCAACCCTGTCCGAAAAACGTGTGCCAATCGCAATAACAAGGTCCGCTTTGTCTACAGCCTCGTTTGTTGTGCGGCATCCGTGCATGCCAAGCAGGCCTAAATTAAGAGGCTCGCCGTATCCTAAAACGCCTGCTGCCATCATTGTATACGTTGCAGGAATTTGTGCTTTTTCCATCAAAAGCCTCAGCTCGTCGCCGGCCTCTGACGCAGTTACACCGCCGCCAAAGTATATAATAGGCCTGTCCGATTCATTTATCATTTGAGCCGCTTGCAATACGTCCTCATTGCTTGGACATGGAGCGTCCGGTACGCTTACAGGAGCCATTGGCTCAAACTCTGCAATACCCGAAGTGACATCTTTTGGTATGTCCACAAGAACCGGCCCCTTGCGGCCTGATGCTGCTATGCGAAAAGCCCTGCGCAATATATCTGCAAGCTCGTTGACATCGCGCACTACAAAGTTGTGCTTTGTAACGGGCATTGTTATACCTGCTATATACACCTCTTGAAAGCTGTCTTTACCTATTAAATTAGTGCCCACGTTGCCCGTTATAGCAACCATTGGTATGCTGTCCATATATGCCGTGGCTATGCCTGTAACCAGGTTTGTTGCACCGGGGCCGCTTGTTGCAAGCACAACGCCTGTCTTGCCCGTTGCCCTTGCGTATCCGTCTGCCGCGTGCGATGCGCCTTGCTCATGTGCTGTTAAGTAGTGGGTGATTTTATCGCTATTTTTATACAGTGCATCGTACAAATTTAAAACGGCACCACCCGGGTATCCAAAAACGGTATCAACATTTTGCTCTATTAATACCTGTGCAAAAATATCTGCGCCTGTCAATTTCATATTACTTCCTCCTCCGCAAATGCGTTTAGCATATTTTTTGTGGGGGTTTAGCGCTGAGTTTATACAAAAAAACAGCCATCGCCCCCGGCCAAAAACCAGAGACAAAGACTGCGTAAAATCAGCTCTGCGGTACCACTCTGCATTGCCGCCGATGCGCACTAAATTTGCATGCCAAAAGGCAAAACACAACGACGACCACTCAAAATGCTGTAACGTGCATTACTACGTCAGGCGCTAATAACTGATGTTTTTATGATATTAATTACAATGCATTCATCATCTTTCACGTCTGCTGCTACGGGATGACTTCACCCAAATGCCACATACTGCCTCACACCAGCCGGCAGCTCTCTAAACAAGTGACATAAGCGCTACTTGTTCCCCTCATCGCATTAAATATTTACTTGAGAAAATTATACATTGTTTTTTATATATTAGTCAAGTGTTTTTTGCAAAGTTTAACCAAAATAGTTTAACACTTTAGCACAGTTTGCCTTTACACTAGTTGAAACGTGCAGATTTTAAACTTGTTTTTGCCCTGCAAGTAGAAAAACGAAAAACTCATTTATTAAACAAAAATTTATACGACGCCGCAGAGCGAAAAAATGCTCAAAATCGTCAAGCTAACCAGCTGAGCACTTGCGCCGACACTACCCTAATCTTAAAATGGCAGTTTTACAATATATGTGTAGCATATATTTAAAGCGGGCAAGCACGGCAGCTAAGTTTACACTTTTGGCACTGCGTTAAACGTAAAGTAGTAATCTGCATATTCGTGCGCTATGCCGCTAAAAACATAGCTGCTAGCAAGCAGCACTGCAAAAATCACCACCACAGAGCAAAGCAAAACACCCGATATGTCATACCTGATTGCATTGTTTTTTGCACGGGCAGAGCAAAACAGTATCTCTGCGCCCAAAAGGCAAAGTAGCAGCGGAGAAAAGCGGAACAAATGCACTACCGATAAGTGCGGATACATAAATGATGCAAACAGCAACGCACCCGTCAATATAAGCGACACTCCTGTTGTAAAAGTGCCTGCACGATAAACTGTAATTTTACGCAGGTGCTCTGCCTTTAAGTTTGATGATTTATTATCTGTGTTATTTATTTCGCTCTTATTTATAGTAACATCTTCTTGTTTTTGAAAATTAGCACGGCTATCTTTGGTGTTAAACTCTGTCATAATATTCACGCTCCTCACCCTTTTTGTCATCTCCACTGTCGCTTATTTGCTCTTGTACTTGTTCGCTTAAGGGCGCACTCTGTGTGTTTTCCTCTTCGATGTTTGTGTCTGCAGTTTTTGCACTTTCATCGACAACATCGACTACGGGAGTTTGCATATACTGCGGCGTTATTTGAGTTTGCTGTGGATATGTATTTTGTGCGCTTTCTGTCTGCACGTCAAAATTTTGTGGTGCACCGCTTTGCATGTCAAAATTATCAAAACCTAATTCGCTGTTGTCATAAAAGCTCTCCGGCTTTTTAACAAGCAGTACTATGCCTAGAATTACAAGCACAAAAGATGCTGCTATGCCGTTAAATATGTCGCTATGCCATGAAAAGTTAAATAAATTAAACAAAGTGCGCATCACTACATTTGTGCATAATATAAGCCCGACGCAAATACTGCTTACGCCAAAAAGTTTGCGGCGTTTAAGTGCAATTTTTACAAATTCGTTGTTCTCAATTTTCTTTGCCGATATAATATAATTATCCGCCTCACATCCCGGAAAATTGCGCAATCTCCATGTGTCAAAAAAGGAATAAGCTATAATTACGGGCACTATAAATGTAAGAAACTGCATATTAAGTTGTGCAATAAGCCCTATCATTATAAAAAACATAGTCATCAAGCTTACTCCACGCTTAATATAGCCTAGGTACATCTGCCCTAACCCCGGCACGAATGAAAATATAAATGTCAGTACTCCGCTTTTTTTAATCATTGTTATACCATCCTCAATATAAATATTTTAATTATTTTACTGCTAAGCAAGCTTGCATTTTACATGCTGCCGGCTTGTATTATTATGCAAATAGCCAATTGCCATAAGTTTAATCCTCACCGCCAAACGAAAAAATAAAATCGCCTATTCTTTCAAAAGTAGTGGCTTTTTCGTTTAAATCACCGCTGCTTTCGTCATCTTTTTGGCTTTGAAAAAAGCCCGGCTGTTTTTGCAATGTGTCTGCGTAACTGCTTATTTGCCCCGGCAGCTCGCCCAGCACATCGTAAACACCTGTGCCCCAAAGCACAAGCGCAATAGATGCCGCCGCAACATATGTTGTAACTTTGCTAAGCATAAAGCGGCGCATTTTCGCCTTTATTTTTTGCATTACGCTTTTTGTTATGTCAATTTGCGGCTCTGTAAAACTATCGGCTGTAAAAGCATTGATGTGCTTTTCAAGGCACACGTTGCAAAAACTTATATGCTCTGCAACTTCAAGCCTTTGCAGCTGTGTTGCATCGCCTGTAGTAATCTGTTTTATCGCATAATCAGTCAAATGCCCGTCACTGCTAAAAAAATCTGTACTCATGCCCCTTCACATCCGTTTTTAATAATATTTTTAATTATTTCTTTTGCCCGTTATATTTGCGTGTGCACTTTTTTGGGCGGCCTTTTGCGCTCTTTTGAAATGTC
>CAYJBO010000061.1:0-15188 GCA_964368295.1 uncultured Bacteroides sp.
GCAGGATTATTTATTGGCATATTTGGCGGTTGCCGCACTGGCGGCGAGCCAAATGTCGTATTGGATAAAAATTATATAATGCAACGCATTATATAAATAATCCTAATATCCTTTGCGAATTATTTACAGCTTACTCTATGGCGGTGCTACGCACATGCCAATTTATATTGTACTGCGTGCAATATAAAATATATATAAGGAGCTCTTTATGATTAAAATACTTGTAGTAGAAGATGAAGCGGCTATCAGAGAAATTGTGGCTTTAAATTTGCGCATGGCGGGGCATAATGTTGTTGAGGCGGAGTCTGCCGAGCAGGCGCTTACGCTGTTTGACGACACTGTTAACATTGCGATATTGGATATAATGCTGCCGGGGATGAACGGCTTTTCGCTGTGCGAGAACATACGCCGCAACTCAGACAACATTGGCATAATAATGCTCAGTGCAAAATCGCTTGAGACAGACAAGATAAAAGGCCTTTCAATAGGCGCAGACGACTATATGACAAAGCCATTTAGTGTTAGCGAGTTGCTTGCGCGTGTAGATGCGCTGAGCAGAAGGGTTGAGCGCCTTCAGAATGCAAACGGCGGCGCACCGGGCGAGCCAACCGGCCTTACCGCGGGCAAGTTTGTGCTGGATCAACGCAGTAGGATACTTTATAAAAACGACGTGCCTATTGATTTAACTCAGGTAGAGTTTCAGATAATGGAGCTGTTTTTGACAAACCCGGGCGTTGCACTTGTTAGGGAAAAAATACTAGAGGGCGTTTGGTGCAATCACTACTTTGGCGATGTTAAGATTGTAGACGTTAACATAAGGCGTCTCAGGATAAAAATTGAGGACGAGCCCAGTAACCCCGAGCATATTTTAACAGTGTGGGGTTACGGCTACCGCTGGAACGTATAGCCGTAAAAAAATGTAAATATTTATATAAAAGGTGTTTTATTAACGTATGGAAAACAAAAACACACAGACTATTATTACAGACAGCCTTATATTGCGAAGGGCGGAGCTGAAAGATGCAGACGCCCTTTTTAATTTGCTTAGCGACGATGTCGCAAACACATACTTGCCATGGTTTGTGCATAAAACAAAGGCCGAAACACAAAATTTTATAGAGCGTGTATTTTTAAGCCACTACTCAAAAAATGTGGCTTATCGCTATGTAATTTGCCAAAATACCGACAATAAAGCGATAGGCTATGTGCTGCTTAGCGCAGACGAGAGCAGGGACTTTGGGTATGCGGTGGACAGACAATTTTGGCGCAGGGGCATTGCGACACAGGCGGCCTCAGCCGTTGTTGACACTTTAAAGCAACACGGGCACACGTATATAACCGCGACACACGATGTCAACAACAAATACAGCTGTGAAGTAATGAAAAACATAGGCATGCAGTACACGTACTCGTACGAAGAAAAATCTCAACCCTAGGATATTTTTGTCACATTTAGGATGTATCAGCTTAATTTAGACGGCAATAATGACAGGGTTTACAACGGGTACAGGGATAAGTACGAAGAAAGTTTTATAGAGTTTTAAGCTAGACATTGTTTGAAAGGGGTGCCGTGTCGATTTGGGATTAAATACAATAACAAAACGCTGGGTGCGTGGCAGCCTACTTATAACAATTATTGTTTTGCTTTTGGCAGAGGGCATATTTTTGTGGGGCATAATTTCAAACCATTACGACGCAGCGTATAACTCTATATCCACACGCATGGAGACGCTGCTGGCACAACTTTCTACAAGCAGCACACAAAGCGCAGAGAATAGGGGTGTTGTGCTGCGCCGTATGGTAGAGCATTTTACCGATAAAGATTTGTTTGAGCTAACGCTGTTAAATCAGCGTGGATACATAGTGGTCTCAAGCACGGGGTATGTGTCAGACTCGCAGCAGGCGCCGCCCGAGGACTATATATTGGCCCTTGAGTCTAATGGCACAGGGGATGCGATATTCACCTCCGAAACAGGCGAAAAAGTAATGGCGATCACAATGCTTTTGCCGGACGACGTCGGAGAGTTTTCGGCTGTGCGCATGATGACAAGCCTTACACTTATAGACGATAACATTAGCACATACATGCTAATTAGCTTTGCAATAATGGGCGTTATTATACTTTTTAGCGTGTGGAGCGGCATGTTTTTTATTAGCGGAATAGTGCACCCTATAAATGAAATTGAACGCACTGCCGATAAAATTTCTAAAGGCGATTTTGACATAAGGATAGATACGCAGTATAAAACCACAGAGATTAAAAACCTTGTTGTAACAATAAATAACATGGCGCAAGAGCTTGAAAAAACCGAGCGCATGAAAAACGATTTTATATCCTCGGTCTCGCACGAGCTTAGGACGCCGCTGACATCGATAAAAGGCTGGGTGGAAACACTGCATGGCTCAGCACAAGAGCAAGACCCAATGTATAACCGAGGCTTAAAGGTAATTTACAGCGAGACAGATAGGCTTTACGACATGGTGGAAGAGCTTTTGGATTTTTCAAGGATGCAAAATGGCATAGTGCTAAACAGCGAGGTGCTGGACCTTGTAGCCGAGGTTACCGACAGCGTGCTTACGGTGGAACAGCGTGTAAACAACAGCGGCATGAGCATCAGCTACGACGAGCCTGAAATGCCCATTGCCGTTTTTGCCGATGCGTCACGCCTGCGCCAAGTTTTTATTAATATTTTTGATAACGCCATAAAATATTCACAAAAAGGTGATATAATTACAGTAGAGATACTGTGCGATAAAAAAGAAGTGCGTGTAAAGATAAGCGACATGGGGCAGGGCATAACGCCCGAGGATTTAGAGCATGTAAAACTGAAGTTTTACAAGGGTAGAAAATCGGTTAGGGGCAACGGCATAGGCCTTGCGGTAGTAGACGAAATTGCAAATGCGCACGGCGGTAAAATTGAGATAGAGAGCGAGTATACAAAAGGCACGCAAGTGACTTTACATCTCCCTCTTTACGATAAAAATAATAAGGGAAATTTAAGTAATGACAATTAATTTAAAAAACAGCGAAAACGGTGAGGACTGCGCAAAGTGCGCATTTAAAACAAGCGTTGGCGGCCAAGCGCTTATGGAGGGTGTAATGATGCGAGGGCCGCAAAAAGTGGCGCTGGCGGTAAGAAAGCCGGACGGCGAAATTTATAAAGAGGTAAAGGACGTAAAGGTTAGGCCGTGGAGAAATTGGGTGTTTGTGCGTGGTGTTTTAAACTTTGCAGACACACTTATAGACGGGTATAAATATCTTATGAAGAGCGCCGAGGTGTCTATGGACGAGGAGGGCGAAGCGGCGCAGCAGAGCAAATTTGACAAGTGGGTAAGCGATAAATTTGGCGAAAAAGGCATGAACTTTATGATGGCGATAGCGGCTGTTTTGGGCGGCTGTCTTGCGCTTGTTTTGTTTATGATATTGCCTACACTCATAGTTACGCTTATAGAGCTTTTTATTCCGCTTGGCGGCTTTAAAACTATTGTAGAGGGCATTATAAAAATAGTAATACTTGTCTCTTACATGGCGGCGGTTAGCAAAGTGCCCGACATTGCACGTGTTTTTGGCTACCATGGTGCAGAGCATAAGACAATATCCTGCTATGAGGCAGGCGAAGAACTTACGGTTGAAAACGTGCGCAAATATCCTTGTTATCACCCGCGCTGTGGCACAAGTTTTATGCTAATAGTAATTGTAATAAGCATAATTGTGGCAAGTGCACTGCCCTGGGGCAACACAATAGTGCGCATAGCGTTAAAGCTTGTAACACTGCCAATAGTTGTCGCAATCAGCTACGAAATTATAAAACTTTGCGGCAGATACGACAACGTAATTACACGTATAATTTCCGTGCCGGGCATGTGGCTACAGCACATTACAACTAACGAGCCGGACGACAGCATGATAGAGTGTGCAATTGAGGCTGTTTTGCCTGTTTTGCCGGAGAAAAAAGAGGATGGCAGCTGGTGATTACAAACGATGGCACATGCACAAATAGTGCGGCAACTGAAAATTTTGCGCTTACAAATACAGAAAAAACAAGCTTGCGTACGGCATATATTGCCGTGCGCAATGCGTTTAATAACAAACAAATTCCAGACGCCGATTTTGACGCACGTGTACTTATAAACCACGTTACAGGCAAAGATTTATTAATACATAAAGATTATTTACCGAGTGCAGGCGAGGTGCAAACTTTAAACAAACTTGTAAATAGGCGCTTAGACAGGCAGCCTTTACAGTATTTAATTGGCGAGTGGGATTTTATGGATTTTACGCTCTGTGTCGGAGAGGGTGTGCTAATACCGCGCGCAGATACAGAGGTTGTTTGTAGCACCGCCATAGATGCGGCAAGGCGTTTGCAAATAGATACTGCACCCGCGCAAAAAACTTTAGAAAAAAATATTTTTTTAGAGAGTCCGCAAATTTTAGAGAAAAAAATCGCACAAACTGCTGTAAAACCACACTTGCAAATTGCAGATTTGTGCGCAGGAAGTGGCGCTATTTCAATAGCCATTGCACGCAAAATACAAGGGTGCAAAGTAACTGCCGTAGAGCTCTCTGACAATGCCCTTTTTTACCTTGGCAAAAATGTAAAGGCGCTTGCGCCGAGCGTGCAGGTGTTAAAAAGAGACGTCCTAACGTGGCAAGATGAGGTGCTCGACGGATTTTTTGACGTTATAGTGTCAAATCCGCCGTATCTTTCGGACGAGGATATGAAAGAGCTGTTTCCCGAGTTAAAGTACGAGCCCAAAATGGCGCTGCACGCAGGGCAAAGCGGATACGAATTTTATGAGCACATAGCAAAGGCGTACAGGAAAAAACTTAAAAATGGCGGCAGCCTTGTGTTTGAAATTGGCAGCCTGCAGGCGCAAAAAATAGAGCAGATTCTTGAGCAAAACGGATACGCAAAAATTAAAGTAATAAATGATGCGTCGGGCAATAATAGATGCATACATGCAATTGCAAAAAGTAGAGTTTTGTAGTAAAATAATATTATAAATATAAGTGTGCCACAAAGTGCGTTTTGTGCCGTAGTATTTAGTTTATGTTGCGGCATTTTTTTTAGTGCAATGTGCAGAATGGAGAGGTTTATGGCTGACAAGAAAAAGGACATACAAGTTAACGAGAGAAAAACAGGAGAAAACAAAAAAAGTGCACTTGACACAGCACTTGCGCAGATTGAAAAACAATTTGGTAAAGGCGCTGTTATGAAATTGGGACAACGCGACACTATGAATGTAGAGGCTATTTCTACAGGTAGCTTGTCGCTAGACTTAGCCCTTGGTATAGGCGGCCTTCCAAGGGGGCGTGTTGTAGAGATATATGGGCCTGAGTCATCGGGTAAAACAACGCTTGCGCTACACTGTATTGCAGAGGCGCAAAAGGCAGGCGGAGAGGTTGCCTTTGTGGACGTTGAGCACGCGCTAGACCCTGTATACGCAAAGGCTCTTGGCGTGGATATAGACAGCTTATTAGTCAGCCAACCCGACACGGGTGAGCAGGCTATGGAAATATGTGAAGCGCTTGTGCGAAGCGGTGCGCTTGACGCTATTGTTATCGACTCTGTTGCGGCAATGGTGCCACGTGCGGAGATAGAGGGCGAGATGGGCGACTCGCACGTTGGTTTACAAGCTCGCCTTATGAGCCAGGCTCTGCGCAAACTTACAGGTGTTATAGGCAAAACAGGCACTGTGGCAATATTTATCAACCAACTGCGCGAAAAAGTTGGTGTTATGTACGGCAACCCGGAGGTTACAACGGGTGGTAGGGCGCTTAAGTATTATTCATCTGTGCGTATTGATGTGCGCAGGATTGAGGGTCTTAAGGACTCTGCCGGTGCGTTTATAGGTAACAGGACAAGGGCAAAAGTTGTTAAAAACAAGGTTGCGCCTCCGTTTAAAGAGGCTGAGTTTGACATAATGTTCGGCGAGGGCATATCCAAGACAGGAGAGCTGCTAGATTTAGCAGTGCGCCTTGGATTTGTACAAAGGGGCGGCGCGTGGTTTAGCTATGGCGAAACAAGGCTGGGCCAGGGCAGAGACAATGCGAAAATTTTCCTTGATGAGAACCTTGAATTGTTTGCAGAGCTAGAGGCAAAGGTGCGCGCAAATGCGGCAGAACTCTATGCGCTTAAAAAGGGCGAGGTAAAAAAGCGTGACCCGGAAGAGGCTGTAGCGGCAGTACAAAGCACAGCAGCACCGGAGCAAGCCGAGGCTCAGGCGGCACCGGCGCCGGCTACACGCCGCAAAAAACCTGCCAGCATAGACATAATGGTAGAAGACGAATAGCATAGCAGCCTTAGGCAAAGCCGCTGTGCTAACATACAGATAAAATTTTAATTATGCTGCATAAAACTTTTATAATGCGCAGTTTTGCAACGGAGATTGAAAAATCTTTGCCGCAATGTGCATGTAAAAAAAAGCACTGCTAGCATATTAGTATATTGGAGCGCGTCAATTATGACTGTCAGCACAATAAAAGAGACAAAAAGGGGCAGATACGCCCTTTTTGTCACAGAGGATGGAGTCGAGAATTTTATGTTCTCGGTAGACATTGAGACGCTTGTAAGGCACGGATTAAAAGAGGGCGTATCCATCACCGAGCAAGACCTAACAGCGATACGCGGCGCAAGTGATTTTAACAAGGCGAAAGAAAAAGCCATCGATTACCTGGTGCGCAGACAGCACTCAAAAAGAGAGCTGTTGCAGAAGATGTGCCGCCATTTTGATGAGGACACAGCGCAGGCGGTTGTTGCGCTTGTGCAAGAGATTGGCCTGCAAAGCGACGAGGATTTTGCATTTAAAAGAGCTAGCTCCATGGCGCAAAAAAACAAGTCTACAATGCAAATTTTGCAAGATTTGGCCTCTAAGGGCATAGACAGGCACACAGCACAGCTTGCGGTGCAAGACATTGAGCAAGACAGCGCAAGCGAGGGCGAAAAGTGCCTTTTAATAGTGCAAAAAAATTATATGTCAAAACTGCAAAATGGCAAGGCAGAAAACGTGCGCGCGGCTCTTATGCGCCGTGGATTTTGCTTTAGTATTGCAGACGAAGCTGTAAAAACAGCGCTTGCCGAAATAGGCGAAGCACAAGAGGAGCAAGATTATTATTAGCTTGCGTTTAATTAAAAATTATCATGCATTTATATTTGCCGCATCAGCAAATTAAACTTAGTCTATTATGGGTTTTAGTTTAAATAGGCGGCTCCGGCGTGGTTTAAATTTACAATTTGCCGTGCAATAATGCAAAAGGAGAATGTCGCAAATGACAATTTATTTTATATCACTCGGATGTCCTAAAAATCAAGTTGATGCGGACGTAATGGGCCATGCATTGGCTCAAAACGGGCACACGATGACTGCTGATATTGACATGGCAGAGGCTATACTTATTAACACTTGTGGATTTATAGAAAGCGCAAAGCAGGAGGCCATTGAGAATATTTTAGACGCCTGTGCGCAAAAATTAACGGACAAAAAGTTAAAAGTTGTCGTTACGGGATGTCTTGCAGAGAGATACCGCAGCGAGCTTGTAAAAGAAATACCGGAGGTTGATGCCGTAGTTGGCATAGGCTGTAACAGTAAGATCTGCGAGGTTTTTGATGCGCTGGAAAGCGAGAAGAACACGGGAACCATAGAGATGTATGGCGAGAAAACAGACATGCCTTTGGGGGGCAAAAGGGTTATTTCTACACCGCGCCACTACGCATACCTAAAGGTGTCCGAGGGCTGTAACAACAACTGCCATTACTGCGCCATACCTCTAATTAGGGGGCCGCTGCGCAGTAGAACAATAGACAGCGTGGTGCAAGAGGCAGAGTTTTTGGCATCTGAGGGCGTTAAAGAGCTAATTTTAGTGGCGCAGGACGTTACGGCTTTTGGCGCAGACAGGGGCGAGAGCGAAATTTGTGAGCTTTTAGAGCAGCTTAACGGTGTGCAGGGCATAGAGTGGATTAGAATTTTATACGCCTACCCTGAGTATATTACGCCGCAATTTATTGAGGCGATGGTTAAAAATGAAAAGGTAGTGCACTATTTAGACGTGCCAATACAGCACATAAACAGCGATGTTTTAAAAGCTATGAACAGGAAAGGCACACGCAGCGACATAGTAAATTGCCTTGACAATTTAAGGCGTGCCATGCCTGATATAGTGCTTAGGACCACGCTTATTGCAGGCTACCCGGGAGAGACACAAGAGCAGTTTGATGAGCTGTGCGAGTTTGTAAAACAATATAGGTTCGACAGGCTTGGCTGCTTTGCATACAGCGAGGAAGAGGGCACAGTAGCCGCAAAAATGGAGCAGTTGCCGCAGGATTTGCGCGCAAAAAGGGCTGAGATTGTAATGAGCGTGCAAATGCGTATAATGCAGGAAAATCAAGCGAAAAAAGTGGGCGAAACGGTGCTTGTAATATGCGATGGCTACGACGAAGAAAACGACTTGTATATGTGCCGCACTAAGTACGATGCACCTGAGATTGATGCAGTTGTGTGCGTGAAGAGCGAAAGCCCCATACAGCAGGGTACACTGCTATACGCAACGGTAGAAGAAAGCGACGAGTACGACCTTTACGGCTACGTGTCAGACGACATAAAAGCTTGATAATAAGATAAAAAACGGCTTTATTTAATAAAGTGGATGAGCAGTGCATAATATAGTAAAAACAGCCTTGAACGGAGATAACAAATGAATTTACCAAATAAACTTACACTTTTGCGCATATGTATGATACCTATTTTTATGCTGTGCACAACGCAGTATTTTAATCCTACATGGATGCTTGTATCGTGCATAGTGTTTTCTATTGCAAGCGCGACAGACTTTTTTGATGGGTACATTGCAAGAAAGCACAATCTTGTAACAGATTTTGGCAAATTTGCAGATCCACTTGCAGACAAACTGCTTACAACAGTGGCGTTTATATATATGATGCAGATGGGCGCATGCGACCCGATTGTACTTGTTATTATAATTGCCAGGGAGTTTGCTGTTTCGGGCTTGCGCATGGTGGCGGCAGGTGCCCCCGGCGGTGAGGTTATAGCCGCTAATATGTGGGGCAAGGTAAAAACAGTTTTGCAAATGGTTGTAATTATAGCGTTTTATCTATTTTTGGCAATAGAGGGCTTTATGGCAGGCGAGGCCGCCGTTAACAGCGTGTTTATATCGCAGATAGTAGCCTATATTATGTGCTGGGTAGTGGCGGCAATAACTGCATTGTCGGGCGCTATATATATATGGGATAACAGAAGATATTTAAATTCAAAATAGGGTTAAATTGTAGGCGTTCGTCACTAATTATTATTGTTTTTGGATGAGGTAGTTGCATGAAGTCGTACAACGTTTTATACGAAAATAACTGGCAGATAGAAAAGTATATATCTAAGATAGGGCTCGATGATGGAGAGAACTGTTTTATAAGAATACACGTAACACACAGCGACAAAAGAGATGCCGTTAAATTGGCCGCGCATATTAAAAGTTTGTTGCCAGAGTCCGTCTTGTGCGGATCTTCGGTGTCGGGTGTTATTTATAATGGCGATATTTATAACGACGAAACGTTGATTTCTTTTACAAAATTTGACAATGCACAGATTGTTGGCGGCTTGTTTGAGACAGCGCAAATGACAGGTGAGCAAATTAAAAACACATTGTTAGAGGTAAAAGCAGATATTAAAAAAGCCGTGTCGTTTTTGTTTTTTACAACAGAACGCACAGATGTTGAGAGCATTGTAGAAAGCCTTAACGATGAAGCTGCAGATGTTACATATATTGGCGGCAATGCCGGATTTACAAACGAAAAAGGCGAGATGACGTCGTTTTTGTTTGATGATATTTCGTGTGTAGAGCAAGGTGTAAGCGCCCATTACATTGACACCGAGTACGTACTAACTTACTCAAATGTAGTTACAGGCCACGATGTTGTAAGTGATGCATATACGGTAACAAAGGCCGAAGGCAAAGACATTATAGAAGTGAACGGCACACCTGTTACAGAATGGGTGTCGGATTTAATTGGCCCGGATAGAATAAACAGAAGTAAAATGTACAGGCGAGATTTTTTAAATACGATAACTTTAAATTTTTCGCTTGTGTTAGATGGCAGGGTTAAAGTTAGCCGCCTTGCGGATTATGTAGAGCAAAAGGACCTATTTACACTGCACGCAAATGTAATAAAAAGCGGTGATAAGTTTAAAATTGGGTACATAAGCCCAATGAAAATTATTGCCGATTGGCAAAAAGTATACAACGATTTGCACAGTACAAATGTGGAGAGCATTTTTTGTTACTCGTGCGCATTTCGCAAAATACACTTGCAAAACATTGCGAGATGGGAACTACAACCATTTGCAGAAGCCGGCATAAACGGCGCATTTTTAATGGGCGAGATAGGTACAAAAAAATCTACTAGCGGCCACTATAACGGTGCTTGTAGCTTTTTAACAATGGCAGAGAGTGACGCAAAGCTGTCTATTGATTTGCAAGTGCTTGACCTTGTTGAAAAGTTGCAAGAAAAAAACACAAACTTTATAAGGCAAATTAAAAAACATTTAAAGAAAATACAAACGCAAGAGGGTAAAACCATACTAAATAGGATAGTTGCGCAAGACGAGAGCCTACAGCTAAAAATCTGGGCAAAAGAGTTTTGGGGCATAAACGGTTTTACTGACTTTTTGAAAAAGCAAGCGCAAATTGACCCGCGCAAAATTTGTATGCTGCGCATGTGCAATTTTTACAAAATTTTAGATGTAAAACCTAAAGAGCAGGTGCAAAAAAGCACTGCTGTAAACCTTGCAATGCTCAGAAAAGCCATGGACACCCACTTTGAAGAGCTTAAGGCAGATTTTTATATATATGACGACAGCACAATGTTTTTTACAGCAGATAACGATGTAAATGACAACTTGTTTTTAAAATCTATGCAGGCGCTTTTTAAGGGTATACAAGAGGTTACGGCAAGCGGCGACAGAGAATTTGACGAAGCATATAAAATGGTGGTAACGCTGACAGGCGCCGGTATTGAGGAGATGAGCAACAGGGCAGCAGAGCTTTGTAAGAGCTCGGATGAAAATGAACTTTGCATTTATGAAGCAGACATCACAGATGTTAAAGCATTGCAAAATGAGTTTAAAATGGTATCTACGCTTAAAAACATTATTGCAGACAAAAAAATAGTGCCATATTTTCAAGGTGTATTTGACACGCAAGAAAATGGCTTTATTGGCTACGAGGCGCTTATGCGCTTGCAGAGAAACGACGGTAAAATTTTATACCCTAAAGATTTTATGCAAGTGGCAAAAAAGTATAAACTGTACGAAGAGCTAAGCCTTTATATGGTTAAAAAAGTTTTATTTATGTTCGAGAACAGGCAAGAGACTGTAATAATTAATTTGTGCGCCGAAGATGTCGAGTCGGACGTGTTTCAAAAAGAGTTATTTACGTACCTTGACCATATGCATAAAACAGACAATATTGTTTTTGAAATAGTCGGCATAGAAAATTTTGTAATGATGGACACATTGCGAGATTTTGTAAAAGCACTAAGGCCGTATGGCATAAAAACATCGGTAGACGATGTTAGTTTTGAAAATTTTAAGTATGTTCAGCACAGTAAAATTGAGTTTGACTTTATTAAAATACATGCGTCACAGCAGGGCACGGCCGAGTCTGCACAGGAGATAGACGGCGTTGTGCAAACAATAGCGGATATGGCCGAAAAGATGCAAATTGAGCTTGTTGCAAAATGTGTGGAGACGCCCTCGGTGCAAAAGCGCATGATAAACTGTGGGGTCAGGTATTTTCAGGGCACCTTTTTCGCAGGGGTTATTTCTTTCGACGAGCTTAGCATTATGGCGAGCAAAGACACCGGCGCAAAAAATAGCGAACAAGACAGCGCTAGTGAGGGCAGTGGCGATGATTTGTTTAGCTTTGACCCGAGAGAAAAGCAAAGGAGCAAAATGTTTACGCTCGGCGGCATAGTTGTAGCAATACTTGCAATTATAAGCTTTGTGCTTTTTATAAGTTTTAATTATAATAAAATAGACAGCATAAATGATGCTTTTCTTGTTGAAATAGCCACAGGACTTGCGGACAAGGTGTCTGTAAAAATGGACGATGCGCAGCAGAGCCTTATGACAGTGAGATCTGCAGTATTGCAAGCTAATACAGAGCAAGAGGCGCTGCAAGCATTAGCAATATTAAATACCCATACGGTTTTTGATGATATTTATATCTGCTTTGGCGACGAAGTGCTGCTAAATGGGCGTGGGCAAAAGATATTTATAGACACGCAAGAATTGCAGTACGAGGCCGAGGACGGCGAAGTTGTATTTTTATCGCCTACAGTAGATGAAAAGTCCGGCAATGAGCTGTTTTTAATTAGCACACCTATTTATAAGGGCACGAGCAGGGTGGCATCGCTTTATGGTGTTTACTACCTTGATAATTTTGAGCAGGTGCTGGACCTAAAAAGCTTTGGCGGCGAGGCGTTTTTCCATTTGTGTGAAATAGACGGAACACCACTTATTTTAAGCGGAAACAGCAACAACTTATTTGAGGACGGCAACATGTATACCTTTATAAGCTCGCTGGATATTAAAAACGGGCACACTGCTGCCTCTCTAGAAGAAGATATGTCTAACGGAAACAGCGCTTTGCTTAAGTATAATGTAAACGGGGAGAGCAGGTCGGCCGTTATGGTGACGGTGCAAAATACTCCGTGGTGTATAGTAAGCATAGTCCAAAGCGAAGTGACAGCGGGTATGGTTAACGAGATTAGTAACGGCACGTTTGTTTTTACCATAATAATTGCTGCTATTTTTTCAACATATTTAATAATGACACAAATTAGTATGCACAAGGTGCAAGCAAAACTTGTAAAAGCGCTAGAGGCTAGCCGTTATTTAACAAACAGTCTGCAAATAAGCGTTGAGACAGACGCCCTTACAAGGACATATAGCCGAGAGACCGCGACAGAAAAAATAGCCGAGGTAATAGCTAAAATGGACGGCGATAAAATGGAACATGCGCTTATTAGTGTGGACGTTGACAACTTTAAAGAGATAAACGACACATATGGGCACCAGACGGGTGATATTTATTTGCAAGAATTTTCGGGAGCGTTAAAGAGCGTGCTTAGGACAAACGATGTTATTGGGCGCCTTGGCGGCGATGAATTTGTGGTGCTACTGCACAATGTGGGCAATAAAGAAAACACACAAAAGATACTTGAAAGAATGTTTGAAAAAGTGCAAGATATAAATATTAACAATTTATCGTTTGAAAATGTTGGTATAAGCGCAGGCGTTATGATGCTGCCAACACAGGAGCAAGACTTTGAAACATTGAGCAATTTTGCGGATAAAGCACTCTATGAGGCTAAAAATTCGGGTAAAAATAAGTTTGTGTTTTATAGCGAAAAATAGTTAGTTTTGTTTAGTTTAATTTGCCGGTTTAAAAATTAAAGGCATAAACAAGGGTAATTTTTACGGCTGTAAAAATTGCCCTTGTTTTTTAGTAAATAGGTTATAAGCTGCCTATTTGGCGCTTTGCTGGGCTGTTTTAAACAGCGGTGTCAAAGCTATGCGGTTTCTTCTCGCTGTAAAGCACACCCCTTTGCAATAAAAGGGGCTGCGGCTACACTGTAAAAGCTACCCTCTTGGCGTGTTCTCACGCAGGTTTATTTGAGATTCCACCGTGTCGGTAGTTGCCCAAAGGCCTGTCTGTGCATTTTTGACAAGCTCATCTTGCGAGTATGCCATAGCGGGCTTAACGGCGCCGCTTGCTATTGCATCACGCCGCTGTTTTGCGTCCCATGTAAGCGTATCACTCCCCAAATAAACCTTTGTCCCATCGTCGGCAATTCCGGCGTCGTTATGCACATCGTTTGGCAAATTAAGCGCCTTGTCGTTGTATAAATCCCCAAGTAAACTCATTTGTACACCTCGTTATTTATTATTTTTATTAATTATTGTGCGGTTCTAAGTTGCGTTTTTTTGTTTAAGTGCATAAAATATTATTTGTTTTACATATTGTAATATGCCCTATTTATTATAATTTATGCCTTTGAGCTTGCTTTTTTGCGGCGCTATTAAAAAATTATGCGTGGCTTTTAAGGCGTATATTTTAAGCGCACTATATAAAAAATAGCTATATATTATGCCGAGTGTTTATTTAAATATTTGGCGCTTGCTGTGCTTTTCAGCGCTGTATAAAAATAAAAAAGCTTTGCAAAGGCTAACATAAAAATATTATTAACAACATTATAAGGAAGTAAACTATGATTAGTAAAAATATTAACACCGAACTATTTGAATTTATAAAAGATAGCCCCACGTGCTTTCATGCAGTGCATAAGATGAGCGAAATGCTAGAAAACGAGGGATACACAAGGCTTTTGCAAAAAGAGGCATGGCAAGTTGAGAGTGGCGGCAAATACTATGTCACACAAAATGGGTCGTCGCTTATTGCCTTTAATATGCCGCTAAAAGACTATGTTGGCGTGCATATGGTTGCCGCACATAGCGATGCGCCGTGCTTTAAAGTTAAAGAAAACCCGGAGATAAAAAATAATAACTCTTATACAACGCTTAATGTCGAGGCGTACGGCGGTATGTTATGTGCACCCTGGTTTGACAGGCCGCTGTCGATAGCAGGGCGCGTAGTTGTAAAAGACGGGGATAAATTAAAGTCTTTGCTTGTTAACCTAGATAAAAATATGGTGAGCATTGTAAACTTAGCAGTGCACATGGACAGAGAGATAAACACGGGTAAAAATTATAAAATTCAAACCGATATGCTGCCCATTTTTGCAGGCGATACAGAGACTTCGCTTAAAAAAATTGTGGCGGATAAGCTGGATATAAACGAGCAGGATATACTGGACAGCGAGCTGTTTTTGTACAATAGGCAAGAGGGCGCTGTGTGGGGTGCGAATGACGAGTTTATATCCGCCCCGAGACTTGATGACTTGCAGTGCGCTTTTGCCGCAGTAAAGGCGCTACTTTGCGCAAATAGCGAGGACAAAATATGCTTAGCGGCCATATTTGATAACGAGGAAGTTGGCAGTGCCACAAGACAAGGTGCAGATTCTACTTTTTTAAAGCACGTTTTACAGCGCATTGCACTAGCCTGCAATAAAACACAAGAGCAAGCGCTAATTGTACTTGCAAATAGTAGCATGCTC
>CAYJBO010000062.1:0-14243 GCA_964368295.1 uncultured Bacteroides sp.
GCGCAGTGTATCGGAAATAATACACAGGGGTGGCACAATACTTTACACAGCGCGTTGTCTTGAGTTTATAAAGCTAGAGGGGCAGATTAAAGCGGCAGAAGCTTGCAGGGCAAACGATATTGATGCAATGGTAGTTATTGGCGGAGATGGCTCTTTTAGAGGCGCTAAGGATTTGGCGGCACAGGGCATACCGTGTATAGGAATACCGGGCACAATTGATAACGACATTGCTTGTAGCGATTACACAATAGGTTTTGACTCTGCGATGAACACTGCGGTGGACATGATTGATAAACTGCGTGATACAACACAAAGCCATGACAGATGTAGCGTTGTTGAAGTTATGGGACGCAGCGCAGGCTACATTGCTTTAAACACTGGCATTGCGTGCGGTGCACTTGTTACACTTATACCTGAGGTTCCCTACGATATAGATAGAGATATATTGTCAAAGATGAACCGCACACAAAAAACAGGCAAGCAGCACTTTATTATTATAATTGCAGAGGGTGTTGGCAGAGCGTCTGATTTGGCAGAAGAAATCCAAAAAAGAACAGGCATAGATGCAAGGGCTACTGTTTTAGGACACGTTCAACGCGGCGGCGCTCCTACATTGCGTGACAGGGTTACCGCAAGCAGAATGGGCTACCATGCTGTGGACCTTTTAAATAGGGGTATTTACAACCGTGTTGTTGCAACTAAGGCAGAGTCTGTTGTGGATTACGATATCAACGTAGCACTTTCAATGCACAAAACAATTGACACGAGCATGCTCGACATAGCACAGGCAATATCAATTTAATTATTTATTACAAGTTATAAGTATATGTGCAGCTTATATAATTGCTGTGCATATACTTTTGTGTGTTTTTGGCAATTTGTAACATTGTTTAGTTTTGTGGTGGTTTTGGGCATGCCTTGCAAGGCTATGGTGCTTTAAATCACCGTATAGTATTTATGTAATTTTGCCAAGTTGCATTGTTTTTAGTAAATTTTTATTTGAGGTCAAAGAGTCGGAAAGGGCCATTATTTTTTATGTCTAACAGTTTAACAAGGCAATTTGCCGAGCTTAGAAGAGAATATATAAATCAGCAGTTTGCGCATTTGAACGACACACAAAAGCAAGCTGTATTTAAAACACATGGGCCACTGCTTATACTGGCAGGTGCAGGCAGCGGTAAGACCACGGTGCTTGTTAACCGTGTTGCAAATATGGTGCGCTTTGGCAATGCATATTACGATAATTGCGAGGGCGAAAACATTACACAGGCCGATGTAGAAGAGCTTGAAAGCCTTGTAAACTGGGGCGGAGAACCATCGAAGCATTTGAGTATGCTTTTGCAAAAAAATCCCGTGCGCCCTTATAATGTTTTTGCAATTACTTTTACAAACAAAGCTGCGTCAGAGCTTAAAGAGCGCCTTGCAAATATGCTTGGTGCAGAGTATGGCTCAGACGTAAATGCATCTACATTTCATTCTGCATGTGTTAAAATTTTGCGTAAATACGCAGAAAAATTGGAGTTTCCGCAAAGTTTTACAATATACGATTCAGATGATCAACTGCGGACAATTAAAGAAGTATTTAAAAGCTTAGAGATAGACGATAAGTTTATCTCTCACAAAAGCGCTATTGCCAGCATGGGCAGGCTAAAGGATAAAATGATATCTCCGAGCATGGCAATGGAGAGCGCTGCGGATAGCAGCGAGGGGCTTATTGCTAAAATTTACAGCGCATATGCCGCACGGCTTAAAAGTTTTGGTGCGTTTGATTTTGATGACTTAATATATTACACTGTGCGCCTTTTTGAAAAGCACAAAGATGCACTTGAATACTATCAAAACAGATATAGGTACATAATGGTAGACGAGTACCAAGATACCAGCATTGCGCAGTTTAGGCTTGTAGAGCTGCTTGCAAGTGCGCACTGTAACATATGCGTTGTGGGCGATGATGATCAGAGCATTTACCGTTTTAGGGGCGCTACGATAGAAAATATTTTAAACTTTGAAAATCACTTTACAGGCGCAAAAACTATAAGGCTAGAGCAAAATTATCGCTCTACATCCAATATTTTAAATGCCGCAAACTGTGTTATACAAAATAACCGTGGGCGCAAGGGCAAAACGCTTTGGACCAACAATGGCGATGGTGAAAAAATTGTGTTTTACACTGCCGAAAATGAGGCTGGCGAGGCGTCTTATGTTGTAAAAACTATAGCAAAAAATATAAAAGATGGTGCAAAATTGCGCCATCACGCTGTCCTATATCGCATGAATGCGCAGTCGGGGCCCATTGAGACGTATTTTGCACGTGCGGGCATACCTTATAAAATTGTTGGTGGTCAAAGATTTTATAACCGCAAAGAGATAAAAGATATGCTGTCCTATATGAGCATTGTTGCAAACAAAAAAGACAGCTTGCGTTTAAAGCGCATTATTAACGAGCCATCAAGAAAAATAGGCGCAACAACAATAGAAAAATTAGAGAATATTGCACAGAGCGAAAACCGAGAGATGATTGACGTTGCAAAAGATGTCGCAAATTATCCTAAGCTTTTAAAAAGTAAAGCGGCACTCACAGGCTTTTATAAGATATACGAAGAGCTTTGCAAAGCTCATGACGAAATGCCGCTTGACGCTTTTGTGGCGAGCATTTTAAAGACAACAGGATACGATGTAATGCTCGAGGCCGAGGGTAAAGAGGGCGAGACCAGACTTGAAAATATAGGTCAGCTTGTGTCCAGTGTTAAAATTTACGCTGACCAAAGAGGGCCGCAGGCAACTTTGCAGGGCTTTTTAGAAGAAGTTGCACTTATTAGCGACATAGACGGTTATGATGAGAATACAGACGTTGTTGTGCTTATGACTATGCATGCAGCAAAGGGGCTTGAGTTTCCACATGTTTTTATTGTGGGTATGGAGGAGAGCATTTTCCCGAGCGATATGAGCCGCTTTAGAGACGAAGATTTAGAGGAAGAAAGACGACTTTGCTACGTTGGAATAACAAGGGCGAAAGAGACATTAAATTTATCTTGCGCCTCGTCGCGTTTGCTCTTCGGTCAAACAAAGCGCAATTTTAAATCTCGTTTTATAGACGAGATAGACGGCCAAATAATAGAGGTGAAGAAAGACGAATTTGCCATGGCCTCTCAGCAGTCAAGGTATGGCAATAGCAATGTGACGGGCGGCGCACAAAATGGCGCATACGGCGCAAATAAAATGCAAAACGGTTTTGGCGGCTTTAACCCAAAATCACTAGAGGCGAGCGCACCCGTTAAAAATAAAGAAAAGCAAACATATAACGTAAACGACACAGTAGAGCACAAGGTGTTTGGGCGTGGAGTTGTGCTAAACGTTACACCGGTTGCCGGCGATATGATAGTAGAGGCGAAGTTTGAAAAAGTGGGCGTTAAAAAAACAATGGCAAATTATGCACCTATGGCCGTTATAAAATAGTAAGAAAAGGACATGTTGTTATCATGAAAGTATCACTTATTACACATACGCCTGAGCCGGAAAAAATTGTAGCAGCCGCTGCAAAGCTTTGCTATGCAAATGTGGGCATAGATGATTTAATGGATGAATTGACCGACGATAAAGTTGCAAGTTTTGTCGAAAAACTTGCCTCTTTGGGGCACGAGAGTCCAACAGAGCACGTGTCTTTTACTTTTGCTATCGAGGGAGTTTCGCGCGCGCTGCTTGCACAAATTACAAGGCACCGCATTGCTTCGTTTAGCGTGCAAAGCCAGCGCTATGTCAGGTTAGAGGAGTTTGATTACGTAACACCGCCACAAATTAGCAATAATGACAGCGCACTTGCCGCTTTTGATGAATCTATGAAAAGCGAGGCAGAAAATTATAAGCGCATTGCTGCACTGCTTAAAGACGGGCATATAAAAAGGCTGATGGACATGGGCGACGATGAGAAAACCGCTACAAGAAAAGCCGAGAAAATGGCAATAGAAGATGCGAGATTTGTGCTGCCGAACGCCTGTGATACAAAGATGATAGTGACGATGAACACGAGGAGTTTAAACAACTTTTTCAGGCACAGATGTTGCAACAGGGCACAGTGGGAGATAAACGAGCTTGCAGACGAGATGTTAAAACTTGTTTGTGCAGTTGCGCCTAAGCTTTTTGCAAGCAGTGGGCCGGGATGCGTAAAGGCAAGCTGCCCGGAGGGTAAAATGACGTGCGGCAAAATGTTGCAAATGCGCGAGAAGTATGCAGCATTAAAGGCCGAAGCTGTTAAACAATAAAGCATATGACTAAAAAATGGAAAGTAGGGTGCATGTGGGCAAGTTAATAGTATTTGAGGGGCTCGATGGCAGTGGAAAGGCCACACAGGCAAAATTGCTTTATGAAAAATTGAAAAATGATGGGCATAAAGTGATGAAAATTACTTTTCCTGATTATGATAGCGACTCCAGCTCGCTTGTTAAAATGTACCTTGGTGGGCAGTTTGGCAGTAATCCGGGTGACGTTAATGCGTATGCGGCATCTAGCTTTTACAGCGTAGACAGATATGCAAGCTATAAAACACATTGGGGCGATTTTTATAAACAGGGCGGAATTGTTATTTCTGATAGATATACTACATCTAACGCAGTGCACCAGTGCTCAAAACTTGAGCGCGCGCAGTGGGACGATTTTTTAAACTGGCTTTTTGAATTTGAGTATAAATACATAGGCATACCGGCGCCGGATGCTGTTATATACCTTGATGTAGACACAGATGTATCGCAAAAACTGATGACGGAGCGCTATAATGGCACAGAAGATAAAAAAGATATACATGAAAAAGATGTCGAGTATTTAAACAAAAGCAGCCGGGCGGCGCATTATTGTGCAAAAAAATACGGTTGGAACCGTATAAAATGCGTAAATAACGGCGCAATAAATAGTATTGAGCACATACATACCGATGTAGTGTCTAATATTGAGCAAGTTTTGCAAATAAAATAATAGCCTATGCTTTTTGTTTTGTAGCACGCTTGTTTACAGGTCAATTTAAATTGCCCGCTACAAAAAATAAGCAAAATCCAGCTGAATTTTGCAATAAAAACGGCATAAAATAATTATAGTGCATGTTTAGTATGGTGTATACAATATTTAAATTGCATTTATTGGGTTTAGCTGTTTTAATATATAACGAAACATCGCATTAAAATAAAGAATTTAAGCTGTGTAAATCAGTGTAAAATTTTAATGCAAAGGGCCCCTTTGTTGCCGCAAAAGGGGTTGAAATTACATTATAATATAGCACCGCGGCAGAATGGAGATTAATTATGGTTAGAAGACGCAGAAAACAAAAAGGAAGAGTATTAAAGACAATATTAACAATACTACTAGTGCTTGTAATAATTGCAGCAGCGGCTGGCGCACTTGGTTATTTTTATGTTACAAACGAGATAAGCGGAAACAGGGGCGAGCTGGTCGAGGCCACTGTTAGCATAGAACAGGGGGCAGGAGCTTTAAGTATAGGCAATTCGCTACAAGATGCCGGCATAATTAAGCAGGCGCAAATTTTCCGTTATTATGCAGGCCGCAGTGAGGGCGCTGACACAATGCAATATGGCGAGTTTGCACTTAATTCGGAGATGTCATACGACGAAATAATAGAAATTTTGCAAACTACAAGCGACAACAGGCCCACTGCGACAGTTACTTTCCCAGAGGGTATATCTGCATTTGGCTTTGCAAAACGCATGGAGGATGCAGGCCTTTGCACCCAAGAAGAATTTTTAGAAGTGGCAAATAACGGCGACTTTAGCCAATTTACTTTTTGGGATAAGCGCACAATTACAGAAAATACATTTATGTCGTGCGAGGGCTATTTGTTCCCTAGCACTTACGAGTTTTTTGTAGGCGATGATGTGTACAACATGGTTGCAAAAATATACGGCGAATTTGATAAGCAATTTACAGAAGATATTTATGCGCAAATTGACGCACTCGGCTTTACTTTAACAGAGTTTGTTACCCTTGCATCTATTGTACAAGAGGAGGCAGGCCCTGTTGAGCAACAGGCTAACGTTGCGGCGGTATTTATGGCACGCCTTGCGCCGGGTAGCATAGTTTCAAGGCTTGAGAGCAACTGCTCTAGCCATTTCCAAAACGAAGAGGACAACAATTATATTTACAACTATATGGCGCCGCATTATGGCGGATGGGACTTAGTGCCTGAAAATATATTTAACAACTATAACACTTATACACTTGAGGGACTGCCGGCTGGGCCTATTTCCAACCCCGGTATGGATGCTGTTTTAAACACGCTTAACTATCAAAGTGCAGAATACTATGATGCGGAAAATCCATATTACTTCTTTGTTACAGATTTGACGGGCGTTTACTACTATGGCAGAAGTGCAAATGAGCATGCTGCAAATGTCGATACTGCATGGGCTGTTAATGCTTCTCTTGATTAAGCTTTTTGTTAAAATAGTATTTAAAGTTGATTTTTGCCGAGAATTTATATTAAATTTAAGCAAATAGGCAAATAAATAGTTATAGTGCTTTTTGATAAATAGCGCTAATTTAGCCGCCAACGCATGATGGAGTAAAAGTCATGTGTCGGCGGCTTAGCTGAAAGGAATTGGCATGAGTACAATAAAAAAACCGGAGCTTTTATGTCCTGCCGGAGACTTAGAGCGCTTGCAATTTGCAGTGCTTTACGGCGCTGATGCAATTTATGTTGGCGGCGAGGAATATGGCATGCGCACTGCTAGTAAAAATTTTTCAATAGAGCAACTTTTTAGCGGTGTTGCTTTTGCGCATAAGCACGGAAAAAAAGTTTATCTTACGTTAAATACGGTGCCCACTAACAGTGAGATGGAGCGGCTGCCGGAATACATAAGCCATGTAAAGCAAACAGGAATTGACGCTTTTATTGTGGCGGATTTAGGTGTTTTAGCGGTAATAAAAAAATTTGCGCCCGAGGTAGAAGTCCACTTTTCAACACAGGTGGGCATAGTTAACTTTGCCGCGGCTACTGCCGCGTACAACTTGGGTGCAAAACGTGTTGTACTTGCAAGAGAGCTCTCTCTTGCAGACATTGCATACATACTTGAGGCATTTGTGCATGGCGCAATGTGCATGTCTTTTTCGGGCAGATGCCTTTTGTCGCACTATTTAACGGGCAGAGATGCCAACAAAGGCGAGTGCACACAGCCGTGCAGGTGGAAGTATCATCTTGTAGAAGAGCACAGGCCACAGCACTATTTTGAAATAGGCGAAAACGAGAGTGGGAGCTATATTTTAAATGCGAACGACCTGTGCACAGCACCTTTTATAGACTTAATTTGCAAGGCGGGAATTGACAGCCTGAAAATTGAGGGCAGGGCAAAGACGTTTTATTATGTAGCAAGTACCGCTGCGGCTTATCGCGCTGCTTTAGATGCATATTTAACAGCGCAAGACGGTAAGTTTTTGTGCCCTGAGGGCGCGCTAGAAGAGTTGACAAAAACATCGCATCGCAATTATTCAACTGGTTTTTACTTTGGTAAAGACGGCGCGAGGCAAGAGACACAAAAAGGTGCTTATATTAGAGAGTGGGAAGTTGTTGGCGTAGTTTCTAGCTGGCAAGATGAAAAAGCGCACTGCATACAAAGGGGTAAATTTGAGCTAGGTGACGAGCTTGAAATTTTAACTCCGAGCGGCAGTGTAGTTAAAACAACACCACAATATATTTTAGATAAAAATGCGCAAAAAATTGAGGCGACACCACACCCTAAAATGGAATTTTTTATACCGCTTGAGGTGCAAGTGCCGGAATACTCTATACTGCGTAGAAAAATTAAAGATAAATAATTCGTAAGATTTATTATAAGTTTTTTTAGCGACCGTGGCACTAGCGACAAGCCAAATTACGCTACTATAATACAATTTTCGAAGAGACGGCAAAACCGCCCACAATGTGATAGTAAACACATTGTGGGCGGTTAAAAGCAAGTCTCTTTTTTTGTGCTTTATTTTTGTTTTTTAGCAAAAAGTGAAGATAAAAATGCAGTAAATTTATTTTTTTTAACGGCATTTAAATTTCTGTTAATATCCTTTGCCTGGGTAATTATTATTGCCAAATCTTTTACCATATCACAGTCATATTTTTTTATGTTTACTTCGCTGTTGTGATTTTTTAACATCCATTCGTCAATGCTGTCAAGTTCATCCCAAAGGATAATGCAAACATTTTGCCTCGATGCAAAATTGCGGTAATCGTGCTTGTCAACCCCATACCAGCTATCTGCAAGCTCAAAACTTGCCTTTTGCCACCCCTCAGAGCGCATGTAGTTATTCCATCGCCTATGCTCTAAAATAGATAGTAATTCGATGTTTTTTTCATTTTTGAGCATTTTCGATAATTCGTCTATCATGTCGATGCTAGGCAGATCTCGCCACTCGGCTTCGCTGTAAGTTTTTCCGCCTATCTCGGTTAATGCCGCATATAGTTTGTATTTTGCGTGCAGCCCAAGCGCCATTGATGAGTTTCTTCTGTACTCAACATCCTCGTAATCTTTGTCTGCAAAAGCTTCTATTTTTTTTAGCTCTTCCTCGCTTGTGTCTTTTGGCAATTGGCACCTCGCATAAAACCTGTTAGATGCCATGCCTATGCTGTCAAGGTATGGGGAAACGACGTTTTCCCAGGTGTAAAGTTCTTTTAAACTGCCAAAAGAGTGCAAGTCGCACGGGGCTTTTAAGCTAAATTTTAGCTTGCCGCTAATGTCGTATAGCAATGAGTTGTTTAGCAGTAGGTGAACATATGGCTTTTTAGGCGCTACGCCGTTTTTTGCGTCAGAAAAGCGCACTTTTTCATAAAAACCACGCACATTTAAAGCTGTGCGCAAATTTAATTCCTCATCGCCTAAAGCACAAATAACATAACCGACATCGCGGTTGTTTAGCATTGTTTCATAAAAACTGTCGCTTTGAACATCTTGCGTATAAATTTTTATACAGGTGTCTGGCTTTCCATTGTCGCCGTTTTTTGGCGAGTGCAACTCGGGGCAGTCGTGTGCAAATCTTTCTTTAAGGCTTGGATCATTGTCAACAATAATTATTTCGGGACGGATGTTTATTGTCTGCGCGCACCAAGAGGCAACTTTTACGGCTTTAAGGCCAATCCTGCCGCCGCCAATTACTAATATTTTTAGCTTATTTTCCCTCTCTGCCAAAAATAGTGGGTGTTTATCAAATAAATTGTAGATCATAGCCTTCGACTCATTAAAAATTCTTATGCTTATATTTGGCGAGTACTCAATAGAATCAACTATTGCAACGGCTTCCGGGGTAGAGGTAAGAACGTGTATTTGCAAATGTCCTTTAATATTCTTTTTGCCGTATTTGTCTGAAATAACTAGAGTTTCTCTTAAGTTGTCTTCCTCATTTTCCTTTAATAAAAAAAATCAAGCAGTGCCTTTAAAGTAACGCTTTTTGATTTTAAAATCCTTTAGGCTCATATCAAATATGTGGGCACCGATACTTTTTAAACTCTCGGCATATGCCACACTTTGGCGGTCTTTTTCGTTAACATTTGCTAAAAAAACTATAGTGCAGTCGGACAAAGATTTCTCTTTTTCTTTTTGTCGTATATCGTTTGCTAAATGTAAGCTGCGCTCAGACAGCTCAGTAAAAATACAAAGTTTGCCTCTTTCAATAAATGTGTAACTAAAAGCAGATAAGTAATTTTTAAATAGGTTTAACACAAAACTTAGCACTAAAGCGGATACGAGCAGGTGTAAAAGCGCTGTGTAATTTGCAAAAAATACAACCCACTCCTCCGGTATGCTGCCTATTGCTTCCCTCGTGTCGGATAGTGAGTTCTCACCCGTCACCGCCCTTATAATGCCAAGTAAAGATGACACTAAAATATCAAAGTGACCGCCGAGCGAACTGTTGCTGCTTCCCATTAAATAAAGAGGGTAAAGAGCAAGCCCCAAAAAAACAATTAGCCTTGCAACAACTTTGTTTGTAAAGCCGTGCTCTTTTTTAATTGTAAAAACCATTGTTATAATGCCACAAGCAAAAAATAATAGTGATAGAAAAATCATATCCGTGTTTTCCATATAGGCCGCCTTTCTGCGAATGAGCTATTTGTAGTTTAAATAATAAATGATAAAATTAAATGATGATATGTATTATTTTACCATGTGTAGTTTAATAAAGTCAAACTTTTACGGTGCTTTTATTGCTGCATTTTATTAAATATAGGCAGTTACATTTTATGTGTATATTATTTTATTGCCAAATGTTGCATTTTGTGTTGCAAAATATAGCTAGGCGTGTTACAATGTTTTTATAAAAAAATACGAAAATACGTTATTTTAAGCTTTTTAAAACGTTTGCAGCTATTTTGGAGTAATAAACTCGAAACAATGCTCTAACTTATTTATATAAAAAATTAATTTTAATGCTTTGGGTGTATGTGCAAAAAAATGCAATACGCCTTAAAGTATTGTACGTGTGTAAAGTTGTTTTTACAACAATTTTTTGCTTTTAATACTATAAAAGCTGTTTATTTTATATAAAGTATTAAATAAATTTGGGCATATAACCAGTATTTAAAAAAATTTTACATTTAATAGACAAAAATGTTTACAAAAATATAAAATATTCCTGTATAATGTTGAAAAACTGATATGGTTTGCGTATAATATTTATATACCCGTGAGCAAATGTTTCAGAAAAATATACAGTAATTGTAATATTGCTGTGTTAAAATATAATATCTGAATATGTAGCGAGGTGAACAGAATGAGGAAGTTTAGCGGTAAGGTAGCATGCGAGGGCGTAGCAATCGGTAAAATTCTGGAAATTAAAAAGATTGAAAGAGTTACCGAAAAGAAATATGTCCAAGACGTGCAAGGCGAGGTTCAGCGCTTTTTTACAGCGAGGGATAAAGCTGTAAAAGTGTTGTCGGACTTGTACGAAAAAACGCTTGGGGAAATGGGTGACCAGGAGGCAGCTATTTTTAAAGCGCACCGTTTGATGATCGAAGATGTCGACTACACCGATGCCGTTGTCGACATAATCGAAAGCGCAAATGCTAATGCCGAATATGCTGTTTACGTCATCAACGACAAGTATAAAAAAGAATTTGAAATGATAGCCGACCCATATTTAAAAGAGCGTATTGAAGATTTAAATGATGTGTCGGGTGTTATTATTGATATTTTAGCCGAGCGCAAAGACATTAAGAGCGAGCTGATGTACCCGTGCATTGTGCTTGCAGACAATTTAACACCGGGTGAGACAGTGCAGATGGACAGGTCTAACATAATTGCGTTTGTAATGCGCAAGGGGTCTGTGCACTCTCATACGGCTATTTTGGCAAGAACGATGGCGATACCATCGCTTGTGAATGTACCCGTGTGCGAAAATTTAACGGGAAAGCATGCAATTGTTAACACGTTTGACAAGACTTTTATTGTAGAACCGGACGACACCCATGTTATGCGTGCCGATTATTTATTGCGTGCACAGGAAAAGAAAAATGCAATTTTGCGCAATTTTATTAAAAAAGAGGTAAGGACTAAAGACGGTAAAAAAATTGAAATTTGCGCTAATGTTTCAGGCGTTGACGACATTGAGAGGGCGCTTGAAAACGGGGCAGAGGGCATTGGCCTTTTCCGCAGTGAGTTTTTGTATTTAGACAAAGAAAATTTACCCGATGAGCAAATGCAATATGAAGAGTTTAAAAAAGCTATTGAGATGATGGACGGCAAAAAATTTGTGGTGCGCACGCCTGACATTGGCGACGACAAACAGCTTGATCAGTTTGCAAATTACAAAGAGGCAAATCCCGCGCTTGGGTATAGGGGAGCAAGGCTCTTTTTTAAGCGTGAGGACTTGTTTAAAACGCATTTGCGCGCTGTTGCAAGGGCCGCTGTCTATGGGGATGTTAGGGTCATGTTGCCCATGATATGCTCGCTTTGGGAAGTTACATACACTAAAGAACTTATGGAAGAGGTTTACGAGGAGCTAAAGGCACAAAAAGTGCCGTTTAAAAAAGTGCCGCTTGGAATTATGGTAGAAACGCCTGCCGCAGTAATGCTTGCCGAAGAGCTTGCTAAAGAGGTTGAATTTTTCAGCATTGGAACAAATGATTTGACACAGTATACACTGGCGGCAGACAGGCAAAATGAGCACGTTGAGAGCTTTTACAACCCGCATCACCCTGCAGTGTTGCGCATGGTGGAGCTTGCCACAAAAGCGGCGCTGAAAAATAATGTTTTTGTAGGCGTTTGTGGCGACCTTGCAAGCGATGCAAAAGCTATAAATGAGCTTATAAACTACGGAGTTCAGCAGCTTTCTGTTGCGCCGGCCTCTATTTTGGCGGTTAAAAAGAATGTTTGCGAAATTTAAGTTTAGCATTTAAACGAGTACAATGTTTTACACACTGCAAAGGAAGGTGTGATTATGGCTGCAGAAATAACAAGAGTTCTTATAGCAGACGATGACCTTGATTTTTGTTATGTCTGTGCTATGCAATTAAAAAACACAAGTGATATTGAGTGTTGTGGTTTTGCATATGACGGCAAAGAAGCATGTCAAAAAATAAAAGAGACGCAACCCGATGTTTTAATACTGGACTTTAATATGCCTGTAATTGACGGCTTAGATGTTGTGGATTTTGTTGCGCATGACCCATACATCAAAAAACCGAAGATATTAGCTGTAAGTATCAATGGAAGCAACGTGCTGGGTAAGGCGTTTTTAGACAAAGGTGCTTCGTGCTTTTTGACTAAACCCATTAATACAAATACACTTGTTAAAAAAATTAGGCTGCTTTCAAACTTAGAGGAGAATGAAAAACTTAGCGGCAACAGTGATAAAGAAGCCCAAACTCTTGAGAACAAGGTTGCGCTTTATGTGATTGAGCTTGGAATACCTACAAAATTAACGGGAAGCCATTATGTGCAGTTGTTGCTTTGTATGCTTATTAAAAACGACGAAATACGGCCGACTTTATCACAGATGTATAGCGATGTTGCGGCTAAGTGCAACACCGGCACAAGATGTGTAGAAAATGCCGTGATGTGCGCTATTAAACATGCTTTTAAAAAGCAAACGCCTGCAATGAAAGAGCTGCTTATGTTGTCTTTCCATGAAAATGTAAAGTCTTTATCAAATGGACAATTTTTAACTTTAGCGGCGCAGGCCATTAAGCTGCGCGATTAAAATATTTATTTAGTTTTTATAGTTTAAGCTAATTACGTAGTTTTTAGCATGTTTTAAGTATGATAGGAGTTGCATTTTTGCGTATGATAGAGCATTATAAACCGGAGAGTTTTGCTGTTTATTCCCATGAGATAAAAGCGCCGATGGGCATGGCGTTGTCGGCAGTAGAAATGCTAGAGAGTAAAGTTTTAAACGAGGCTGCAATTAATGATTCCAGCATAAAAGATCTATTTAATATAGCAACTACCAACATATATAAATCGCTGCGCATTGCTAATAACTTTATTGATGCAGACAGAATTATGAAGAGCAAATTGCTACTTAAAGTAAAACCTCATAATATTTCGCTAATTATTAAGCGCAATATTGATACTGCGAAAAAGTTTTTGACTATCAGAGATGCAACAATAGTAGTTGAAAGTAAGGGACCCCGCGCCTGTTTTGCCAATGTAGATGAATGTGCGGTAGATAGGATTTTTTTGAATTTAATTTCGAACAGCATTAAACATTTGCCTAGTAAAAACGGAAAACTGCTTATAAAACTAGATGTAGAGAGCGATTTTTTTGTGTTTTCGGTAACCGATAACGGCTCGGGAATAGCAAAAGAAAACTTAGAAAATATATTTTTGCCATATTGGCACGACACAGGCACCGGTACTCCGGACAGGGACAGCACAGGCTTAGGTCTTTATATTGCAAAATCTCTAGTTGAAATTCAAAGAGGGAGCATAAGCGTACAGAGCGAGCCGCATATGCAAACTACTTTTACTGTTAAGTTGCCCTTAAATGCTCGCTACGAGAGTGATATGCAAATAATGAGCGATTATGATGTTTATTCAGACAGCGAAAAGCATGCTATGGCAATGCGTGAACTTTTAGGCTCGCAATAAAAGCTGTTGTTTTTGTTATGCGGTACTTTACATTACAAGCAAAATATAGTAAACTGTCTATTAGTGTATTTAAAAATTTAATTTTAAAATAGGCGGTTGAAAACGCTGTACAAGACGTTAAAAAAAGGTGTTTTTTGGCAGTTTAACTTACAATAATACCTGACGTTGTGCTCG
>CAYJBO010000062.1:14266-14817 GCA_964368295.1 uncultured Bacteroides sp.
TAGCAGCCGGATAGGCGGTATTTATAATATGTCTTCAAAATATAAAAGGGTTTTACTTAAATTGAGCGGAGAGGCACTTGCCGGAGACAAAGGCTTTGGCCTTGATGTGCAAGAAATAACTAGGATTTGTACAGGCATTAAGCATGCGTATGAGCTTGGCGTGCAGATTGCTGTAGTTGTTGGCGGTGGTAACTTTTGGCGTGGGCGCTCTAGTGGGGACATGGAGCGTGTGCGTGCAGACCAAATTGGTATGCTTGCAACTACGATGAACGCACTTGCAGTTGCCGATGCACTTGAGAATTTGGGTGTTGGCGTGCGTGTGCAAACGGCGCTTACAATGCAACAAATTGCAGAGCCTTATATTCGCAACAGGGCAACGCGCCATTTAGAAAAAGGGCGTGTGGTTATATTTGCCTGTGGCACCGGTAACCCATATTTTTCTACCGACACAGCGGCGGCGCTAAGGGCTGCCGAAATAAGCGCTGAGATTATTTTTAAGGCCACAACGGTAGATGGCGTATACGACAAAGACCCAAAAGTACATGTGGATG
>CAYJBO010000063.1:0-5766 GCA_964368295.1 uncultured Bacteroides sp.
TATCGGCGGATGCTTTAACACCGTAAACACTGTATTTTTTGCGCGGATATTCAAAATATCGCCTTGTAATATGCCATATGTCCTTGTGCGGCTTTAGTGTGTCATCCGCTGTGTATTTTTTGTTTAGTGTTTCTTTATCCGGTATTAATTCTAACTCGCCGCTGCCAACTGCCGGCAAAATGGTCTTATCTGTAATCTTTGCTATGCTGTATTCTTGCTTGTCCGCAAGCCTGTAATAATGTGGTATGCGTGCGGCGGTATACCCTAAAAAGGTGTAAAACGGCATTGTCTTAGGCCTAATGTTGTTGCAGGCCATAAGTCGGGCACCGGTCATTTGTGGCAGCTTGCTCATAAGCTCAAGCCCCACGCCGTTATGCCCTTTTTTTGCGCACCAAAGCGAAACCCAAATGTCGCAAGGTGGTGTTTTTGTTGTTAAAATATAGCCTACTACCGCCACAATTTCGTCAGATTCTTCAGCTACTGCAAATTGTATGCTCTCGGTGCTCGCTGTTGTTTTATAGGTGGCATCTTTTTTTGCACTTACATAGTAATATAAAAAATAGTCTTCGCAATGTATAATAGGGTGTTTGCTGCCCCAGTTTTCATCCATAAAAGCTATTATTTGCGCCTTGTCTGCAAAAGTGCAAAGCCTAAAATTAATCTCACTCATATTGTGGCACTTCCTCCGGTTATTGGCAGGCAAACGCCTGTGATATAGGCTGCCTCGTCGCTTAACAAAAAGTCCATCGCCGGCACAATATCTTCTGGAGTTGCATTGCGGCGCATGGGGTTTGCCTCTGCTGCAGCTTGAATAATTAAATCGCTTGTGTCGGACAAAAACCTTGTTTGCACCATAGATGGCATTACGCAGTTAACTGTTACGCCAAAGCGTGCGTAGTCTGCGGCAAGGCTTTTAGCAAGGCCTTGTAAGGCGCTTTTTGCCATTATATATGCGCTTGTGTTTTTTGGTGGCATGCCTAAAATATAGCTTGTGAGCATAAACAAAACACGCCCATATTTAGCCTTTGCCATGCTCGGTAAAAATGCTTTGCAAATTTTAACGGCGCTGTTGAGTTGTACGTTCATGTCAAGCTCAAAGCGCTCCTCGTCAAAGTTTTTAAACTTTGTATTTATAACCTTAAGCGCAGGCAAATGGATAAAATGAGTGGGGGACTCGTGGTTTGCCTTAATTGCCTCGATAAAAGCATCGGTGCTCTCGTTTTTAGATAAATCTACGCTGTAGGTTTTTATTGCGCTGCCGTACTTTTGACAAAGTGGTGCAAGGCAAGATAAGTTGCCTCTGCCCTGTGCAATAAAAGTGTCGCCCTCTTTATAAAGTCTTTCGATAAGTGCAATGCCTATGTCGCCTGTAGCACCTGTTATTAAATAAGTTTTGCCCATAGTACTCTCTCCTTGCCTTAAGATATATTGTTTTTAGTCAACCGCCTAATTTTAACGCTTATAATATAATCATAAGCCGTGTGCGAAAAGCAAAATGTTTTCACCCACGGCTTAATATTAAAATTATTGAGCCACTCCGGCAGTTATTATGCCCCTTGTAACTGTTTTGCCGTGCTGGTTTTTTACGCTTGCTTTAATTGTTATAACCCCTAGCGTGTCGTGGATTTCTGAAATGCTCCCGGTTACGGTTAAAGTGTCGCCCACATATACAGGCTTTGAAAACTTACACTTAACACCGTGCAAAAGGCAGTTAGCCCCCGGCAAATGTACACCGGCCAAGGTGGAAAAAAGGCTGACACTCAAAAGGCCGTAGACAACCTTGCCGTCAAATCCTCGCTGTTTTGCATACGCTTCGTCTACATGTATGGGGCTACAGTCGCCTGTTAACGAGTAGAACAAATCCATCTTTTCTTTTGTAATCTCCATGGAAAAAGACTCGCTGAGCCCTAAGCTTAAGTCGCACATTCTGTGGTAATTCATAGTCGAAACACCTAAAATAAAGTAAATTTTTGCAGATGCACAAAGTGCAAAAGCGCCGCAATTTAAAACAGTTTTGACGCTGCGAACAGCGCCAAAACAAGTAAAATCCCTATTAAGCTTTTAACTTAACAATTAAATCTATAAGTCCGCCAACATTTTCAAGTTTGCGCACATCTTCCAGTTTAAATTTAAGCTCGAAGCGTTTTTCCATTGCTGTCAATAGGTTAATTTGCTCAAGGCTGTCCCAGTCCTCAATGTCGTCTGCATTTGTCTCTCTTGTTATTACTAGGTCGTCATCGTCAAAGTTGTTGCGGAAAATGTCCTGTACAATTTCAAAAATTTGTTCTGTTGTCATAGTGTAGTCCTCCAAAATAAAATTATTTTTTGTTAATTTTAATTACTTCGTTTAAATTATTATAATCGCTAAGCGATGTAAACTCAAAATGCAAGTTGCCGTTTTCCTCTTCTTGCACCTTGCCAAATCCGATTTTATCATAAAAATCGCAAACAAGCAAATTTTTTGCGGTGGGGTAGAAGTGCCCGGTTATTTTTTTTATGCCTAGCTTGTTACAGTGTTCAATAAGGGCGTCAAACATCGCATACTCCAAGTGACGCTTAAATGTGCGGCAGCTCATTATCCAAAGCTCAATGTCGGCGGTGTCGCCCGTAACTTTTGCAATAATGGCAGTAACAATGCCGTTGTCGCCAAATTTATCTACTAGGCGGCCGTATATTGTAATGTAGCCGCTGTCTGACATTACAGCCTTTACCTCAGACGCCGTGTAGCGTTTAGTTGTAAGGTTAAACTGGTTTGTCTTATTGATAAGCTGTGTTATCCTCTCGGCATATTGCTCGTCAAACGGCGCTATTTCTGCGTGTTGTTCAAGGCTTTTTAAATAGTCCGTGTAGTCGCCAAAACTCTGCTCCATCTCGGCACGCTGCAAGTTGTCTTTGTACATTTGTGTGCGCGCTTTGTCGTCGTCAGACAGTGCAGTAACCTCAAAAAATCCCGCTCTATCAAGTGTTTTTACGTATGTCTCAGGTGACACAAACTCAGGAACACTAACGCCGCTAAGGTGAGAGGAGACTATCTCACGCTCTGCAGGGTTGTCGTCTGTAAATACTATTGCGTCTGTGCCGATGTTTATTTGCTTTGCAATGTCGACAATATTTAAGTGTTTTGGGTCCCAGTTTGCCTTAAAACATAAAAAATCGTCGCGCTTTAGCGTAGTGTCACTGCGCTCAAAGCCGGCAAGTGCATTTTTCTCTTCATTTTTACTGCACACGCACAGCGTTACGCCGATGTCGGCAAGTTGTTTTAGGTAGGCTTGAAACGCCGAGTAAGCCATGCCGGTAGGTGTTTCGCTGCCAAGCACAATGCCCTCCGGGCCATCGTCGCCTATTATTCCGCCCCAGAGCGTGTTGTCAAGGTCTGTTACAACGCACTTTTTGTTTTTGCCAAAAATGCTTTTGATAATATTGCTTATACTGTGGCATAAAGTTGCAATATATGGCGTATCAACACAATATTTGTATGCGTACCACGTGGTCTCGCTAAACCAGTTGTCAATGCCGACAAGCGCCGATAAATACTGGATATCGTTTATGAAAAAGTCAGGAGTCTGCAAATTTTGCATTTAGCCTGTTTACAAAATTTAGCCTGCCCTGCGCCGCAACGCTGTCTTTATTGCCCATAAGGCGGTAAGACGGCTGCTCAAAGTTGTTTTGTATTACAGGGCAACCAAATTTGGCGGCACACTTCCATACCTGTGCAAATCTTGCGTATGTCGCGTTAAATTTGTCTTGTACCTGCTCTTTAGTGTCTGCGGCGCACGGCCAAAGTGATATATTTTGTGCTGATGTGTGTATATAAATGATGTCGGGTTTAAACTCGGCAAGACTGCCGTCATCAAAAACCAAGTTTTCGTAATATAAAGCGTATCCACCCTCGTAAAAAATAGGCTTAATGCCGTTTTTTAGCAAAAATAGCTCTAATAAATTTTTAACCTCGCCTATTGTAGAGCCGCTCATAATTGCAATGCGTTTTTCTGTAAGGTGTGGTGTTTCTGAAAGTTGGCGCTTTAACGCACGTTTTTTGCTTAATATATAAGTCCCGTCAAAAGGATAATCAAGTTCTCTCAATGTTGTTACCTCCGATAATATCTTGCATAAAAGATAAATGGTTATAAATTTATGCCTGTTTTTTATTTTATCACATTTTTTAAAAAAAATATATATGTTGAGTAATAATTGTTATTGCTAATTAAAAATTTGCATATTACCAACAAAAAATATGTGTTGCTAAACGTGCAAGAAAAAATATCTGTATAATTATTAATTTTTTCTTGCAACAGCAAAGGTTTTTTGGTAATATCTATAGATGTGTTTTAATCTTAAAAGGAATGTGAATAATTTGAATAAGAGTGCAAGATAGTGGCAATTGAGGCATATGTATAATGTTTGCTTAATTTATAACAGGTCACCTTGCAAAAAAAATAGGCATGCATTGCAAATTGGTAAAAACCACAAAATTTTGGGTATAACAATTTGTAAACAAATGTATGATTTACAGCGATTTATATTGAATTACTTTGTGTTTTAGTATATAATCAAATTAAGAATATGAATTTTTTGTTAATAACAGAAAAAACTCGAACTGGAGCGATGAAATGAGCTTTATTATTGAGATGAACAACATCACAAAAGAATTTCCGGGCATTATAGCAAACGACGATGTAACGCTTAAGCTGGTAAAGGGCGAAATACACGCCTTACTCGGCGAAAACGGTGCGGGAAAATCCACGCTTATGAGCGTGCTATTTGGTATGTATAAGCCGGAAAAGGGCGAAATTTTGCTAAACGGTAAACCCATAAAAATTAACGACCCTAAAGACGCAACAAGGTATGGCATAGGCATGGTGCACCAACACTTTAAGCTTGTGCAAAATTTTACGGTTCTTCAAAACATTATACTCGGAGCAGAGAGCACTAAAAACGGCTTTTTAAAAATGGATGACGCACGCAAAAAAGTTATTGAGCTCAGCGAGCAGTATGGCCTAAAAGTTGATCCCGACTCGGTTATATCTGACATAAGTGTGGGCATGCAACAGCGTGTGGAAATACTTAAAATGCTGTACAGAGAAAACGAGATAATGATATTTGACGAGCCAACAGCCGTTTTGACACCACAAGAGATAGAAGAGCTTATAAAAATAATGCGCGAGCTCGTGGCAGAGGGCAAGAGCTTGCTGTTTATTACGCACAAATTAAACGAGATAAAGGCAGTTGCCGACAGGTGCACAGTGCTTCGCAAAGGCAAGTATGTTGGTACGGTAGACGTTGCGAGCACCTCAAAAGAGATGATGAGTGAGATGATGGTAGGCCGCAAGGTAAGTCTGTCGCTCGACAAGTCGCCGTCTGTGCCGGGGAAAACGGTGTTGCAAGTGGATAATTTAAATGTGGCATCAAAAAACAGCACAAAAAATGCCGTTAAAAATGTTAGCTTTAAAGTGCGAGAGGGCGAAATTGTATGTATTGCCGGTATTGACGGTAATGGGCAAAGTGAGCTGGTTTATGCGCTTACAGGTATTGCGCCGCCGAGCAGCGGCAAGGTTACTATGTGCGGCGACGATATTACGTTTGAGACAATACGCAAGCACAACGACCTTGGGATGTCGCATATTCCGGAGGACAGGCACCGCTATGGCCTAGTGTTGGATTATTCTTTGGCGTATAACTGCGTGTCTAAAAAATATTATACAGAAGAATTTTGCAAAAACGGATTTTTGAAATTTAAAGAAATATCCGATTATGCAGATAAGCTTA
>CAYJBO010000063.1:5776-14083 GCA_964368295.1 uncultured Bacteroides sp.
TACGACATACGCTCGGGACAAGGCGCTAAGACTATTACACGCAGCATGTCGGGCGGAAACCAGCAAAAGGCCATTGTGGCAAGGGAGATAGAGCGTGAGCCTAAACTTTTAATTGCCGTTCAACCCACCAGGGGCCTTGACGTAGGCGCTATTGAGTATATACACAATACCATTGTTAAACAAAGGGACGAAAAAAAGGCGGTGCTACTTGTAAGCCTAGAGCTCGATGAGGTAATGGAGTTATCCGACAGGATACTTGTTATTTATGAGGGTGAGATTGTTGCCGATTTAGACCCTAAAAATATTACAATACAGGAGCTTGGCCTTTACATGTCAGGCTCTAAGAGGGAGGCAGTGCAATGAAAAACAAGTCCGGCTTTTTAGAAAATTTGTTGGCAAAAGACGGTACATGGGGTATTTTGTCATCTGTGCTTGCCATATTAAGCGGTTTAATTGTAGGCTTTATTATTCTACTTGTAACTAACCCTGCAAATGCAGTAAATGGCTTTTTGTCAATTTTGCTTGGCGGCTTTAACAGCATGCGTGACGTTGGACAGGTGTTATACTCCGCAACGCCCATAATTTTAACCGGCTTGTCCGTGTGCTTTGCATATAAAACAGGCCTTTTTAACATAGGTGCATCGGGGCAGTTTATTGTGGGCGCATATGTTGCCGTTTTTGTAGGCGTTAAATTTACGTTTATACCGGGGCCGTTTTTATTTATTATTTGCGTTTTAGCTGCTGCGGTTGCAGGTGCGCTGTGGGGCGTTGTGCCGGGATTGCTAAACGCTACACGCAATGTAAATGTTGTTATTTCTTGTATAATGATGAACTATATAGGAATGCACGTTGTTAATCTGCTTGTTGTTGAGACTATTTTTGACTCGCTTAAAAACCAGACATTACCCGTTGCAGAAGGTGCAAACGCACCTAAAATGGGGCTGGATTTAATTTTTAGGGCAGGCAATTCGGTATCCAGTGTAAACTCCGGTATTTTTATTGCAATAATTACAGGTGTTATTGTTTATATTGTAATAGACAAAACTAAATTTGGTTACGAGCTAAAGGCCTGTGGACACAATAGGGATGCCGCGAGGTACGTTGGCATAAATGAAAAGCGCAGCATAGTTTACTCTATGGCTATAGCAGGCGCACTTGCAGGCATTGGCGGCGCTTGCCTTTACCTAGCGGGCTCGGGAAAAGCCATAGAAGTTGTAGATGTGCTTGCGCCCGAGGGTTTTCAAGGCATACCGGTTGCACTGCTCGGCATGAATAACCCTATAGGTGCTATATTTGCGGGTGTGTTTATTGCGTACCTAAGCCAGGGCGGCTTTAATATGCAAATTTATGGATTTGCACCACAAGTTATTGAAATTATCACTTCGGTAATTATATACTTCTCTGCATTTGCGCTTATTCTGCGCGAGATTTTGCAAACTATAATAAAAAAACGCAAGGCAAAAGCTGAAAAAGAGCAAAGCGGCACAAAAGCCGTAGAGACAGAGCAGATTAAAAAGACAGATGATGAAGGTGAAGGAGGGGATAAGGCGTGAGTGATTTAATCTTTTTAATACAGCAGACCATGTTTTTTTCAATCCCCTTGTTAATTGTTGCACTCGGCGGAATGTTTAGCGAGCGAGGCGGCATTGTAAACATAGCCCTAGAGGGCATTATGATAGTAGGCGCCTTTACAAGCATACTGTTTATAAATTTAATGCAGGCCGCAAATGCGCCAATCCATCCACAGCTATTGATGATTTTGGCACTTATTGTTGCAGCTGTATCGGGTGTTATTATTTCGCTTGCACATGCATATGCATCTATAAACATGCTTGCAGATCAAGTTATAAGCGGCACCGCAATTAACATGTTTGCACCGGCGTTTGCAATATTTATGGGACGTGTTATTTTTACTGTTCAGCAAGTTCCGTTTAAAAACACGTTTAGGATAGAGAGCGTGCCTATTTTGGGCGACATACCCATTATTGGCGACATGTTCTTCCAAAACACTTATATAACTACGTATTTGGGCTTTTTAATACTTGTAATTTCGGCTGTTGTATTGTTTAAAACTCGCTTTGGTTTAAGGCTGCGTTCCTGCGGAGAGCATCCGCAAGCGGCAGACAGCGTTGGCATTAATGTTAAAAAAATGCAGTACGCAGGTGTTATTATATCAGGCGTTTTAGCCGGTATGGGTGGCCTTGTGTTTGTAGTTCCAACGTCAATTAACTTTAACGCAACCGTTGCCGGCTACGGCTTTTTGGCACTTGCAGTTTTAATTTTTGGACAGTGGAACCCCACAAAAGTTTTATTTGCGGCGTTTTTCTTCGGCCTTATGAAGACGATAGCTGCGGCATATTCGGGTATTTCTTTCTTGTCGTCACTAGGTATACCTAACGATTTGTATAAAATGATGCCGTATATAGCCACGCTGATAGTGCTTGCTTTCACAAGCCATAAATCTGCATCGCCAAAGCAACTTGGCATACCGTACGACAAGGGCGTAAGATAATAAAGCTTTGCCAAAGCGGCAGGCTTGGCAAATAAAATTTTGACATTTATATACTGTATAAAGTGATTGTGGTGGAAATATAAAAATATTTTTAAGTTTCACCACAATCTTTTTTTATTAAGGGAGAATCCTAATGAGAATTTATGATGTTATCGAAAAGAAACGTGACGCAAAAGAATTAACTAAAAAAGAGATCGATTTTTTTATAAAAGGTTATACGAGCGGAGAGATAAAAGATTATCAAGCCGCGGCGCTTTGTATGGCAATATACATAAACGGAATGACAAAACAAGAGACTGCGGATTTGACGGCGGCTATGGCAAACAGCGGTGACACTGTTGATTTATCGGCGATAAAAGGCGTAAAAGTAGACAAGCACTCCACGGGTGGCGTGGGCGATAAGACTACACTTGTTATTGCGCCAATAGTTGCCGCATGCGGTATAAAAGTGGCCAAGATGAGTGGAAGAGGCCTTGGACACACGGGTGGTACGCTCGATAAAATTGAGGCCATCCCCGGGGCAACAGTGGCGCTTACCCAGGAGGAGTTTTTTAAACAGGTGCAAGATTTAGGCCTTGCCGTAATTGGCCAAACGGGCAACCTTGCGCCTGCGGACAAAAAACTATACGCGCTCAGGGACGTCACGGCAACGGTGTCTTGCATACCGCTTATAGCGGCGAGTATAATGAGCAAAAAGCTGGCAAGCGGTGCAGACTGCATACTGCTGGACGTTAAAACGGGAAGCGGCGCATTTATGAAGACTGTTGAGGACTCGGTAGAGCTGGCACTTGCCATGGTGGATATAGGCGAGAAAAACGGCAGAAGAACAGCCGCGCTTATAACGGACATGGACACACCACTCGGCAGCAATGTCGGCAATAGCCTTGAGGTGCAAGAGGCCGTTATGACGCTAAAAGGCGAAGGGCCAAAAGATTTAGAGGAAGTTTGCCTTACACTTGCAACTAAAATGCTTAACCTTGCAAGGTATGGAGACGAACAGCAGTGCGAAAAAGCCGCAAAAGACGCACTTTTTAGCGGTGAAGCACTGGATAAGCTTGTGAGCATGGTGAAAAGCCAAAAAGGCGATGAGAGTGTAATAATAAACCCGGATAACTTTAAAAAAGCGCAGCACAGCCTAAACGTTACAGCACAGCAAGACGGCTTCGTAACGGACATGGACACAAGCCAAATAGGCATAGCCTCTGTTATGCTTGGGGCTGGGCGCGTTACAAAAGAGGATAGCATAGATTATGCGGCAGGCATTTCTATATTAAAAAAGACGGGCGATGAAGTAAAAAAAGGCGATGTTTTGGCAGTTCTTTATGCAGACGACGAGCAAAAACTTAAAGGCGCACAAAATAAGTACTTGGCGGCTATAAAAATTAACTCTAAAAAGGTAGAGCGCGCAAAGCTTATTCATGCTTACATAGATAAAGACGGGGTGCAATATATTTAATGGCTAAAAAAGCACACATTTTGCCGGTTTAATTCGGTTTAATGTGTGTTTTTCTTTGCGTCAATCATACAACTTGCGGTTTTGATAAATTTTTACATAAAATTACCTTAATATGTATTGTAAAATGCGCAAAATTGTTTTATAATATTTAAATGTGCTTGTGCGTATTTTTATGGGCGTGGGCACAGTGCTGTTGAGAAATAAAGACTTTGCAAAAAATTATATCATAATTTTTTGGGCAGCATATTTCCAACAGGTTTTGAAGGCTATACGCTGCAAAGAGGGGCAGCTGTGTACGCGCTAACTGTATAAACAAAACAGGGGGATTAAAGTGGGAAATTATAAAAACATGTCGGCAGCAGACTTTGCCGATGCATTGAGTGGCCTAAATAGGCAGTACGAAGAGTACAAACAAATGAATTTAAAACTTGACATGTCGAGGGGTAAGCCTGCGCCTGAGCAATTGGATTTATCTATGGATATTTTTAATAGCACAGAATTTATGGGCTCTACCGGCATTGATGCTAGAAACTACGGCAACCTTGAGGGTATGCCCGAGACAAGAGCGTTTTTTGCAGAAATGATGGGCGTGGACAGCGACGAGGTTTTTGTTGGCGGAAACTCCAGCTTAAATATGATGTATAACATGATAGAGTTAGGTTGTAGAAAAGGCTTTTTGGGCGGCAATGGCGGCTGGTCTAACACGGCAAAACCAAAATTTTTGTGCCCTGCGCCGGGATACGACAGGCATTTTCGCATAACCGAGTACTTTGGGTTTGAGCTTATAAGCGTGCCGATGACCGAAAACGGGCCCGACATGGATATAGTGGAAAAACTTGTACAAGACGAGGACGTTAAGGGCATCTGGTGTGTGCCTAAGTACTCTAATCCAGACGGATACACATATAGCGACGAAACAGTTAAAAGGCTTGTTGGCATGGCTGTAAAAGCACCCGATTTTAAAATATTTTGGGATAATGCCTACTGCGTACATCATTTGTCTGATGAGCAAGACGAGCTGTTAAATATAATGCAAGAGGCGAAAAATGCGGGCACACAAGACAGGGTGTTTATATTCTGCTCTTTGAGCAAAGTTACTTTTTCGGGCGCAAGCGTTGGCGCAATGTCATCTTCAAAAGATAACATGAGCTATATACTTGAAAACTCATTCTCTATGACAATTGGCTTTGATAAAATTAACCAATTGCGCCACACACTTTACTTCAAAAATATGGACGGCGTTGCAAAACACATGCAAAAACACCGCGCCATTGTAAGGCCTAAGTTTGACAAGGTGCTTGAGATATTGGCAAGGGAGCTTGGCGATGAAAATGCCGACTGGACAAACCCGAACGGCGGCTATTTTATAAGCTTGTTTTTACCGCATGGCTGTGCAAAACGCACTGTACAGCTTTGTAAAGAGGCAGGCGTTGTGCTAACGGGCGCCGGCGCAGCTTATCCTTACGGCGTAGACCCCAACGACACACACATAAGAATAGCACCGACATATCCGCCGATAGCGGAACTGGACACAGCGACAAACCTGCTTTGCATATGTGCAAAAATAGCAATAGCAGAAAAACTGTCTAAATAAGTTATTAAATTGATAAGGTTTGCTTATAAATGCATATTTATTATTTGTAATTTTTTTAAGCTGCTTTGCAATTAAATAAACGCCTAGTGCAAGTGTAAACTAAAAGCACAAGGGCGAGCGCATAGCAAATAATGCCTGTGAGGGCGCTATTTAAAATGTGTAATAATACTAAGTGCAGGCTTGTTTAATATGTCTGCGCAATTCGGAGGAAAACCAATGAAAACAAGAGGTAAGCCCTGGCAATTTTTTGTTGTAGCACTGCTTATCATCGTAATTTCGCTGTCGGCCATTATTGGCGTAAGCAGCACTTACGGCGATATTACCACCACGTGGATAAAGGGTGCCGCAGACATACGTTTTGGAATTGATATAAGAGGCGGTTTGGAAGTTACGTTTATGCCACAAGATGACATTGACGCTACTCCAGAGCAAATGGCTGCAGCTCAGTCTGTAATTGAGCAGCGCCTTATAAGCCTTAACATCACGGACAGTGAGGTATACCGTGATGATAGCAAAAACCGCATAATCTTGCGCTTCCCGTGGAAAGACGGCGAGCAAGATTTTAACCCGGAGAGTGCTATACAAGAGATTGGCGCAACGGCTGTGCTTACATTTAGAGAGGGCGCGGAAGTTGATGAGTTTGGTGCGCCGTCAGGCCTTACAGCACAGAGTGTAATTTTGCAGGGCACTGACGTTAAGAGTGCCATGGCAGCATACGACAGCCAAGACCCGTCAAACCCATACTACATCTCTTTAGAGCTTGAGGAGTCCGGCATTGAAAAATTTGCCGAGGCAACAACAAGGCTCGCAGAGACATACGGTACAATATCCATATGGATGGACGACACAATGGTGTCCAGCCCAACTGTAAACACTGCCATACCAGATGGTCAGGCAATGATTACTTTGACAGGAAACTCTGAGGAGACAAGGCAGCAAGCAATAACACTTGCAAACCAAATAAACTCAGGCTCGCTTCCTTTCTCACTTAGCGCAGAGAGCTACCGCACAATAAGCCCAAGCCTTGGCTCTAACTCATTGCAGGCCATGGTTATTGCAGGCATAATTGCATTTGTACTTGTTGCAATATACATGATATTAAACTACAAATTACACGGTGCAGTTGCTGTTATAGCATTGTTTGGACAAGTTTCTTTAACTATTGCATTTGTGTCCGGCTACTTGCCGTTTGTAAACAGCTTTACACTAACATTGCCGGGTATTGCGGGTATTATTCTTGCAATAGGCATGGGTGTTGACGCAAACGTTATCGCAGGCGAGCGCATCCGCGAGGAGATAAGGAGCGGCAAAAACATCAATAGTGCTATCCGCTCGGGCTTTGACAGAGGCCTTTCTCCCATTATTGACGGCAACGTTACAGTTATAATTGTTGCGCTAATTTTGATGGGTGTATTTGGGGCAGGCGACAACTTTGTAGGCCAAATCTTATCTTGGATGGGACTTGGCGCAACTACATCGGGCACAATTTACTCGTTTGGCTACACATTGCTAGTTGGAGTGCTTATGAACTTTGTGTTCGGCGTTATGTGCACACGCGTAATGATGAAAGGCGTTTCAAAGTTAAAAATATTCCGCAATCCTGCATTGTACGGAGGTGTAAAGAATGAAAAAACAGTTTGATGTGGTAGGTAACAGAAAAAAATTCTTTATCTTCTCAAGTGTATTAATAGTAATTATTGTTCTTTTTTCGGCCGTATTTGGCGTGCAGATGGATATTGAGTTTAAGGGCGGCGCCATAATGACATACAGCTACACAGGCGAGCTTAGTGCAGACGCATTTAAAGGTGTAGCAGAGACAACATTCGGAGCAGGCCTTTCTGTGCAAATGGGCAGCGACATTGCCACAAACACACAGACAGCGACAATTAATATGCCCGGTAGCTCTACGGTAACACCGCAGACTATCGAAGCGTTCTCAACTGTTCTTGTGGAGTCATTCCCCGATAACACATTTGAGCAACTTTACATCGACAACGTTAACCCATCAATGGGCGCAGAGTTTTTTGCAAAGTGTATAGTTGCAGTTGTTCTTGCATCTGTTTTAATTCTTGCTTATATTTCGGTTCGCTTTAAAAAGATTGGCGGCTTTTCGGCAGGTGTTATGGCTATAGTGGCACTTGTGCACGATTTAATAATTGTGTTTGGTGTGTTTGTAATAGGCAGAATACCGCTTGACAGCAATTTTATTGCTGCAATGCTAGTAATTTTGGGCTACTCTATAAACGACACAGTTGTTGTTTACGACCGTGTGCGTGAAAACGAACAGCTACTTGGCAAGACAATTTCGTTTGACAAAATGGTAAACTTGAGCATTAATCAAAGCTTAAAACGCTCGATAAACACTACAATTTCAACAGTTTTGGCACTTGGCGCAGTTTGTGTTGTGTCTTTAGTGTTTGGGCTTGACAGCATATTTACATTTGCACTACCACTAATAGTAGGTATGGTATCCGGTGTTTACAGCACAATATTTATTGCAGGCCCACTTTGGGTAACATGGAAAACAAGGGCAGGCAAACAAAACAAAGCAAAATAATTAATAACTTAATATGTTTTATAAAAAAGCGGCAGTGTTTACACTGCCGCTTTTTTGTACTATAAAGGCTTTTTGTGCTTTGAGTGCACACTGTTAGCCTTTTTTAGTTAGTATTTATTTTTAGGCTTTCGCAAAGCCGATATAATCCGAACCCGCCTATTTTGGCAAATTTATGCGCTATGCTGTGT
>CAYJBO010000064.1:0-7319 GCA_964368295.1 uncultured Bacteroides sp.
TAAAATTTATTATTTTTTATATTTTTTGTAAAAAAATATAACTCATGCAAAAAAAAATAGAACACCCACGCCTTTTTATTGTGGCGTGGGTGCCTTTTGTGTGTGCAAAACCTCGGCTATGCCGTGGCTCAACGCTGTAAGTGCAATTATTAATAGCGCAACGGCTATCAAGCGTTAAGCTTTGTATAAAATGCGCTAGTAGGGCTGCGTGGCCTAACAGAGCACAAAAAATTATATATATCTATCTATTTATAAAAGTTAGTAAATAGCAAAAAGAAAACAGGACAAAACTAAAACTAGCCCTCAATATTTTGCCCTAGTAGCGGCAAAACATTGCGTATGTTAGCAGGTTTTGAAAAAAAGTACCCTTGGATATAATCGCATTTGCAAGAGGTGCATAATTCTTTTTGTGATAACTCTTCAATTCCCTCTACTATTATTTTTTTATTTAATGCCTAAAATAAGATGCTCAAAGAATTTTTGATTTTCCTGAGACTTAGTTGCAGAAAGCAAAAGGCTCCTGTCAATTTTAATTATATCGAGTGGCAAATCTAAAAAAACACTCATGTTTGAGTACTCAATCCCGAAATCATCAAGCTCAAAAACAAAGCCTTTTTCCTGCATTTCTTTCATAACAGTTTTCATATTAAAGCTGTCTGAAATAAGAACCCTCTCGGTTATCTCAATTTTAATCATAGAGGGTGGGATGTTGTACTTAGCTAAAATTTTCATGACGTCATCGAGCATATTAGGCAGGGTAAATTGGTAGTAGGGGAAGTTTACAGAGATAGATTCAAACAGTGGACTTAATTTATTTGTGTCTATCGCCCTTCTTAAATCGCAACATACAATCTCTAGTACCTTATAGGTAATTTTTGTTATAAGGCCGGTTTTTTCAGCCAGCGCAATAAAGCTGTTTGGATACAAAATGTTATCGTCATCAAGCATTCGCACTAAAGCCTCTGCCTGGGTAAATGTGTTCTTTTCAACAGAGAAAATCGGCTGGTAATGAACGATAAAATCATTGTTGGCTAAAGCGTCTTTTATTTTTTGCGTCATCAAATTTTTCTCGGACATATTATGCATGATAGAGATATCGTATAAATATCTAACATCGTCGGATTTATCTTTTAAAGTGCGCACTGAATAATCGGCAGCCGAAATTAAGTCCTTAGAGTTTTTAGAAAACATGGGGTAATCGACTCTAACAAAAATTAAATCTAAAATTACATCAAAACCATCTATAGAAATTGGATTGTTTAACAAATCGATAACAGCCGTTAATTCGTTAAGATATTCCTCGCTCAAATTTTTTGAAAGAATGGCAAACTCATCGCCGCTATACCTATATATATTATATATAGAAAATTTCTTAGATAAATTTTCAGAGACAAGCCTCAAAAGCTTATCGCCTGTTTCGAGCCCGTATCGCTCGTTAACATTTTTAAAATTGCGCAAACTTATTATGTATAACGAAAACTTGTCGTTGCTTTTAATGCTCTCGTTTATTTTGTGGGTCAGGGCAATTCTATTGTTAACGCCCGTTAAATGGTCCGCAGATTTTCGTACATTTTGAATGTATAAATGCACAATTAAAATACTTACAGTGTAAATTGTGCCGGTTAATATAACATCGTCAATAAAAAATTGCATTAGCGTTATACTGGAAGAAAAAATAAAAGTAAAGCTTAATACTTGCATTATTTCTTTATATACAGTCTTTAAATTTTTTATTGTAATTAATAGTAAAACCAGTATGTAAAATGCACTTACAACAAACGGCGCTTGATACCAAGCACCCCTTACATAATAGAGGTTTTCGTCGATGGTAAATATAATATCTGTAAATACATTAGTTAATACAACTACAAGGTACATAAAATACGGGATACAATAGCGCAGTAACTTTTTATAATGTTCTTTTTCGTTTAAGTTAAACTCGGTTAGTGTAATTGAGTACAGTATAAACGCCACAGGCAAACAAGGCAAAAACACAAAATACAGTAGCATTAAAGTATAAGACAAAAAGTAGTTAGAATAAGCTACAAGGGTAGATGTCGCTAAAATAGAGAGTATTGTTAACACAACACTAATATAGGCCGAGTAATACATGACCTTTAAAAATTTATATCTTAGGTTTCTTGCCTCATAATCTCGCCTGAAGCTGATTAGTATGGCTGTTAAAATAAACAGCGAATTATATTCTGCTAATAAATTGTATTCTAGCATCTAAATGCACCTTCAATAGATTATATAAACAACACAAAGTATTATTTATTGTAATATTGGGCGATTAACGTGCAAACGGCGGAGCAAGGCTCCATTTTTCTAGTAATATCATTATAATTCTCGCATTTAAATGATAAAACAAAGTAAAAACCCTTTTCTTTATTATACATCCCAATTTGCAGTGGTGTCAACAATACAAGCCCGTATTAAAATGTAAAATTTTATTAATTTGCCACCCAATACTAACATTTTTGTTGTTTTTGCAAAAGCACGACAGCACGCGCACAGGATTGCGCAAAGTGGGTAACGGCAAAAAAAGGCGTCAGCCTATGCCATGCACGGCACTATTAAAAAACGGCAGCACTTCTTCTCAACAATTTTTGTAAAGGAAGAAATGCCGCCGTTATATAATTTAAGTAATTTATAGTAGTGTGTATTATTGCGTTTGATATAAGCGGTTATACACAAAAAGTGTGCCAAGTAAGTTTATAGTGTGCGTGTTTTAACAAATTCAGATATAGCCCTAAATTTTTCGTATTCTACGTGTGGTGGGCAGCTGTCACTGTTGGCTAAAATAAACCTTCGCCCCTTATTTATGGCTATTAATTCGTCGCAGTACTCCAATATGCTGTCAATAGAATCATTTAAAAACTGCACAGGCTCAATTCCACCGATTAAACCTACGCTTTCGGGCAATATACTCACAGCCTCGGCAATTGTTACATTGCCGGTGGGTGGTGGCGATATAGATTCTATCATAGTGACGCCTTGGTTTGCCATAGGTGTTAATAAATGCTTTATGTGGCCGCAAGCGTGCTGTATATATAAGGTGTCACTATCGTTTAAAGTTTTACACCACCGGGCAATTTCGCTAGCTATATATTTTTCATAAATTGACGGGTTTACGTTAGTTGTAGAGCTGTCTTCATAAGATATACATGCTTCAATGTCAGACTCGGCAGTATAAATAATAGTTTGCATGTTCTTTTTTTGCATTATATCTAAAACTTCGTCAAGCAAGTCGGGCTCGTCCATTGTAAAGTAGATAAGCTCTTGCGTGCCTATTAGGTTTTCTAGCAAAAACTGGTAGGCGCTTTTGTAATTAGTGCCCACCCCGGAAACAGACAGGCCGGCGTCTCCAAGCTCTTTTATGGCGGCATTTACTTCCTTTATTTTTTCAACAACCTCAATGTCTTTGTAATATGCTATAAGTGCAGGCAAAAATTTTAAATCGGAAACAGGGTGAGACGTTAAAAACCAAGTATTGCCTGACGCCACATAGGTGAACTCCCATTTTAAAGTTCCATAAGGGGTTTCAACAGTTTCATAGCGTTTATTTTTGTCAATTACCGTCTTTTTTTCAAAAGTTTTATTTTTAATTTCAAAAGCATTTTTAATACCGCCCCTTATTAATGGTGTAGCACCCATGTTTATTAAATAATCAAGCTGGCCTTTGTCGCGTACATTTTGGGGTAAAAAATCAAAGTAGTAGGCTAAAAATGGCGAAAATGCCACATGGTCAACAGGCTTACCTTGCATAGACGCCAAAAGCCTCTCCTTTGGTGTCATAGACGTCAAACTCATAATACACCTCCAATTATTGTGCTATTAAAAACATTATATTATATTTGAGCCGAAAAAAACTAATAAAAAACGTGTTAAATACAACAAAAGTGTCAAGTGTTGCAGTAGAGGGCCCTTGTTTTTACTGTGTTTAATTTTATAAACGACACGGCCTAATTTAAAAAAACTAAAATATCCGGCATAAGACAGCACAGCACTTTGCCAAAAATTTTGCTAAAACAGTAAAACTATAGTAGCTAGCAGCGGTAAAACTTATAACAGAGGTGTTTTAAGTTTTGTGAGTTTTATTGGGTTTTTTAATAAATATGTCGCTATTTAGTGCATAAAAGTGCAACAAACAGCCTTGATAAATTTGGAGGAAAAGTAAAAAAATTCCGTTTTAGGTTAAATTGCGCCGAATATGGTTGTTTTTGAGTGGGTTTTATGTTAAATTTGATAGTAAGGCGTTATTTTTATATTAGATAAGAGCATAGCGTTTAAACATGCGATACAAAACACTGCAAGGTGGCAATTAGCATGTAAGACAATATTAAAGTCCGAAAAATCAAATATTTTTTCGCATAAGGAGTGGTGATTAGATGAATTCAATTTTTGTTTCAAGCACATTTCGCGATATGCAATCAGAGCGTGACGAGCTTATGCTAAATGTTGTGCCGGCTATTAATAAGTTTGCCAACGATTTAGGCCAGAGCTTGCGCCTTGTAGATTTGCGCTGGGGCGTTAACACTACAGACATGGACGAAGACGAGAGCAATGAGAGAGTGCTTTCTGTTTGCCTTGATGAGATTGACAAATCACCTTACATGATAATCCTTATAGGCGAAAGATATGGCTGGGTGCCAAAAAAGCCTGAGTTGATGCAAAAAGTTGCAAACGACAAGGGGCATAAACTTTACACGCCAATAAAAAGTGTTACAGAGCTAGAGATAGAGTATGGACTGCTTTCAGAAAAAATAGATGTTGAGCGTTGCCTAGTCTATTTTAGAGAACCTTTGCCACTTGATAAATTGCCAGAGAGCCTGCGTGCGGATTATATTGAGGACGACAAAACGCTCTTTGACAAACTGCTGTTGTTAAAGCAAAAAATTATTGATAGCGGCGCTAAAGTTAAAAATTATACCTGTGAATGGGACAGCGAAAAAAATTGCCCCATAGTGCCCGAAGATTTTGCGCAGATGGTACAAGACGATATAAAAGAGCTTTTTGTAGAGGAATTTGAGGAGGCGCACTACCTTAACTGGCAAGAAAAAGAGAATATTAACGCAGAGCTTTTTGTAGAGAATAAAGTGGAGCAATTTTCGGCGCGAGAAAAATTAATTGCAGAGTACACGTCGTATATTAAAAACCCACACATTAACTTGTTTATGATAAAAGGCGAGTCGGGCAGTGGGAAAAGCTCTGTAATGTCAAAACTATATACAGATTTTACGGATGAGTATGAAAACGATACCCTCTTTATAGCTTGCGGCAACTCTTTGCGCTCGCTTTCTATTATAGATGTGCTAAAGCAGATACTGTATAAATTTGAGCAGATTTTTGAGGTGGGAGAATCGGATTATGACGACCTAATCGCCGAGGAACTCTCGACAAAATTATCAGAATATGCACAAATTCACGCAGAAAACGTTGGCTCGCCTGTATACATTTTTTGCGATGCGCTCGATCAACTTATACAGGACAACGACACAACCTCGCTCAAGTGGCTGCCCGATAGCCTGCCCGAGAATGTTACAATAGTTATATCTCTTCTTGACGAGTTTAATTTGCCGATGTTTTTCCCGTTGCAAGACAATGCCAGAATCGAGGTTATAGGTCAGCTATCACAAGTAGAAAGGCCTGAAATTGTCGATGGAATATTGAGGCTGCATGGAAAAGAGTTGGACGAATATGTTAAAAATGCGCTTGTAAGGGTGCAGGGTGCGTCTAACCCATTATACATAAGCATGATGGTTCAGCGACTTATTATGCTGGATAGCGACGACTTTATTAGGATACGAGAGTACAGCACGCACCAAGACGCCATGGACGCAATAAACAGTTACATGCTGGAAATAATAAGGACAACTCCAAACACAGTCGAAGAGATGTCGGCGGAGGTTTTAAAAGAGGCGGCAGAGCGCATTGGCGAAAACTTATGCAACGAGATTACCGCCTTAATTGCTGTGACAAGGCATGGGCTTCGAGAGTCGGATATAATAGCTATTTTTACTGCGTATAAAATGGAGTATAACGCAGTTGATTTTGCGCGATATACTAATTATTTGCAACCGTTTTTTATGTATAGAAGTGACGGTAGAATTGACTTTACTCATCGCACAATAAGAAGCGGATTTTTAAAGAATATTGATGCTAAAGACTATAACGACAAGATATTATTTTTATTGAGCTCGCTGGATGTATTTGATAGATTGCGCATGGAAGAAAGTGCTTGGCACATGTATAAAGGCGATAAAAAAACAGACCTTATTAGGTTTATCGAGAGCTATACTTTTGGCGGAGTCTTTAACAGAAGAATAGTTTCGCCAATACATGATATTGCCGTTATGGACGCTAAGTGGTTAAAAGAATTGCTTGAAATGTCGGTTGAAGAGGGCGACCTTCCATTTTTAGAATTTTTCAATTCTGATTTTATTAATTCGTTTGTAAAGACTAAAAGCAATTACGAATTGCTGGTGAGCTTGCTTGAAAGCTTAGTGCCACTGGGCAAAAAAATAAGCGCACAAGAGGGCGCAAAAGATATTAACGCAACAAGGCCGCTCGCCTCTGTTTACGAGCATATAGGCCACTACAAAATAAAGCTAGAGGATTTTGAGGGCGCTTTAAAGGCGTACCTTGCTTGTATAGACGTGCGAAAAGAGGTGGCGAGAGTACTCGGCAACGCTGACGGTACAAGGGTTTTGGCTGTGTCGCACGACAATTTAGGCGATGTGCATGTTTTGCTTGAAAATAATAATAAAGCAACTGAAGCTTTTCTTGAATGCGGTAAATTGTTGGCGGAAATCCCAAAAAGGGATAGGACTTTTGTAATTAACGAGGACATCTCGCTCAATTACTTTAAACTCGGCAATCATTACTTAAAAATAGGAGAATATAAGAACTCGGTTAAAACTTTGACAGAGGGTAAAAACCATGCCAAAGACGTGTATGAAGCTAATAAAAACGACGAAAATGCGCATACCTACGCAGGAGTTTTAGACAGTTTGGGCAACACGCTACTTTTGATGCCCGATGAGCAAATTGACAATGCGTTAAAACTTTTTTACGAGGCAAAGCCTATATTTGAGGAGCTAGCGCGAAAAGACAGAACGCCTGAGCTATATGTAGATGTCTGCACTAACTATATTTGCATTGGTGCGGCTTATATGAAGGCTAAAAAATGGGACGATGCAATAGAGATACTTCAAAGTGCAAAGGACGACCTAGAGCATCTTGTAAGGCAAGTGGGCACTAAAAAAGCCTATGACAACCTTGAGGTTTGCTATAGTAATTTAATAAAAGTGTACACA
>CAYJBO010000064.1:7329-13894 GCA_964368295.1 uncultured Bacteroides sp.
GCAAGGCCGAAGAACTTGAAGACATTGAAAGAGACATCGAAGAGGACACCGAGCTGATGAATCTCTACTTTAAGCTGGGTGTGCTTTACAGTTCTTTTAAGGCGCACAATGAGGTTAGTGAGTACTTTGAAAAATTTGAAGAACTGGCATATGAGCTAGTTGGAAGAGGTGCGCCCGTCGGTATTTACGATGTGCTACAATCACACCTTTTGCGTGCGGAATTATACGAAGAATTCCCAGAAAAATCAACAGAAATGCTAATATCTTATATGGAAGCTCTAAACTTGTACAGGGAGATATTATCAAAAGATCAAGAAGACGACACTGTTTCGTCCATGTATAAAGTTATTAACAGAATAGTAGAGCTTACAGAGCTATTTAGCGATTTAGACCGCGATGAGGTATTATTCTCCGGCAAAGCCGGCGTGGAAGAAATGAATTACAAACAAACACAAAGTGCACAAGACTTGCAAAAACTTGAGCTAAGCCTTAGGATACTTACGGAAATTTACAGGAGAAAAGGAAAGCTTGATGATGAAATTGATGCAAGAGAGCGCCATTTATCATACTTTTTAATAATAGCATTAAACAGCAATAATCTTTTAGCAATGTTAGATTTAACAAAGTATAACACGCAATTGGCAGAGAGCTATATTGAGCAGGGCAACCTGCAAAAAGCAAAAGAGACATTAGACTTAGGGCGAGGAAATGTTAAAAGTTTGATGAAACAGGACATGCAAGTAGAAGTTGCGGCACAAGTGGGGCTGTGCTCGATTGAGATTTCTGATGGCTACAAGCAAATAGGTGAGAAAGACCTTACTTTGGAGATGTTGGAATGCACAAGGGATATATCAATTTCTATTTACGACTGCTATAAAAATATTGATGCTTTGCAAAATCTAATGTTTACTATAGAAAAAATTGTCGATACTTGCGATTATTTTAATGTGCCGTCACAAAAGCGAAAATATGAGCAAGAGCTATTAATGTTAAAAGAGGAGCTGCCTAATTATACTGATGAACAAAATTGATAGGGCGAGCTGATTTTTATATGGCGCAATAAACATTGTAATTTGGCCGTTGCAGTTTTTTTGTAGCATGTTGTGCTAAATAAGTTACAGGCCAAATTATGCTGTGCAAATTTGTGCAAAGCACAAGAGGGGAATAATTTTCGCCCAAACAAAATATAGTGTATCAGCGCAAAAAAATAAAGCTAAAGCCGCGCTATAAATAAAACAAGTACGCCGCGCTTTTTATCGCCGTATTGAGGTTTGCAATACATAAAAGCGGCGAGGTGAAAAGCGCAAAATGGCTATAATAAAATACTTGTATAATTATAGTGCGGCCTAAATTTAGTTAAATTAAATAAATGAGTTATATTGTGCTTTGCAAAGTGCAAAGGCTATGTAAAAATATTGTTTTTATGGTGGGGTGTAATTATATGCAGGAAAACAAGCAGGTTGTAGAAATTGATTGTCTGGGCGATGTTTGCCCAATACCGATTATGAAAATACAACAAAATTTAAGTAGAATAAAAGAGGGCACAGCGCACATGCTTGTGACGGACCACAGCTGTACGCTGACGTCTGTTGCCGGGTTTTGCAAAAATCACAAGCTTAATTACAACTCAACAGAAGTGCAAAACGGCGTTTGGGAGATAATCATCAGCAGATAGTTTGTTTCGTAATTTTTTCAAGGTGCTGTATAACTTTGTCTTTGCCCATACATAAATTGCTCTCGTCGCGCTGCCGTATAGAATAGTAGCTGTTTTCCAGCTTTAAATCGCTGCACTTAACCACACGGAGTTGTTTATGATACAACTCCTTTTTTATTGCCATATACGGTAAAAATGCAACGCCAAATCCGTTTATCACCGAGAGTTTTAAGGCCTCTGCAGTGTCTATTGAATACAAAATGTTCAGCTCGTCATAAGATATGCCGTTTTCAAGTAATTGGTCCGCTAAAATTCTCTGTGTGCGATGATTTTTAGTTAGCATAACAAGTGGGTGCTTGTATATGTTTTCCTTGCTTATGCTCTCGGGTATGTCATACGAGTAATTACAAACGAGAAAAAACTCATCGGTAAATACTTTTTGACACTGTATTCTCTTGTCTTTCGTCTTGCCGATTATGATGCCAATATCGCCTTCGCCTTTTGATATTTTCTCCTCAATTAAATCACTCTGGGCAGTTTCAACTTCAAGTGAATAATTGGGGTACTTGCTCTTGAAATGAAAAAATGTGCAAGGCAGCGCATATGTGCATGCAAACGACGTCGAAATTACTTTTATCGAGTCCGCCGATGCGTTAAGTTTATCGATATCTCGATAAATATTGTTGCAAGAGTCTAAAATAGATAAAAAGTGCGTGTACGCTATTTTGCCTGCCTGTGTTGGAACAACACCCTTGTGGCTTCTTTCAATAAGCTTTGCGTTTAAGCTTTTTTCAAGCGCCTTTATTTGCTGGCTCATTGCAGACTGGCTTAAATTACACCTCTGCGCAGCGGCAGAAATGCTTCCAAGCTTTATTGTCTCTATATATGATATTACATGTGCTATATTCATCTGGGCGCTCCCTTTAAATTTTATAGCCGTGGTTATATTTGACACGCCCATTATATCATAAAATAAAATTAATGTCATCAGTTTTTCTTATACCCCATTAAAAACTTAATTAACATGTTTTGTCGATATTATGATAAAATATTAACAAACTTAAGAAAATACTAATTAAGGAGGAGATTTTTATTTCACAGGTAAATCAAACGGAGCAAACTCAAGCAATAAGACGCACACGGGCGCCAAGAAAACCTAAAAAGAGCCAAATACCTTTTGCAATAGTATTAATTGTTGCAATACTTGCATTTGGGTTTTACTTATCAGCCAGCAGCGAAAAGCTACCGATTTATTGGGCCTTTGGCATTATTTTTGGGTACATATTGCAGCGCTCACGCTTTTGCTTTACGGCGGCTTTCCGTGACCCATGCATAACCGGAAGCACTTCTATCACAAGGGCTGTATTAGTGGCGCTTTCTATAGGAAGTGTGGGCTTTTTTGCAATCAAACTGGGCGCAGAGCTAACAGGGGCAGAAAGCCTTAATATGCTTAGCGTATCCCCAATAGGCGTGCCGCTGTTAATAGGCGCTGTTCTTTTTGGTGTGGGTATGGTAATTGCAGGTGGTTGCGCCTCCGGCACTGTAATGCGCGTGGGCGAGGGCTTTACAATGCAAATGCTATCGCTAGTATTTTTTGTGGTGGGCTCTTTGTGGGGCGCACACGACATGGGTGCTTTTTGGGGCGATTTAAACGAGAACGCACCTAAAATTTTCTTGCCGGACGTGTTTGGCTGGTTTGGCGCTCTGATTGTTCAATTTGCAATTATTGTGCTATTGTACATTGCGGCAGTAAAATGGCAGGTTAAAAAAATGGGAAGTGCAGAATAAAAATATTATTAAAAGGAGATTATTATTATGGCAGAATTTAATTTAGATTGTTTGGGCGAGGCTTGTCCGGTACCACTTATGAAAACAGAGAAAAAACTAAACGAGATAGCAATAGGAGATGTTTTGTTAGTTGCTATTGACCATAGCTGCGCCATGAAAAACGTGCCCGAATGGGCAAGAAAACAGGGCCATAACGTAGAGATTGAAGAAGTGGACGACGGCGAGTGGGAAATAGTAATAGAGAAAACTAAATAAGTTGGAGGCAATATCTTGAAACAATTTTTTATTAACCTTGGAAAAAATCCACTTTATAAAAAACTTGCATCAGAGCCGCTAACATACGTGGCGGGCGCTGTGCTCCTTGCCGTTTTTCAAATTGCACATATAGCAACACTGGGCGGGGCATGGGGTGTTACAAGCACGTTTGCCAACTGGGGCGCATGGGTGTTTCAGCTGTTTGGCGGGGATGTAAGCACATGGTCTTACTTTGCAACAGAAAAAGCACAAAGTACCCTTGCCGGCGGCTTTTTTGCCGACGGAGGCTCCATAAGGAATATAGGTATTATTTTTGGTGCGCTGCTGTCTACTCTGCTTGCGTCTCAATTTAAGTTTAAAAAAATTAAGTCAATAAAGCAAGTTGTAGCAGCTGTTTTGGGCGGACTTTTAATGGGCTATGGTGCAAGGCTTGCATTAGGGTGTAACATCGGTGCTTTTTTTTCAGCAATTTCGGCGTTCTCACTCTCTGGCTGGGTTTTCGCTCTATTTTTGTTAATAGGTGCTTTTTTCGGCAGCAAATTACTTGCTAAATTTTTTATGTAACTATAGGAAGGTAGCTTATGGAAAAAAAGGTGGAGCAATATGATGTAGTTATAATTGGCGGCGGTGCGGCGGGCATGACAGCCGGAATATACTGCGGACGTGCAAAATTAAAAACACTGCTTATTGAGAAATCTCTTGTGGGCGGCTTGGCCACATATACATCGGAGATCGAAAACTATCCGGGCTTTCCTGAGGGGTCTTCCGGCATAGAGCTTATGAACGAGTTTCAAAAGCAGGCTAAGAGGTTTGGCGTTAAATTTAAGCTGACCGATGTTAAAAGTGTTGATTTGAGCGGCCAGACTAAAAAGGTTGAAACGTTTAGGACAACATACGAGGCAAAAGTAGTTATAGTGGCTAGCGGCGGCAAACCGCGTCTGACAGGCGCTGCAAATGAGGACAAATACCTGTACGACAAGGGTATCTCCTTTTGCGCAACGTGCGACGCTGCGGCAAATACCGACAAGACAGTAATGGTTATAGGCAGCGGAGATGCGGCTATTGAAGAGGGCATGTTTTTAACTAAATTTGCAAAAAAGGTCATTGTGTCTGTTATGCACGACACGGGCAAAATGGATTGCAATGAGATAGCAAAAGCGCAGGCTTTGGCTAACCCTAAGATGGAATTTGTTTGGAATACTGTTGTGGACAGCTTTGAGGGTGCGGAAAGTTTAGACGAAGTTGTGCTTAAAAATTTAAAAACAAAAGAAAAAATGCACATTAAAGTGGATAGCTGTTTTTTATTTATTGGCTATGTGCCAAACACAGAAATATTTAAAGATATACTGGACATGGACCGCATAGGGCAGCTTATCACAAACGAAAAAATGCAAACAAATGTGCAAGGCGTATTTGGCGCAGGCGATGTCAGGGCTAAGTTTTTAAAACAGGTAGCAACCGCCGTAGGTGACGGTGCAATTGCCGGCTATAGTGCCGAAAAATATATAGCCGAGTCCGAAGTGTATGAACATCAACTGTTAAACCACGGCAATCCGTCGCTTGTGTATTTTTATAATGCTGCAGAAAGCGCCTCAAGAGAGCTGCTTTCTGTGTTTGAAGACTTTGAAAAAGAAAATGCGGCCGTCAAAGTTACATCGGTAGATACATACAAATCAGACGGGCTTGCAAAAAGACTTGGTGTCACTGCGCCGTGTGCGGTATTTATCAATAATTCTAAGGTAGTCTCTAAAATAAACGACGGCATTACAAAAGAATCATTGAGTGCTTTGTGCAAAAATTGATGGTTTAAAGTGATGGCTAAATTAATTACAAGTTTTTTTGATGAAAAGTAGCATTGATAAAAACCCTCTTATCTTGGATGAGAGGGTTTTTATTTTTTATAGGAGCTTTTTTAATATTAATAGAATAGCACTTTTCGCTTTAAGACATGCGTTCAATCAAACCTGTTTTGTCTTGGCAAGGGCTCCGGCTTATTCTATCCGTAGTTAAACTTTATAAGCGGTTTTTTATAAATGTAAGATAAGTGCAACAAAACGTCTAAAAAGTGCATAGCATTTTAAAAAATAAATAGTATAATTAAACTTAACATAATGTTATAATGCGCTTATTAAATGCACAATTAACAGCGATAAATTGATACCTGCAAAGATTAAGTTATTAGCCGCTGTAAAAGCGTACAAAAAACAAATAAAACGGCAAAAATGCACGATGCTTTATGCGCTTTAAAAGAAAAAATATTTTTAAATACTAATAAGAGGTGATTTTAAATGCTAAAGGTAGAAAAAAGACCGAGCGCGCATATAACTAAGATTAAAAAAAATAATGGGGCACTGCTGCTGAAATCCGAGAGGGGCACACTGTGCCTTATGCCCGTCACCGACAGCGTTGTGCGTGTTATGTACAAAAAGACTGAAGAAATTACATACGACTTGCCGCAATATTTTTGCTTTAAACGGCAAGAAGTGCGCTTTGATGTAGAGGAGCGTGACGGTAAAATTTGTCTTTTGACAAGCAGCCTTTGTGTCTGCGTGGACAAAATAACGTCGTCTATAGCATATTACGATGCAAAGGGCAATTTGCTTTTAAAAGAAAAGCCTTGCGATAGCAAAACTCTTGAGGAGTTTACGTCTACAAAAATGGTTGTGGATGAAAACGTGCAAGTAAAAGAGGTAAATACGGCAGACGGCATTAAGCGCGTTGTTACAGGCGCTACAACAGTGCCGGATAAAACGCTTTACAAAACAAGAATGCACCTTTGTTTTGCGGATGATGAGGCGCTTTACGGCCTGGGTCAGCACGAAGAGGGCACTTTTAATTACAGGGGCACCACACAGTACCTTCACCAGG
>CAYJBO010000065.1:0-2367 GCA_964368295.1 uncultured Bacteroides sp.
GTAATAGCCGCAAAGGCTATAGGCAAGGGCACTGTAATTACAGTAAAGACCATAGGAAAAGGCGTTGCGACAGTAGCAAAAGCCATAGTTAAGGGCACTGTAGTAACAGCAAAGACCATAGGCAAGGGCGTTAAAATAACTGTGTTTGCAGTTGGTGCAGCAATTAAAACAGTTGCGCTGGCCATTGCATCTTTTGCGGACACGTCCGCCCGTAAAATAAGCACAAAAATGCGTGAAAACGCAGAAGAGGCGGCAAGAAAACGCGAGAAAAAAGCAGAGCTTGCACGCTTAAATAAAAAAGAAGTTTACTCAGCGAGCGCTGCCACAACCGACGGCGGCACAATTGTAAAACAGCCGTTAGCGCAACACGTGACAGACGCACTAGGCGAGACCGCAAGCAATATAGGTGGTTTTTTTACAAAGCGCAAGTACAAAAAAATGCGCATTGTGGCGCTTGTGTGCCTTATGGTTGCGGTAATATCTGTCGGCGGTGTTATGGCTGTTTTAAGCTTTCCAATATCGTCAGAGCAGCCGGATTCAATATCCGCATCTGCAAATGTAACTTATAATAAGTTGAGCACACAGCAAAAACCTCAGCAAGAGGTAGAGTTGCGCGTTGGCCCTGCCGACAGCGAACTTTGGAGCTTGCGCCTGATAAACACACAAAATGCACTGCCGGAAGGCTACGAGGACACTGTAAATTATGTAACAGGGCCAACCTCGGCAGAGCAGTGCGATGAGCGTATTTTAGAGGCTTTGACAGAGATGTTTGACGCTGCCGAGGCAGCTGGCGAGCCGCTTTACTTTAGGTCCGGCTACAGGAGCAATGCCGAGCAAACTTGGCTTTTTGAGTCAATGCAGCAAGAGTACATGGCGTCGGGCATGACAGAAGAAGAGGCGCTTGCGGCAACTATGAAACTGCGCAACGTGCCGGGCACGTCAGAGCACGAGTCAGGGCTTGCCGTGGATATAGTTCCGCTGTCAACACCGCGTGCATCGCTTGTGCCAGAGCTTGAAAACGAGTCTGAAATACAGTGGCTGCATGAAAATTGTGCGCAGTACGGTTTTATTTTGCGCTACCCGGACGGGGATACGCACATAACCGGCACAAGCTATGAGCCATGGCACTTTAGATATGTAGGCGTAGAGGATGCTATAAAAATTATGGAGCACGGCCTAACGCTTGAAGAGTACATGGGCGCATACGAGCAGTAGCAACATTTTAACTAAAAAAGCAAAGGGCAAGCCAGCTATACAAAAGCCCTTTTAACATATAATTGATATAACTATAAATTCACAGCAAAAAATGCGCTACACAGCGCAAAATTAAAATTACGGGGAGTAATATGGAACGTATAAAACTTGCAGACGGCGTGCACATGTCAAAAGAGGCCGCAGAAAAATTTAAAAGGTGTAGGGTAGTGCTACATTTTATATGGCCGTCCACACGTGCAAATGCCACGGCAGAGGCAGTGTTGCCGATGATAATGGAGCGCAGCTATGCCGATTGCCCCGACATGACAGAGCTATCTAAAAAGCTTGCAGGGCTTTACGGCGCCGCACTGTCTGTAGATTTATCCGTAAGCGGTGCAAACCGTGTCTTGTCCGTAGGCGTCTCGGGCATACGCGACATATACGCGCTTAGCGATGAGGAGCTTAGCCGCAGTTATGCCGAGGTTGTACTAGGCGTAGCGTTTAGGCCCTATTTAGTAAACGGCAAATATGACGAGACCGATATTTTGATAGAGAGAGAACAGCTTAGAGAGCAGTTGCAAAGCGAGATAAACGACAAGCGCACATACTGCGTAAGGCAGGCGCGCAGGCGTTTTTACAAAGGTGCGCCGCAGGGCATAGAAAAAAACGGGTACATAGAAGAAATAGACGAATTATCGCCAGAAAGTGTAACAAACGCATGGCTTAATATAATAGAGACGGCACAGATTGAAGTTATGGTGCTAGGCGCAGACTGTGACGAGGTAAAAAACAGTGTTTTAGAGGCGCTTAAAAATGTGAACAGAGCCCCCGTTGACATGGTGGGCATAAGCGCGATGGAGCGCATAAAAACAGAGGAGCACAAAGAGGAGATGGACATAGTACAGGGCAAACTGTGCATGTTCTTTACATCGGGTAAGCCGATGTCAGGGCGAGATTTATCCGTGTTGCGTGTTGCCTCTGCGCTGTTTGGCGGCACGGCAACGTCAAGGCTGTTTTTAAACGTAAGGGAAAAACAAAGCCTTTGCTACTACTGTGCGGCATATAGCGACGGGCGCAACGGCGCACTTTGCATAGACAGCGGAGTGGAGCACGAGAATGCCAAAACGGCAAAAGAGGCTATTTTAAAAGAGCTTAAAGATCTGTGCGAGGGCG
>CAYJBO010000065.1:2377-13717 GCA_964368295.1 uncultured Bacteroides sp.
CGAGATAACACAAAAGGAATTGCAGGAGACAAAGCTTTACTTAACACAGCGCTTGCAGAGTATAGAGGACTTGCTTGACGGGATAGAAGCGTTTTATTTTAGCGAGATATTAAAAGGCACAAACAGCACGCCCACAAAAATGATAGAAGAGATAAATAGCGTGACACAAGAAGAAGTCAAGGAGATATTAAAGAGATTTTCGCTGTCTTTAGTGTACTTGCTAACAAAGGAGGCAAATGCATGAGTAAAACACAGCTTGCGGCGGCAAAACAGGCAAATTTTGAAAAAATAATACTGCAAAACGGCCTCACGGTAATAGTGCACACAATGAAGCAGTACAAAAGCGTGCACGCAATATTTGCAACTAACTTTGGCGGCGTGGACAGAGAGTATACAAAAGACGGTATAACTACAGTTTTACCGGCGGGAATAGCGCACTTTTTAGAGCATAAAATGTTTGAAAACGAAGAGGGCGATGCATTTACACTCTACGCCAAAACTGGCGCATCTGCAAACGCATACACAAGTTTTGACAAGACTGCCTATATATTTACAGCGTCGGGCAATGTCAGCGAAAATTTAGACATATTGCTGAGCTTTGTATCGCAGCCGTACTTTACAAAAGAAACAGTACAAAAAGAGCAGGGCATTATAGGCCAAGAGATTAAGATGTACGACGACTCTGCTGAGTGGCAGCTTTTGATGGCGGCGCTTAGGTGCATGTATAAAAACCACTATATAAAAGACGACATTGCGGGCAGTGTTGAGACTATTTCCGACATAACACCGCAAATGCTGTACGATTGCACAGAGGCGTTTTACAATCCCTCAAACATGGTGCTTGCCGTTGCCGGCAATGTTACAATGGACGAGGTTTTAAAAGCTTGCGACAGAGCGGACATAAAGGCGGCAAAAAGTAAGGCTTGCCTTGTTGTAAAAGAGGAGCCGCAGCAAGTGGTGCAAAAAGAGATGACTTTTAGTATGAAAGTTGCAAAACCTCACCTTTGCATAGGCTATAAAGAGCTGCCGTTTAGCGGCACACCGCAACAGGTGCTAAAAAAAGAGATGGCAACTAATATTTTAACAGAGCTCTTGTGCGGCAATATGACACCGCTGTACCGCAAATTATACGATGAAAATCTGGTGGCACCGGGTTTTTCGGGCGATTTTATAAACCTAAAGGGCGCCACATGCGCACTTTTTACAGGCGAGACCTCTAAGCCGGATGTTGTAAAACAGCTACTGCTGGAAGAGATAGAAAAGCAACGTAAAAACGGCGTAGACAAGGCACTTTTTGAGCTTAGCAAAAAGCTTATGTACGGCGAGATGGTGCAGGACCTTGAAAACGTAGACGATGTGGCAGGCGGCCTTGCCGCGTGTTTTTACAGGGGGTATACCCCGGCAGAGGCGTTTGAAACGCTTGCAGAGCTAACGGCAAACGACGTTGATGAGATGTTGCAAACACTGCTTTTGCAGCAAAATAGCGTTACTGTAACTATAATGCCTACTGAGTAGGCAATTTAATATTTACACAGCAGAATGGAGAGTACGTATGACGAATATTGTAAGTTTTCCCGGGTTGGGCTTAGAGTTTGAGGTTAGCAGAGTTGCTTTTGAGATAGGCGGCCTTTCAATTTATTGGTACGGCGTTTTAATTGCACTTGGTATGCTGCTTGCTGTTGTCTTTGCAATTTTTAAGGCAAAAAGTTTTGGCGTAAACGAGGACAGGTTTATAGACGTAATATTTTTAACGGCTATCTGCGCAATTATAGGCGCTAGGGCGTATTATGTAATATTTACTTGGGACAGCTACGACAGCTTTTTTGAGATGATTGACGTGCGAAACGGCGGCCTTGCCATTTACGGTGCGGTTATAGTGGCGTTTCTTGTTGCACCTGCGTTTTGCAAATGGCGTAGAATACCGCTTCTTCCCGCGCTGGACCTTGCCGCAATGGGCTTTTAATCGGCCAGGGCATAGGCAGATGGGGCAACTTTATCAACCAAGAGGCCTTTGGCACAAACACAGACTTACCGTGGGGCATGATAAGCGAGAGCACACAGGCGTACCTTACAAATGTACAGCCCATGCTGGAGGAAAGTGGCGTTATTGTTGACCCATCATTGCCGGTGCACCCAACATTTTTATACGAGTCTTTATGGTGCTTGCTCGGCTTCTTTTTGCTGTGGGCATACAGCAAAAGGCGCAAGTTTAACGGCGAGATTGCACTTATGTACTTTGCGTGGTACGGCGCTGAGAGAGCAGTTGTAGAGGGCCTGCGCACAGACAGCCTAAACACAGTGTTTGGCCTGCGCATAAGCCAAGTTTTAGCAATAGTTTTTGCCGTTGTGGCCGTAGCGCTGTGGATTGGCATGCGCAAAAAATTTAAAAACACTCCGCTTAAAGTTACATATAGCTTTTTAGTTTATCCAAAGCGCAAAAAATCACCCGAGCAGCAGATGACATGGCTTGCAAGCGGGCCAATGCCAAGCAAAAGAGAAGTTATAAGAACATATAAATGGACACACCTCCCCGTAGGTGTGTGGCATATTTAATAACTATAAAACACATTTTATTGCATACAGTGTTAAATAAAAAGGAGCTTAATTATGGCGCAGTTAATAAGTGGAAAACAACTTGCAGAAGAAGTAAAACAGCGTGTTAAAGTAAAGGTAGACGAGCTTATTGCAAAGGGCGTACACCCAAAGTTGAGCGTTATTATAGTTGGCGAAAACCCTGCAAGTAAAACTTACGTTGCAGGCAAGGCAAAAGATTGCGAGCAATGCAATATTTTATCGGACGTAATAGCAATGCCCGAGAGCACAAGCCAAGAGGAGCTTTTGCAAAAAGTGCAAGAGTGCAACAGCGACCCTGCAGTGCACGGCCTGCTTGTGCAGTTGCCGCTGCCAAAACACATATGCGAAAACACAATTATTAACGCAATAAGCCCCGAAAAGGACGTAGACGGTTTTACGCCTATAAACGTGGGCAAAATGGTAATTGGCGAGGACTGTTTTTTACCGTGCACACCGGCCGGCTGCATGGAGATGCTAAAGAGCACAGGCGTGGACATTACGGGCAAGAGTGCGGTTGTAATAGGGCGCAGTAATATAGTGGGCAAGCCGGCGGCGCTTCTTCTTTTGGCGGCTCATACAACAGTGACAATATGCCACTCAAAAACAAAAGATTTAAAAGAAGTGTGCAAAAATGCAGACATACTTGTGGCGGCAATAGGCAGAGCAAAGTTTGTTACGGCCGACATGGTTAAAAAAGGCGCCATTGTTATAGACGTGGGCATTAACCGCGACGAGGACGGCAAACTGTGCGGCGACGTTGCATTTGACGAGGTGAGCGAAATTGCAGCACACATAACACCCGTGCCGGGCGGCGTAGGGCTTATGACAAGGGCGATGCTTATGGAAAACACCGTTAAAGCGGCGCAAAAATTAGTGTAAAAAGTGCCGTCGGTTATTGACATTTTAATAAAAAACAACGATAATATCAGTATAAATACACACAGCGATAAAAATAGTACCTAAACTTAAGTGTAATTGAGCTAAAATTAGCACGGTGCAAAAGCACACCGCAATTGTACTTTAAATAACATAATATAAGGGGGATTGCATTATGGGCGTATTTACAGAAATGGGAAATAAACTTGCAGGGATGTTTGGCATGAACGGTGAAGAAGACCACACAACTCATAGCGCTGAGGATGAAAATACAAACAACACATCAGAGGGCGCCGAGGCGTCTTATACAACAAGAGGTGTAAACATGAATAATACAAGCAGTACAGACAATAGCGCAATGGGCGACAACAACCTATTTAAAAACATAGTTATTTTAAAGCCAAAAACATTGGATGAGGGCAAGGCAATAGTAGACTTTTTAAAAAGAAAAAGCACTGTTGTTGTAAATACAGACGATTTATCGCCGGATGTTTCGCACCGTTTGCAAGACTTTTTGGTGGGCGCGGTTTACTACACAAATGCAAAACTTATACATATTAAAAAGACTGTTTTGCTAATTACGCCAAACGGTGTTGATGTTGTAAACACTGTAAACGACTCTCAAAACGGCCCGGACAGCATGTACTAACAGTGGAAAGATTTATACCAGCCAGCACCGATGAGGAGAAAGTGCTTTGCCGCAGGGCGCTTGAACTTGCGACAAAAGCACGGCAGAGTGATGCATTTTTTATGTTGCCTTTTTTAAACGAGAGACAGCAAATGCTTTGCACTGCAGAGATATCTAAGCTAAAGTGCGACACATACTTTTATTACGGCGGATACGATAATGCAGAGCGCAAGATGCTGGGCATAAGTGCGCAAACTCCAAGCGTTCATAATTTTCCTATTCAGGCCGTAAACATCAAGGCAAAGGCAGATGTAAAAAACCTTACACACAGAGATTATTTAGGCGCAATTATGTCGCTGCGTATAAGCAGGGATAATTTGGGCGATATTATATTGAGCGACAGTGGTGCAGTGCTTTTTGTGCACGCTAGGGTTGCGGATATTATAGTGGAAGAGCTGTGCGAAATTGGCCGTGTAAGCGTGAGCGTGCAAAGGCTGAGCGACGGGGAAATTCCACAAATTGCCCTTGCGCAAAGGGCTAAAAAAACAGTTTCGGTAACATCGCTTAGGCTAGACGTTTTGCTGTCGGCAATATCTAAACTCAGCCGCTCAAATGCGGCGCAGACAGTTGCTTCAAAAGGCGTACAGGTTAATAATTTGTGCGTGCAAAGCGTGCATTTTAAACTGATGTGTGGCGATGTAATAGCAGTAAAAGGCAGGGGAAAGTATAAAATTACCCAAATAGGCGGCAAGAGCAAAAAGGGCAACACTTTTGTCGAGTATGAGGAGTATTAAATTTAAATAAATAAAAATAACCGCTAAGGCACACGCTTTTTATAGTGCTAAATGCGGCAGCGGAAAGGACATATATATTATGACAGTTGAAGATATAAACAACATAACTTTTGAGAGGGTTGTAAGGGGCTACCGCACACAGGATGTGGATGATTTTTTGGCAAAAGTTGCAAGGGACATAGACAGCCTTAAATTAGAGCGTGACACAGCATTGGCAGAGAAAGATGCCGTAGTTGCAGAAAAAAGCAGTGCGCATGAGGCGGCAGAGAAAAAACTATATATATTGGCCGAGAAAATTGAGCAGTACAGGGCAGACGAAGAAAATTTAAAAATAGCCCTTTTAAACGCACAGCGCCTTGGCGAGAGCGTTGTACAAGAGGCAAGGCAAAAGGCTGAAAAAATAGTTAAAGACGCAAATGCGGCGGCAAATAAAGTGTATGACGATTTAAAACACATGCAGGCGGCCGAAGAGCACCGCCTTATGCATATGCGCACAGACGTAAGCAAGTTTAGGGCAGAGGTTTTAAACCTATATAAAAACCACATAGAGTTATTGAATAATATCCCGTCTTATGAAGAGATGGCGGCAAACGACGCTGCGAATGCGCAGGCGGCACAGGCTGCGGCCGTGCAAGCGGCGCAAGCACAAGCGCAAAACGCAGGCGCTGCTCAAACGGTTGCAAGCGAAGAATCATCAGCACCCGAGGTGCAAAATGAGCAACCATCTGCCGACAATCAGGACCTATATGCGGCAGAGGCTGTTGAAATTGTTGCAGACCAAAACATTACAGAGGACACTGCAAACGGCGAAGTGCCACAGCCGCAAGACGACGAGCCGGCAAGCGCACCCGCACAGCCAAAAGAGCAAAGCACGTTTGAGCAATACGTTGGCATAAGATTTGATAAATGATAACTATTTGCATAGCAATTTATATTGCTATGCATTTTTGGCTATTTAATAGCGGTATATAGCAATTAAATATTTTAAGGCGCGTTGAGATTTTTATTAATGTGAGAGAGGTTTTTATATTTTGTTTAGTGTTATTATAGTAGTGCTTCTAATTGCGTTTGACCAATTTACAAAGTACTTAGCAACGCAGTATTTGGAGCCTGTTGGCTCTATGCCGTTTATACCGGGCGTAATGGAGTTGCGCTATGTTTTAAACGACGGCGCGGCATTTGGTTTTTTTGCAGGCAGGACGTGGTTACTTATTGGTTTTACAGGCGTTGCACTTGTTGCGCTTGCAATATTTGCGGCTAGCAGAAAAAACAAGACATGGCTTGAGAGGGTGTCATACATACTTATTATTTCCGGCGGCGTGGGCAATTTGATAGACCGAATTGTAAGTGGCGTTGTCGTAGATTTTTTTGCAACCACATTTATCAACTTTGCAGTGTTTAATGTGGCAGATTGCTTTGTGGTAGTGGGCACTATTTTACTTATGCTGTTTGTAATTTTAGACGAGATGAAAATGCAAAAAGAAAAAAAGGCAGACAAAACACAAACGGGCGAGCGTGCGGGCGACAACACAGATTTGCTTTATGAGCACGACGAAATTATAAGCGACGACGATGAGAAAGACGACACAGACAGCGACACATTCGATATGTCATTCGACAGTGATGATGATTAACATAAAGATTTTAAGCCACTGTACAACAAAAGTGTGAAAGTGAAACATGAATAATTTTGAATTTATTGTAGAAGAAAACGGCGTGCGTGTAGATGCATTTGTGTCTAAAAACATGCAGGACACAAGCAGGACAATGGCCGCACAACTTGCGGCGGATGGCAGGGTTTTGTGCAACGGCAAGCCAGTACAAAAAAGCCATAAGCTTAAAGGCGGCGACACCTTGATAATAAGCGTGCCGCCACCAAAACTTTTAGACGCTATACCGCAAGATATACCTATTGACATAGTGTACGAGGACGACTGCCTAATAGTGATAAACAAAAAAAAGGGCATGGTTGTGCACCCCTCTATGGGCAACGATGACGGCACACTTGTAAACGCACTGCTGCACCATTGTAAGGGCGGCCTGTCGGCAATTAACGGCACAATGCGCCCCGGCATAGTGCACAGGATAGACAAAAACACCAGTGGGCTACTTGTGTGCGCAAAGACAAACGAGGCGCACGCGTGCCTTGCACAGCAATTTGCCGAGCATACTATTACAAGGCAGTACCACGCAGTTGTGCACGGCGCCATGAAGTGCGACGGCGGCTTTGTAGAGGCGCCCATAGGCAGGCACGCTGTGCACCGCAAGCGCATGGCAGTGCGGGAGCAAAACGGCAAGTACGCTTATACATCTTACGATGTTATTGCGGATTATCGTGGTTTTTCTCACGTTGCACTGCGCCTTAAAACAGGGCGCACACACCAGATAAGGGTACATATGGCGCATATAATGCACCCTGTTGTAGGCGACGACGTATACGGGCCTAAAAATTATGTAAAGCAGACAATGGGGCAGTGCTTGCACGCAAAAACGCTTGGGTTTATACACCCCACAACAGGTGAGTACATCGAGTTTACAAGCGAGTTGCCTGATTATTTTATAAAATTTTTAAAAACACTTAAGCAGTGAGGCATAAAAACTAAACAAAAAAGTACTTATTTAAAATGCACTTTACAGGACTTTTAAGGGGTGTAGTTTTATGAAAATATATTTTAACAAAGCCGGTTATATTATTTGTTTTGTAATTTTGCTGCTTGTTTTTTGCGTGTGCATATACATAGAGCTGCCTATAAATTTATTTGCAAATAATGACGATACAAAGCCAAAATATGCAAATTTACAAGAGAATTTAACAGACAAAATTGACATAAACAAAGCAGTTAAAGCAGAGCTCGAGTGCCTTGACGGCATAGGCCCTGTAAAGGCGCAGGCAATTATAGATTACCGCGAGGAAAACGGCGCCTTCACATCGGTGCAAGAGCTTTCAAATGTAAGCGGCATATCTGAAAAAATGGCACAGGAATTTGAAGAGTACATTGTTGTTTCAAAGGAGAATGGTACAGATGAGTGACAAAAAAAAGCAAACCTTATTTACAAACAGGGAGCTTAGCTGGCTTGAGTTTAACAAGCGAGTGCTGGCACTTGCCGAAGAAAAGAGCATACCGCTTGCGGAGCGCTTTAAGTTTGCCTCCATTTTTGCCAGCAATTTAGACGAGTTTTTCATGGTGCGTGTGGGCTCTTTGTACGATTGCAGCTTGCTTGAAAAGCATGCGGACGAGAAAGAAAACAAGACATACATGACACCGATAGAGCAGTTGCAAATGATAATGCCGAGGGCGGCCGTTATGCAAGAGATGTGCGATACCATATATGAGGATATTTCTCAAAAGCTGGAAAAGCAAAATTACAGGCGTGTAGATTTTAATAATCTCAGCAAAAAACAGCACACATTTTGGAAAAAATACTTTATAAACGAGCTATTTCCCGTGTTGTCGCCGCAGATAATTGACAAGAGGCACCCGTTCCCGTTTTTGCGTGGCAGCGAGGTTTATGTTGGCGCAATGATTACACAAAAGGAAAAAGAAAAGCACTCTTTTGGGCTTATACCCGTAAGCGCACAGTTTGGCAGGGTTGTTTTTGTAAACGACGAGGACGGTGTTAACTACGCGTACACAGAGGATTTGGTGCTACATTTTGCCGAGCTTGTTTTTGGCAAAAAAGCACTGCAGAGCAAGTGCCTTTTTAGGGTTACAAGAAATGCCGACCTCGCCGTAGCAGAGGGCATGTTTGAGCATGACATAGACTACAGAACGGTTATGAGCGAACTGCTTAAAAAACGCCGCAAGCTTGCGGCGGTGCGCCTGCAAACAAATGTGGACTCGCCACAGGACATTGTAAATTACTTGTGCGCAGAGCTGCTGCTGCCATTAGACCAGGTGTTTGAGCAAACTACACCCATGGACATGTCCGTCGGGTTTAAAATTGCCTCTCGCCTTGCGCAGGACGGCAAGGCAGACATGTTTTATCCGCCGAAGCGCCCAATTTTGCCAAGCAGAAGTTACAGCCTAACCCAGGCGGTGCAAAAAAAAGATGTGCTTATAAGCTACCCATTCCAAAGCATACGCCCGTTTTTAAACATGCTGTGGAATGCAGCCAACGACCCCGACGTTATTTCGATAAAAATGACGCTATATCGTGTTGCTTCTGACTCTAAAATAATAGAGGCGCTGTGTGCGGCGGCAGAAAACGGCAAAGAAGTTGTGGCAATAGTAGAGCTTAGGGCAAGGTTTGACGAGCAGAATAACATCAATTTTTCAGAGCTGCTAGAGGAGTCCGGCTGTACGGTTATATATGGGTTTGAGGAGTATAAAGTGCACTCTAAACTGTGCCTTATAACAAAGCTAAAAGGCAATAAGCACACGTATATATCGCAAATTGGCACGGGCAATTACAACGAAAAAACGTCGGAACAATATACAGATTTATCTTTTGTTACGGCCGACGAAAAGACGGGCACAGAGCTTGCCACGATATTTAACGACCTCGCCATTGAAAAAATAACAAAAAAGAGCGAGCGGTTACTTATAGCGCCACTTTGCTTTAAAAGTGTTTTAATGCAAGAGATGGACGAAGAAATTGCGGCAAAAAAACGTGGCGAAGAAGCCATGATTGTAATAAAATGCAACTCTGTGAGCGATAAAGATATAATAGAAAAAATATCAGAGGCATCTTGCGCGGGCGTTGAGGTTAAAATGGTTGTAAGGGGCATATGCTGCTTTAAGGCAGGCGTGCCGGACGTTACACAAAATGTTACAGTGCGCAGCATAGTTGGCCGATATTTAGAGCACAGCAGAATTTACAGCTTTGGCACGGGCAATAATGTGCGTGTTTACATAGCCTCGGGCGATTTTTTAACACGCAACACAGAAAGGCGTGTTGAGGCGGGCGTAAAAATATACGACAAGGACATAAAAGAAGAGCTAAGAGCCCTGCTGGACCTACAGCTGAGCGACAATGTAAATGCAACGCAGATGAACCCCGACGGCACATACAGTAAAGTTGTGGCACAGGCCGGCGAGCCTAAAATTGACTGCCAGGCCGGGATGTATGTGCGCCTTGCCGACGCATGGGGCGAAAGCGAAAAAACAGCAATAGATAGGCGCGGCAAAAAACAGAGCTTATTTGCAAAAATAATGGCAATGTTTAAAAAATAAACACTTAACGGCTTAATTAGCGCAACTTAAAATTGGCATACGGCTGCGATTAAACTTTTGTAACGCTAAAATATTTAGTGCGGTTTAGCGCCTATTATCGAGTGATAATGCGTTAATTAAACAGCAGAGCAGGAGCATTAATTTATGGTATCACTTAAATGTGAGGATTTTGACATACAAAAAATTGCCGACAGTGGGCAGTGTTTTAGGATGAATAAAATTGACGAAAAGCACTACCTTGCAATTGCCGGCGATAAATGCGTTGTAATTGAAAGTTTAAAAGACGGTGCTATTTTGCACTGCGACAATACGCAGTACGAGGACTTTTGGCGCAATTACTTTGACATGGATACCGACTATGCCAAGTTTAGGGCGGCCGTTAATAAGGGCGATAAATTTTTATTGCGTGCGGCAGAATACAGCAAGGGCATACGCATTTTAAGGCAGGACGCTTTTGAAATGCTCATTACTTTTATAATATCGCAAAGGAAAAACATACCGGCAATAAAAAAATCTGTGGAGCTTATTTGCGAGGCGTGCGGTACTAAAATACAAAGCGCAGGGCACAGCGTATATGCGTTTCCCACGCCGGAGCAACTTTGCCTTTTAAGCGAGCAAACGCTAAAAGAATGCTCGCTAGGGTACAGGGTAAAGTACATACAGGCGGCGGCCAACAACGCAAAAAACATGGCGCCAAACGTTGCAATGCTGTGCCAAAAAAATGACGAAGAGCTTATGCAAGAGCTTTTAAAAATACAGGGCGTTGGCGTAAAAGTAGCAAACTGCACAATGCTTTTTGGGTATTATAGGCTCTCGGGCTTCCCTCGCGATGTGTGGATACAAAGGCTTATAGACGTTGTGTACGGCGGAGAGTTTGACACGGCGCAGTACGCAGGCTTTGAGGGCGTAATTCAGCAGTATATGTTTTATTACGGGCGCACAAAAGAGTGCGCAGATACATATTTAAACGCAGATATCAAATAAATTACACGCGAGAGAGCTATATTTATTATAAGCGCATTTATATGTACACAGTAGTGTTTAATAATTAAAAATTTTATAAAGAATAAAAAGCTACGCCACAGCCCAAAAGTTATGGGTTGTAGCGCAGCTTTTTTTATTTTGTTTTTGAATGTGTGTAGCACCGCCATAAAATAAGTTGTAAATAGTCCTGCTGATTATTTACATTAGCTTGTGTATGTCATAAAATAGTGCGGTTTGTTTTTCTTCTCTCTTGCTCCTTCTTTTGTACGGCAAAAGAAGCAAAACCGCCGGGGTCTGGCGATGTCCCCGG
>CAYJBO010000066.1:0-8782 GCA_964368295.1 uncultured Bacteroides sp.
ATTATATAAATAATATACTATTTACCACAAATAACAAGAGGTTTTCAAAATTTTATCAAATATACTGCCCTTTTATTTAAAAAAAGTAGCTTTTAAGGTACTTAAATATTTAATAACTTAATCATATATTGAAAAAAACACTTTAATATGGTAGTATAATTATATAGCATAGTTCTACATAATAATAGTATGTATTAAATACATAGCGGCGTAGAATAATTGCTTAAACAAATCGGCTTTGTTTAATGGTATAAATTGCAAAATTATATTTTAGCTTGTTAATATCAGCCGGATGAAAATAGAGCGCATTTAAATTTTATACGAACAATGTTTATTTATAACAAATATGTTTTTCACAGAAATGGAGAATCCAAAATGATGAAAAAGTACTTGAGCTGGGAAAAAGATGCTAAATTGACCTCAAAGTTTAGACCTATCCAGATTGTTGTTTCAGTTGTTGTTATTATTTTAATGATTTCGTCGCTCTCTGCTATTACGCTTGTCGATTCAAGATATACTAATATCTTAAGAGACAATGTAGAAAAAGAGCTTGAAGTTTATGAAATGATTGAAAATATGTACTTGTGTCGTGTTCTGGGGCGAGACATCTTATTACAAGATGACGAAGAAGCACGCATGGAGCTCTATGATAGATATATAGTTGCATTCGACTCGTTAGATGAAAAAATGAATGAGTACCACAGCAACCTTACAGGACAAGATGCCGACGAGTTTGCCACTATTATAGGGTGGAAAGACGAGTATACAGCGGCAATGATTTTATCTGCCGACCTTAAAAATGCGGGCGGACAAGATGCTCAGGCGCTAGAAACACTTAGAAGCGTAACACCTGTTGCCAACGATTTTTTTGGTAGCATGGAAGAGCTTTTAGAGAAAGAAAATGTAAAAGTTGCCGAGGCGCTCACATCAAAAGATGCCTTAGTAGCATCTACAATAATATTTAATGCAATATTTGCCTTAGTTATTGTTGTTATGTTTTTCTTAATGATTAGAAGAGTTGTAAAAACTCTTGGCAAAAAGCTTTCAATTGTGTCAGAAACTGTATCACACATTGCAGATACAGGCGATATGGAAGTTGAAATACCGGAAGAATATTTAACACACGACGAGGTAGGCACTATTTTCTCATCTACCCAGAAGTTGCAAAAAAGATTGAACGACTATTCCGGCGTTGTGTCTCAAATGGCAGACAAGGACTACACCGCCACTATTACGCCACTTTCAGATAAGGACAAGCTTGCATTTAACATAACCGATGTACTTGATGCGACCAGCGAAGTTGTCAACCAAATTAAATATGCCTCCGATGAGGTTCAATCCGGCTCAAATCAAATGCGAGATTTTTCCAGTGGCATTACCACCGGTGTGCAAATGCAAACTAAGGCTTTAAACTCTCTGGCAAGCGCTGTAGATTCAATTTCAAATAATGTTAAAAGCAATAAAGAAGTTGTAACCGAAACAAGTAAAGTTATTTACGATACGGGCAATATGCTAAATGGTGGACAAGAGCAAATTAGTGATTTGCTTGAAGAGATGCAAACCACAAAAACGCTCTCGGACAGAATACAGCTAATTGTAAAAACGATTGACGGAATTGCGTTCCAAACTAATATTTTAGCGCTTAACGCCGCTGTAGAGGCCGCCCGTGCCGGAGCATCAGGCCGTGGTTTTGCAGTAGTAGCAAACGAGGTTAGAACATTAGCCGAGAGCAGTGCAAACGCCGCGCAAGATACATCAAACCTCATTGAAACCGTAATGGGATCTATAGATAGCAGCCTTATAAAGGCTGAAACGGCAACAAATACAATACTGCAAGTTGCTGAAAATGCAAGCAAAATCACGTCAATGATGCAAGGCGTAGTTACCTCGTCGGATGAGCAGTTCGAGATGATCTCTCAAGTTTCGCAGGAGCTTAACAATATTACAAAGATTGTAGAAGAAAACACAGAGGTTTCAAACCAGGGCGAAACGTTAAGCAATCAGCTATCCTCACAGGCCACCGGTTTGCATCAAACGCTTAGCCAGTTCAATTTGCCAAATTAGGGTTGCAGCCAATAGCGGCTAGCTATTGATAGATAGGCAAATGAGCGCTTAATTATTTTTAAAAAGCTGTGCAGCGATACGGAAAATGTAGATTGCATAGTACAAAAGTAAAATTAAAACATATCAGAGCCATATTTTGGCCTGATATGTTTTTTTATGCAGTTATTCATAGGCAAAAAGGTGTGAAATTTTACACCCCTACGCTATTTTTAATTGCACTTTAGCTAAATCTTAATAGTCATAGATTTTGTTTATTGGTGATAATATAGCAAATTGTAAAAAAACATTGATAAACAGTAATATTGTAGTATAATAAAAGCAATTGTAAAAAATGCATTTATTAATACTATTAAGCATTTAGCCAAATTAATATAATTGTCTGTTAATTGCAAGCCTATTTAGTAACATAGTAGCTGATAATTTATGGCAATATGTTTATGCTTAAAAATAGAGTGGGGGTTAAATTATGAAAGAATTTTTAAAGCGAAAGGATATTGAAATATCTTTTAAAAGGTATGGCATAGATGCCTTGGGCGCAATGGCGCAAGGTTTGTTTTGCTCTTTGTTAATTGGAACGATAATAAAAACATTGGGACAGCAAACAGGTGTGGACGTATTTGTGACAATAGGCCAGTTTGCAACGCAGATGTCCGGACCGGCTATGGCGATAGCAATTGGCTACGCGCTGAAATCGCCTCCGATGGTGCTGTTTTCTTTGGCGGCTGTGGGCTTTGCGGCAAACGCCGAGGGGGGCGCAGGCGGGCCACTTGCTGTACTGTTTGTGGCTGTCATTTCAGCGGAAATAGGAAAAGCAGTATCAAAAGAAACGAAGATAGATTTGATAATAACGCCTGCCGTTACAATAATAACGGGAGTGCTACTTGCCATATCGACAGCACCATATATAGGGTCGGCTGCATCATCGATTGGAAACTTGATTATTTGGGCGACAGAATTAGAGCCGTTTTGGATGGGTATATTAATTTCTGTAGTTATAGGTATAACCCTTACATTGCCAATATCCTCGGCTGCAATATGCTCTTCGCTTGGGCTTGTGGGCCTTGCTGGTGGGGCGGCGCTTGCTGGGTGCTGTGCGCACATGGTGGGTTTTGCGTTTATGAGCTTTCGAGAAAATCGTTGGGGCGGCCTTGTCTCACAGGGTATCGGTACTTCTATGCTGCAAATGCCAAACCTTATGAAAAACCCAAAACTATGGATACCACCTATACTGATTTCGGCTATAACAGGTCCGCTTGCAACATCTTTTTTTGATTTGCGCATGAATGGAGAAGCGATTTCATCAGGTATGGGGACCTGTGGGTTTGTAGGACAAATTGGTGTTATCACCGGATGGATATCTCCTTCAGAAATGGCATTGTCTCAGGGGGCAGTAGCTATTGAAGCAGGTGTGTTTGAGTGGACAGGCCTAATACTCGTATGCTTTGTTTTGCCGGCTATACTAGGGCTTTTAATGGGCAGCTTTTTTAGGAAAATCGGCTTTATAAAAGAGAATGATTTAAAACTATAAAACTTAATGTAAGTATTATTTGTGTAATTGCCGATGTTTTTAGCAAGCCGGCTTTGCAAGTAAAGTATTTATATATTGCAAACGCATGTAATCATCTTGACGTGTAATGCTTATTGCCGGCCCTTTGCACAGTAGCCGCTTATTTGTAAGCAAAAGAAAGACATAGCGAGCCTTAAACTTTTCTTATAAAAGCGGCGGGCAAAAAAAGAATCCTCCTATGTAGAATTTTGCATCTACGGATAGGAGGGTTTTAGTAATGCTAAAAAGTGGCAGAACAGTTAAATTAGAATACTGGGACAACAGCACCCGAATAATTGTCGTTTATATAGTTTTTAACTTCATCGCTTGTAAGTGCGTTTACAAGCGCTTTTGTTTTTTCAGTCTCAAGGTCTTTAGTGTTAACTGCTAAAATATTTGCATATGTCTGTGCAGAAATTGACGCAGAATCCTCAAAGACGAGTGCATCTTGTGCTGTTAAACCAGCCTGCAGTGCATAATTGCCGTTGATGCAAGCAAGGTCTACATCGGGCAAAATTCTTGCTAGTTGTGCGGCCTCTACCTCATGGATTTCAACATTATAGGGGTTTTCAACTATGTCTAAAACAGTGGCCTCAATGCCAACCCCTTCCTTTAATTCTATTATGCCGTTTGCCTGTAGCAAAAGCAGTGCACGTGCCTCGTTGCTTGTGTCGTTAGGCACGGCAATTGTTGCGTTTTGTGGCAGAGAGCTTAAATCATCGTGCTTGTCTGAGTAAATGCCAAATGGTTCGAAATGAACGCTAAGTGCAGAGGATATATCTGTGCCATTATTATTGTTAAAATCGTTTAAATAAGGCGTGTGCTGAAAGAAATTTGCGTCAATCTCGCCATTACTTAGCGCGGTATTAGGCAAAATATAGTCTGTGTATTCAATTATGTTAAGCTCGTAGCCTTGCTCTAGCAGCAAAGGTTTTGCCACGTTTAAAATTTCGCTGTGGGGGGTAACGCTTGCGCCTACTGTAATTATTGTGTTTTCGGGGGAGGTGTTGCTTTGCTGCGGTAAAGAGCAAGAGGAAAGCACCAAAGCAAGGCATGCGAAGATTGATAGTGATTTAATAATTTTTTTCATTGTAATTCTCCTTTTAATGTGTGTTTGTTTTTATCGTTTGTCTATTTTAGTTGCTATTTTTACACCAACTGTTTGAAACAGTTGAACTATAAAAATAAGCAGAGCGAGTGTAATAAGCATTATGACTGTCTCATATCTATAAAGACCGTAATTAATGGCAATTGTGCCAAGCCCACCGCCGCCAACAAAGCCGGCCATAGCAGAGTAACTTAAAATTGTTGTTGTGGCTATTGTGCAGCCTGTTATAATAGACGGTAAAGATTCGCCCAATAGCACTTTAAAAAGTATTTGCAAAATGTTGCAGCCCATCGACTGGGCGGCTTCTATTACGCCTGTGCTAACCTCCTTTAAAGATGCCTCTACCATGCGTGCTACAAAAGGGCTTGCAGCGACAACAAGTGGGAGTATTACTGCGGTAGAGCCTATTGTTGTGCCAACAACAAAGCGTGTAATTGGTATTAACGCCAACAATAAAATTATAAATGGTGCCGAGCGCAACATGTTTACTATAAAGCCAACTACAATATTAACGGCTTTGTTTGGCCAAAGCGAGTTTTCTGCAGTTGAATACAGTAACATGCCTAAGGGTATGCCTACCAAGTAAGAAAAAAATGTGGCGGTCAATGTCATATATAAAGTTTCGGCCGCGCCATTAATTAACAAATTTATAAACTCGGTGTTCATTAGTAATCCTCTCTAAATAAAATATTTTTTGCGTTTATAAAATTATGGTGCTGTTTTTTGTTATAGTATCGGAGCTACTGTTAAAAATATCTTTAGATTTGCCTAGCTTTACAACTTTTCCGCTATCTAAAACAGCTACGGTGTTGCAAATGTATTTTGCAATACTCATCTCGTGTGTCACTAACACTATTGTGAGGTTTAATTTAATATTAATTTCTATTAACAGGTTTAAAATTGAATGTTTTGTCTCGCTGTCCAGTGCGCTAGTGGCCTCGTCGCACAGTAAAACCTGCGGATTGTTAACGAGCGCACGAGCTATAGCCACACGCTGTTTTTGCCCACCGGAGAGCTGACAGGGATAAGCGTTTAACTTGTCTTTTAAACCAACCAAAGTTAACATTTCGCTAGCTTGTTTTACTGCAATGTGCTTTGGCACGCCGTTAATTTCAAGCGCAAAGCACACATTAGATAGCACATCTTTTTGCTCAAACAAATTAAATTGCTGAAATATCATCCCTATTTTACTGCGCTGTCTGCGCAGCTCTTTTTGGCTCATTTCAGTTAAGTTTATATTGTCTATAATTACGTCGCCGCTCGTCGGGCGCTCTAGTAAATTTATACACCTCACCAATGTCGATTTCCCTGCGCCGGATTTGCCTATTATTCCAAAAACCTCGCCTTTATTTATTGTAAGATTTATGTCATCAAGCGCCGTTACAATATTTGTTTTGCTCTTAAACTGCTTGTTTACATTTTTTAGCTGTATCACTTTATAACCCCTTTTTTAAAATATATATGTTTTGTTTTGCATTAAATACAACCGTCAAATTATCGTAAGTTTTAATGTCAAAATTATATTATCATACTTTTTAGATATTGTATAATACGTAAAATTAATAGCCTGTTATAGGTTTTAACTATAACAGGCTATTAGCTTTCAAATATTCGTTTATTTTATCAACATAAAGTTTTGCCAAGGGGGTAAAAGGCATGTTGCGTTTATATATAATGCCAATTGTCATTGTCTCGCTCTCTTTAATGGGCACTGCAATGTGATCGTTGCCGTTAAGCTCTTCGCAAATAATGCCGGAGCACAGTGTATATGCATTTAAGCCTACCATCAGGTTTAGCGCCGTTGCCCTGTCGTCTACTTTAATTAGCTTTGGGTAATCGTGCGTGCTTTTCATTTCCTCTGCAAAGTGGTAAGAGTACTCACTCCCTTGCTCAAAAGCAATACAAGGATAATCTACTAAATCTTTTAGGCAAAGCACGGGCTCTTTAGCCAAGGGGTGGTTTTTATAAAGATAAGCATAAGTTTCACACTTAATCAAAGCGGTAAAGTCAATGCTGTATTCGCGCAATAATTTTTTTATTACTTGCTCGTTATTGTCGTTTAGATATATAATACCTATCTCGCTTTTAAAATTTTTAACATTATTAATTACCTGTGCGGTTTTTGTCTCGTGCAATGCAAATTCATAATCATCCATGCCAATTTCATTAACAAGCTCTACAAAGGCCTTAACGGCAAATGAGTAATGTTGAGAGCTAACGCTGAATTTCTTTTTTGCCTTTTTAGAGATATACTTATACTCTATAATGTTAAATTGCTCAATCGTTTGCCTTGCATAGCTTAAAAACTCACTGCCCTCGGGTGTTATTTTTATGCCTCTGTTATAGCGCAAAAAAATAGTTATCCCAAGCTCTTTTTCAAGCTCTTTTACCGTGGCAGATAGGCTGGGCTGTGTTACAAACAGTTGCCTTGCAGCCTCGTTCATAGAGCCCACGTCTGCAATGGTAACAACATGCTTTAATTGCTGTAAAGTCATAAAACACCTCCGTTTATATTAGTTATTATTATATCATTATTTTTTTAAAATGCTATATAAATACATAAAATGGTTAAATTATATGCATATATACCAGTTGTTTTTTTTGTAATTTAGGTATAATATATTATATATAGGTTGCTGTTAAAAATAAAACACAGTATCCTTTTATAAGATGCTATTATAATTATATGTTTTAATTTACACATAAGTCAACACTATAAATTTACAATAATTAATTTTAAAAACTGTAAAGGTAGTAAAGTATGAATAGAAAAATAATTAATGTAGACGACAAGACAATTAGATTTAGCCTTTTTGGCGGCTTTAGTATGCGCTTAGGGCAAACCGAGATATTTAGGGAGAATAAAATTAAAACAAATAAAGCGCTACAGCTAATGGTGTTTTTACTTTGTAGGCCGGGCAGAAAAGCTAGCACCGAAGTGCTAGTAAATTCTATTTTAGACGCAGACGAGCTTGATAATCCAGGCGCAGTATGTAAAAATTTAGTTTACCGCCTGCGTAAGATGTTGCGGGAGAATGAGCTTGTATCGCAAGATGAAGAGGCCGTAGTTTTTGAGAACGACGCCTATCATTTGCGCCTGAACTGCGTTAGCGATTTAGAGGCCTTTAACGCCTGCTGGAACATGCTTGAGGGTCTTGATGAAGCCGATACTTTTGAATCATGTAAGCAGGCTTTGGCTTTGTACAGAGGTGTTTTTTTAGGCGGATTGCTCAGCGATTATTGGGTTAGTGAGCAACTTTCTTTTTTAGAAAACCGCTATTTTATGTTTTTAAGTAAACTTTTGCAACTTGTTGAAGCGCAACATTGTTACCCTGAAATATTAGACGAGCTAGCACAGGCATTTGGGCTGTACCCACATAATGAAAACGTATATTTAAACTATATAAAGGCGCTATATGAGTGTAAACATTTTAATAGGGCGTTTCAAGTATATGACAATGTTTGCGAGCGCTTACTTAGTGATTTAGGCTTACAGCCGCCGCCAAATTTGTTAGAGCTAATGAAAACTCTTACATTAGAAAACGAGAGTATGGCACAAGATACTACAGAAGTGCACGAAAATCTTTGCAAGGCAGAGGTGTTTGAAAATGCGCATGAATGTGGATTGTATGAGTTTTCTCATATATATCAGGCTATGCTTATGGGCGTTATGGGCATAGATAGCTCTATGAGGATTGTGCTATGCACGGTTTATGATGAAAAAGGTGAAGTGTTTCCCATAAGCCCACACCTTGAAAACATTAGCCAAAGATTGCGTGCAAGTTTGCGTGCGTCTTTGCTTAGCGGTGACGTTTTTGCTCGTTACAGTGCAAGCCAATTTGTTATATTGTTAAAAGACAGCGACGAAGAATGTTGCAGGGGTATAACATCACGAGTTAGGACGCATTTCCATAACATTCCTAAAATGCGTGCTTTGCGCTTAACTTTTTCATGTACGGATTTACAACAGTTTAGGGAAGGGATGTAATGCTTGATGGCTGGAGGGCAAAGCAAATATTTAAGGCGATGCTAAAAGGATAAAAGCTAGTTAAAATAATTGCGAT
>CAYJBO010000066.1:8792-13339 GCA_964368295.1 uncultured Bacteroides sp.
ACATAGCTTTGCTGTAAGTTTTATTTAAGCAGTATAAACGTTGCTATTATAATATAGTATTAATATAAATATATATAGCTGTTAAAAGTCGTGCTCAAATTTTGGGCACGGCTTTTTATGTTATACATGAAATTATTATAAAAAAGTTACACCGATGTTACATTAAATGAAAAAACTGCAAAAAAAACGAAAATGAGACCATTTTTGAGACCAAAATTGACAAAATTCAGGTATATTACCGATAAAGCGAGACCGTTTTTGAGACCGAGCCCGTATATAATTATACATGTTAGCGAAATTGAATTTAATGCAAAATATGTGAGCTGCAAAAATAAAGCAGCTAATACAAAGTGGCTTTAAAATTTAATTAGCATAGCACACAAAATATAATTTAAGATATATGAGTTTGAAAGGACAAAGGGAAATGAACAAGAAAAACAGGGGCAATTTTGATATTACAAATGTTGTTCCACACACAAATCAGAAAAAAACAAAAACAAAAGTATTATCAATCGCACTTGTATTTGCAATGTTATTTACTTTATTTCAAGCAAATATTTTTGCTCAGGTGGAAGGTACCCTGCAAGAGGGCCCCACAGTAGAAACATCGGCAAATGTTAACGGTGCAGATACACCGAGCACACAAGTACCGAGCACAGATACACCAAGCACAGAAGTACCAAGTACAGAGACTCCGAGTACAGATACACCAAGCACAGAAGTACCAAGTACAGAGACTCCAAGTACAGAGACTCCGAGCACAGAGACTCCAAGTACAGAGACTCCAAGTACAGAGATTCCGAGCACAGAAGTACCAAGCACAGAAGTACCAAGCACAGAGACTCCAAGCACAGATACACCAAGTACAGAGACTCCAAGTACAGAGACTCCGAGCACAGAAGTGCCAAGCACTGAAACAACAAGCACTGAGACCTCAAGCGATGACATAGAGGGCAAAAGCGAAGAAGACTCAGGCGAAATTGCCATCGACAGCAATGCAGTACCGCTTGCGGCCAGCCTACAATCTTTAGATATAAGCGCTTATTCTTTGCCGGCTGCGGCTTCGCAATATACAATTACATACTATAGTAATTATCCGGCAGATTCAGGTTTAACCGATAAAATATATGACGACCCAACAAAATATGAAAATGGTATGTCGGCCAATGCAGCAACGTTGGTGCAAGCAGGCTTTGAAACACCTGAAAACTATTATATCCTAGGCTGGAACCCATCACCATCTGCAGGAACAGCGCAGTACCCTGAGGGCGTAGGCCTTGGCATAATTGATATTGACTGGGACTTATATGCAGTGTGGATGAAGTATAAGACAATGGCTTGGTCGATAGGGGATAGCACATACACTTCAACATATAATTCACAGTCACACACTAACTCAATCAATTGGCCTACGGCGTATTCTACCGCATGGGCAGGCGATGTAATTTCAGGCTTAACATACGAATACAGTGTTAATGGCGGCGCTTTTTCAGCCGCTAAACCAGAGCTAATAAACGCCGGCAACTACACTGTAACAGTAAAGGCCAGCGCACCTCTATATACCGAAATAACTACAACAATAAATGTTGTAATAAATAAAGCACCACTTACAATAACCCCAAATGTAGCAGGCTCTTATAAATACGGTAGCCTTTCTAACATTGCATATAGCATACCGGCTGTAAGTGCGGCTAATGGCCCAAAATCCCAAGCGGATGCAAACGCTATAAACAATGTTATTGCCAACACAAGCCCTTTATTTGACGCAATTGATAGCAGTAACAATAAAGTAAGCGATTTAGCAACAGCATTACCGGACGCATATAAAGTAAATATTAACAGTAGCGCATTGGCAAATTTACAAAATAATTCAGCTTTTAATAACTATAGTTTAAGCGCAAACAGTGGCAGCTTTAATATAACGGCATTGAGCGGCCTAACTGTTTCGGCTAAGGCTTTAAACACAACATACAATGCCCAATTGCACGATGCTGTTAACAGCGTAACAAGCTCTGTTAGCAATGCAAAAATTGAGTACAGCATAAATGGTGCAGCTTTTACAAGTGTAATGCCACAAGTTAAAAATGCAGGCGATTACACCGTAGAGATACGCGCCAGTGCACCGGGCTATACAGATGCTACAATTACATTGACTGCAACTGTAGAAAAACGCGATGTTACGATAACTATTGCGCAGCACAGCAAAACACAGGGAGCAGCAGACCCCACATTTAGCTCAAGCATTAGTGGCACTCAAGGCAGCGATAAAATAGCGTATACTTTAAACCGCACAGCAGGAGAGTCTGTTGGAGATTATGCTATAACAGCAGATGTTGTTGCAAATAGCAACTACAACATAATAGTTAAAAATGGGCTCCTTATTATAACAGCTGCGCCTATTATACCTACAACACCTGACGTGAGTGAGGACCCTGATACTACACCGGAAGAAACTGAAACAACACCGGACACAGACGATGAAGAAGAAACAGAAACACCGCAAGAAGACGAAGAAGAAACAGCTTTTGAGCAAGAAAATGCACAGCCATTAGATGCTCAGCTACCGGAAGAAGATGTAGTAGAGAATACTCAAGTAGATATCGGTGACACAGAGCTACCTCTTGCAACAAAAAATGGCGCATGGGCCTTGCTAAACTTAATTTTAGCAATAGTTACAGCAATAACATCTGTCGTGCTAATAGCAGGCTATTTTATAAACAAACGCAAAGATGACGATGAAGATGAAAGCATCAACCGCAAAGGCGCTATTAGGTTCACAAGCATTATTGTAGCACTTATATCGGCAATAATATTTATACTAACACAAGATATGAGCTTAGAAATGGTATTTGTAGACCACTGGACAGTGTTTATGGTATTATTGACATTGGTACAAGTAGTTATTAGCGCAATTGCTAAAAAGAGCATAAAACAAGCACAAGAAGCAAACTAAAACGGAAAATAGTATTAAACCGCAGTACACTTTTAAGACATTGTTAATGTTTTTATATAGATGTTCTCAGAAAAATAACACCGCACCCTATGAAAATAGGGTGCGGTGTTATTTTTGTTTAAATTTAAGTTTATGGCAATATTACTTGTAAAAAACTAAAACTATAAGTAGTAAGCATTGTGTTTACTTGCTGTAAAACTGATTTTGTAGTTCATCGAGCACATGCATTACGTCTAAAGTTTCATCTAAAGGCACATTTTCGCTCTCTGTTTTACCGCTGCTTATTAGGTTGCACATATCTTGTACTTGGTAAATAAAACCGTTTTCAGTTTCGTCCACAAACTCGTCGATAAGCTCGTTTTTATCGTTGTAACACCTAGCAACTTTAGCACTGTGGAACGGGGACATCTCAATGCGCCCGTCTGTTGTATAAACGATAGATTGATTCATGCCGTTTACAATTACACCAAAGTTCATCTGCGCAATTATGCCCGAGGGGAATTTAAGTGCAACAGCCACATTTTCATCAACATTTGTAACGCTTAGCTTGCTAGTGCTTTTAATCTCGCTGGGGCACTCGCCCAAAAGGCCAAGCGTCACAGCGGTAGTGTAGCAGCCTAGGTCAAGTAGTGCGCCGCCGGCAAGCTCTGGCGCAAAAAATCTCGATTTCTCATCAAACGGTGCGCGGAAAGTAAATGCAGTAGACATAAATAACACATCGCCTACTTTTTTGTCGTCAATCCATTTTTTTGCCGCTTTATATGCAGGTAGCTGTTTTGTCCACATTGCTTCTACAAGCAATACTTTTTTCTCGCGTGCTAAAGTTACAAGCTCTAAAACCTCTTTGTAATTTACGCCTATAGCCTTTTCGCATATAACAGGCTTGCCATGCATTATGGCTTGCTTTGCAAGCTCAACGTGGAAATTGTGCGGTGTTGCAATGTATACCGCTTGCACGTCAGGGTCTAAAAACATCTCGTTATAGCTGCCGTAGCACACTTTTGCCCCGTACTCTTTAGCAAATGCCTCCGCGCGTTTTATATCTCTGCTGGCAACTGCGTAAAGTTCGGCATCGCTGCATAAGTTAACAGCTTCTGAAAACTTTTTCGCTATTTTTCCGGGTCCTACTATACCAAATCTTATTCCCATAATTTTCACCGAAGACGCACTTTTTAATAGTGAATCTTTACTCCTTTATTTTGTTTTATTTAAGCTGTATACCTTACAGCAAGTATGTGCTTTGTAAATATTAAGCGAAAAAAATTACATTTTTAACTGTTATTAAATTCGCCTGTGATAACGTCTTTTTCACTCTTTGCAGTATCATCCATAACAAGTAGCTCTTTTTTGCGCATTATATCGTAAAGGACGGGCACAACGTAAAGGGTTAAAACCGTAGCGTACAAAAGGCCGCCTATTGTAACTATTGCCATGCCCTGTGTCATTTCGGCTCCCTCGCCAACGCCTAGCGCCATTGTTGTCATTGCAAGCACCGTTGTAAGCGTGGTCATAATAATTGGTCGCAAGCGTAAGCGGCCTGTGTCTACTATTGCCTTGCGTCGGCTTACGCCGCTGATGCGCATTTGGTTAATTG